>JBBQEG010000202.1:0-9519 GCA_038320495.1 Opitutales bacterium | reverse complement strand
CGGGTCTTCAACTGCGGGGGCAGAACGGTGAACGATTCAGAGTAGATCAGGTAACTACAACGGTTCGTAAAGATTCGCTCCTGCAATTGCAGGTCTTTCAGCGAATGACCGCTCTGATTCCGCGGTATTCCTTGGGCGAATACGCGCCGGAACGTCTCCGCGCCCACGACTCCCTTCGGAAGCGGGGCGGCTCCGCGAAACAGGAGATGGTCGACGACATCTTCGACCGCGCTGGCGAAGACACTTTTCACACTGTCGTAGGTGGGCTCGTCGGTCACCGGATCGTTAAAGGTTTTTTGCAGCGAGCGCTGATACTCGAGCATCTTGCGGGTGCGATGGCCGGCGCGCGTCAGGCTGTTTTGCATCGCCATCTGGTGCTCGATGACGAGGAGCGCCACGACATCACTGGTCTTTTCCGGATACTGCGACGTATCGAAAAATACGGACAGTTCCTCCGGTCGCTGATCGTTGAGCGGAAACTGAAGTTCATCGCCTGTCTCCGTGGCAAAGGCGTTCCCTCGATGATTTTCGGGTCCGGTGTAGCCCGTGACATACCAGCCTCCCCAGCGCTTCTCAAACGGAGTGCGATCGTCGACGAGTTCCGTGCCGTGGCGAAGGAGCGGCTCGCCGGACGTAGCGGGCACGACGCTTCGCGCAAAGAGCCCCGGAATGTCGCGGACGAAGTTGCCACCATGGCAACGGAGGCAATCGGCGTCGCGAACAAAGGCGGGCGAGGTGCCGCGAACAGATTGTGGGTCGAAAGTATAAAACACGGGTCCGAGTTTCGGATCGATCGCAGCGACTTCGATCAATCCGCCAGGGACCCAGCCGACGTACACCGTATCGGAAAAATACAAGGCACGCGGCGTGCGCGGTCGGATCTTTCCGCGTTGCAGGCTCGTTTTGGAAAACACGATCACTTGGCTCTCGGCCGGGACCTGTAACGCATGCAGGACTGCGTGCAGGATTTCCTTGTCACTTCCGGCAAACGCCAGTTCACCGGCGGCGAGACGTTTTTCCAGATGCGTTACGGCGTCGACGGGCGCGGTCGTCGAGTACTTGACGGGTGCCTGCTCATAGTCGGGGACGTTTTGCGCGGGCGCAGTCAGCCCGCTGCAACCAACGCCCAGCAGGAGGACGCGTGAAACTGTGCGAAGTGTTTTGAAGGCCATGAGCGTTCGCGCGGAGGAGGACGTCGTCAAGTGGGGGCGAGGAATCAGTCTGGATAGCTGCGCGGATGGAAGGAGCCACTCCATCGCCGCCAAGGAGGGAAGAAATCCTCCGCAGGTGCAGCCGACGTAGGGCGACCGGGGCGGTCAGGTGCTGACGAGCTGGAGCTCGATTCTCATGGCGAAACAATAGCACCCGGAGGGTCGCCGCGCCTTGATCTACATCAAGGACCGAAACGTGCGCCACACTCCAACTGAGCGGCTTCGGGAAACGTGCCCATTGCGACGGGACCGAGGCGAGATCCCTCTCACTCCCTGCCGTCATTTGAATTTCACAAACGCGGGGGCGTGCCTGCCGGTTTTGGAGGTTTGACCTTTACCGCCGTGCCCGCGAGCCAAGGCATCAATCCACGAGGCCGTGGATCAAGGATCCCCGCCGCGGAGACAATTAGGGTTCCAAGGCGTGCGACTCAGCGCCAGGAAGCACCGGCGGCGATCTCGCGCAGCGCAATCTGACCGTCGATCAAATCCAGGGCAGCGGCCACGATAGGTACTTCCGGATCCAACGCTTCCACGATCGCGCACCGGATCTCAAGCACGCGATAAATGGTCATTCCCTTGATCGGCTTCCCCAGCAACTCGTTCAACGCCCGGGCTTGATCGTCCGGTGACAATTGGGACAATGACTCGAGCAGCCGAAAAGTGAGGTCGTTGCAGGGGTCCATTTAAGAGAAGAGTTTGAGAGGAGAGGTAGTCTAGAAAAGCGACTTCCAGATTGCAACCTGCGTGCCGAGTCGAGTGACCTAATTGTAACACGCCTTACTGGAGCGGAATGAATAAAATAGCGGATTCCTCTGATGATTTCCAGGTAGGGCTGAGCCGGGCATTTCGTAAGACTTTCCGACATTCTCGCTAACCCTAGACTCATCGCGGCCAATTCGTCCGCCCCTGCGCCGGTTGGGCCGGAGGATACGTGGGCGCAGGCGGATAGGCGCCGTATGGGGGCTGAGGCTGCGACGCGGGTGGCTGGCCCGCTGGTGGGTATCCTTGGCTCGGATACGATTGCGGAGCTGACGATGGGGATGCGGATGGAAACTGCGGATGCGGATATGCCGGCGGAAGCGCCGCTGGGGCCTGTCCGGCGGGAGGGTAGACGGGTGGGTTCGGATAGGTGCCGCCGGGGGAAGGCGGGTACGAACCGGCGGGGTACGCCGGATAGGAACCGGCCGATTGCTGTGGGTAACCGGTCTGTGGATACGCAGGTCGGGCCGGGGCCGCGATTGGAGCCGGAGTGGGCGGGACGCCGGACGTATCAGGAATCTTCAAAAGGCGCCCTGGCGCGACCGTGGCGTTGAGATCCAGCTGATTCATGATCGCGACAGCTTCCGCTGTCATTTCGCTGGGAAGATTGGTGGGTACAAACGAAGCGAACGGGGCGCTGCGGTCGGCACGCACAACCTTGAGCCGTGCCGGCTGGACATTTACCACGGAGGGATCCTGCAGGGGCTGGAAGCCGCCGGCGACGGTTTCATAGGTCGGCCGCATCTGTTCGTAAACCGCAACTGGCGAGTATCCAAGTAAACTGTACACCCGGCCCTGGTACTCAATGAACGCGTTCCAGACCGCGACGGCGCCTTGTTCCGTGGTGGCCTGGCCAACCAAAATCGTGGCGGGAAGACCGTTGATCTGGGTATCACTGCGCGCAGTCACTTGGACTTTAGCGCCCTCGACGAACTTGGCGGCCGCTTCGGTGGCGCGAGCGGCCTGCGTGAGTCGCAGTCCCATGAGCGCCTGACCATTGGGTTCAGCCATGACCACCGCGGCCTTCTGATTAGCGACTTTCCAGCCCGGCGCGACCGGGAATTGAAAGCGCAATTCCGGATGATAAAAAATGTTGTTTCGCGTAAATCCCTCGCGGGGGTCGTCGCCGACCACAATACCGTTGATTAGATTCAGGTACTGCTCTTCCCCGAGTACCGGCTGAGCGCCGGTTGCCGTCGCCGTCTTGGCGGCGATTTCGCGCACCCGATCCGCCCGATCGCCCGGATCCGGATGGGTGGATTGCCAAGTGGGCAAGGCGCGACCTTCAGACTCTGAAATGCGCTTGAGCGACGTGAAAAACTGGGAGCTATCCGCGGCTTGATAGCCGGCGCGCTTCGCGTACCCGACGCCCAAACTGTCGGATTCGTACTCCGCTTCCCGGCTGTAACGCATCATAAACAGCCCGAGGGCTGCGCCTCCGATGTCGAGCAGCTGGCCCATGTTACCGACCTGATCGCCCAAGACCTGTTGGCCGAGGATGGCGCCGGCGACGAGTCCAATTTGGCCCCACTGAGCGCGCCTGGCTTGTTGCGAAGAGTGCCGGGCGATTACGTGCGCGATTTCATGGCCGAGCACGACCGCGAACTGGGCTTCGTTTTGGACATGAGCGAGCAAGCCACGGGTGACATAAACGTAGCCGCCCGGGAGCGCGAACGCGTTCACGACCGGGCTGTCCATCACGCGGAAGGTGAACTTCGTGTCGCGATACATTTCCGGGGTGGAGGGATCCGTGATGCCGCTCGCCTGCACTAAACGCTGTCCCACGGACTCAATGTAAGTCTGAATCGCGGGGCTTTCGTACACGCCCATCTCGGCGGTGATTTCCTTGTCGGCCTCGGCCCCGAGTTCCAGCTCCTGTTCCCAGGAATAACCGAAGCTTTGTTTCTGGCCGGTGACCGCACTCGGTTCGCTAACGCAACCGCCGACCAAGAGCAGAAGTGGGAGAAAGACGATCGAAGCGAGGCGGCGCGGTCTTGCTCGCAACGACGATAGGGAGGGGAGGGGAAAGTGCATAACGAGGAAGGAAGGTTCAATGATCGCGGCGGGGCGGGAGAAGCGAAGCCACTGGACAACGCAATCGGCCACCGGTTCGTCGTCGGGTGGTGGCACCGGTCAAAACCCGCCGCCAGATGCCGTTTCAAGCACCCGCATGGGGTCTACACCCACGCCAATTCAGGCCTCCATCGGCGCGTTCAGCCGAAGCGGCAGCTGAATTGAAGAGCACCCCGCAAGGCTTTGTTCGGGTGAATTTCCCTGCACCGGCCCCCGTTGGCAACGCCGGAGCCCGGGGCGAACGGCTCTCGCGTGATGTTTGAGTCCCACCTTCGGGGTCTTAAATTACGACGGATCATCCGCCCGGATGAGCCGCCGCTTCCGCGGCCGGCCCTCCCTCTCACGAAACGGGATCCCGGCTGCCGGGCAACGGCGCGGGGATCCCGGAACGCGTGGCCGGTCAGGCGAGCTTCTTCTTGAAGAACGCGATTGTGCGCGACCAGGAAAGCTCAGCGGCCTCCTTGTCGTAACGCGGCGTCGTGTCGTTGTGGAAGCCGTGGTTAACTTTTGGATACATGTGCATCTCGTAGTCGACCTTGTTGGCCTTCAGCGCTTCCTCGTAAGCCGGCCAGCCGGCGTTCACCCGGGTGTCGAGTTCAGCGTACTGGATCAGGAGTGAACCCTTGATTTTCGCGGTCTCTTCCGCCGAGGGTTGCCCGCCATAGTAAGGTACCGCGGCCTTGACGATATCAGGCAAACGCCATGCGAGCGTGTTGGCGACGGCGCCACCAAAGCAGAAGCCGACGACGCCCAGCTTGCCGTTGCAGTCAGAGTGGGAATGAAGGAATTTCGCGGCGGCGACGAAGTCCTCGATGACCTTGGCCCGATCGAGTTTCCCCTGCATGGCGCGGCCCTCGTCATCGTTGCCGGGGTAACCGCCGACCGGATACAAGGCATCGGGCGCAAAGGCGACGAAGCCGGCGAGGGCGACGCGGCGCGCCACATCCTCAACGTAGGGATTCAGCCCGCGGTTCTCGTGGACCACGACCACGCCGGGGAGCTTGCCGGTCGCATTCGCGGGCTTGGCGAACAAGCCGCGCATTTCGCCGTGACCGGCGGGCGACGGATATTTCACGTGCTCCGCTTTCACCCGGGTGTCCTCCTTGGGTACTTGCGCGGCCAAGGCGTATTGCGGGCTGAGCATTTCGAGCAACGCGATCGCCGTGAGACCGCCGACCGCGTATTTGCTGGCGCGCTGGAGAAAGGTCCGTCGGTCGATCTGGCCGTGGACGTAGTAATCGTACAGATCGAGGAGTTCCTGATCGAAGGATTGAGCCGTTTTGCGTTCCGTTGTCATGGGGGAGGGGATTGAGGAGGCGGGGTTGAGACAAGCGTTGGCGGGACTCCCTCTGAATGTCGCGCTCGAATGCGGCGGAGCGTTCAAAAAATGGCGGCTGGCTGGCCGTAGGTGACACAGACATTCCTGTCTGTTCCGATCCGTGCGACGAGGTGTAGCCCGAACGCTGGGCGCACCGGCTCCGCCTTGCCTGATGCCAAAACAGGCGGGAATGCTTGTGCCACTTCCAATCACGATAGGTCAATCGGCCCGGGGCCAGCCGGTCAATGGCGGGACCGCGATCAACCGGTTAGCGGATGGCAGCGCGGATGAGACTTATCAATCTTTGCATAAGTTCGTGCGCATATACGGTCTGGCCACGTAGGTCGTGTCGGATAGCTGAGAATGCACGAACTTTCGAAAAGATTGATTGCCCGTGAAATTGGCCTGGCCGGCAATGTGAAATCGCGTGATGCAGACATTCCTGTCTGCTCCGGCCTGATCGGCACCAAGCACGGAACGGACAGGAGTGTCCGTGTCACTTTTGGCCGACCCAACTGCGCGCGGTGCGGAAGAGCTGCATCCATGGCGAATCTTCGCCCCATTCCGGCGGGTGCCAGCTCATAGTAACCGTACGGAAGACACGCTCCGGATGCGGCATCATGATGGTGACGCGCCCAGTCGTCGTGGTCAGCGCGGTCATGCCCAGCGGCGAGCCGTTGGGATTAAGTGGATACTGTTCCGTGATGCGGTGGTGGTTGTCGACAAAGCGTCCCGCCACCAGCCCGGAATCGCTGCACGCCTTCGCGGCCGCCGCATCCGTGAATTCCGCGTAGCCTTCCCCGTGGGCGACGGCGATGGGGATGACCGAGCCTTCCATGCCGGTGAACAGCATGCTCGGGCTGCGTTCTATCTTTATGGATACAAACCGGCCTTCGTAGCGCTCGGATTGATTTTGCACGAAACGCGGCCAGAGCTCGGCGCCCGGGATGATCGATTTCAGGTTGCTCATCATCTGGCAGCCATTGCAGACACCGAGCGCGAACGCGTCTTTGCGGGCGAAGAACCCGGCGAACTCCGCCCGCGCCCGTTCGTTGAAGAGGATGCTCTTGGCCCAGCCTTCGCCGGCGCCGAGCACGTCGCCAAAACTGAATCCGCCGCACGCGATCAAACCGCGGAAATCTCGCAGCGACACGCGGCCACTCAGGATGTCGGTCATGTGCACATCCACCGCGCGGAAGCCGGCCCGCGTCGTCGCGGCGCCCATCTCCACCTGTCCGTTCACGCCCTGTTCGCGCAGGATCGCCACCGGTGGACGTTCCTTGATCACGAGCCCCGACGGTTGAGCGGCGAGCGTTGCGGGCTGCGAGGGGGAAACTTGCGCGGTGCCGACGCCGCTCTCCGTCGAAGGGAAGGGAAACGTGAGCTTGGGCGTAATGCCGGGATTGGCGGCATCGAGCTTGAGCGCGTATTCGGATTCTGCGGACGCCCGATTATCACGAAGAGTCGCGATTCGGCGGGTGACGTCCGACCAGAGCGCGCGCAGCGCAAAGAGGCTTTCGTCCAAGTGTACGTCCGCTGCTCCCGCGTGGCGGATGACGAAGCGGTGCGCGCGGTTGAGTTTTCCGATCGAGGTGGTCGCCGTATCAAGACCGTGGGTACGCAGGACGGCGTTGACGCCGGCGAGGTCGGCCTCGCGGATTTGAATCACCGCCCCGAGTTCCTCGCTGAAAAGGGTGGCGAGCGAATCAGCTCCGGCGGGCAGTGCCAGGTCCACGCCGGTGTGGCCGGCAAAGGCCATTTCGACCGCCGTGGCGAACAGGCCGCCGTCCGAGCGATCATGATACGCGAGGAGTTTTCCTTCGCGGCCCAGTTGCTGGATCGCGTTCCAGAATGCCTTGAGGTCGGCGGCATCATCGACATCCGCGGGCGCGGCGCCGCTCTGCGAGACGACTTGCGCGAGGATCGAGCCACCGAGACGGTTTTGTCCGCGGCCGAGGTCGATGAGCAGTAGCACGGTATCATCGCGCTGCTGCAATTGTGGCGTGAGCGTGAGCCGCACGTCGGTAACCGACGCAAACGCGGAGACGATCAGCGAAACGGGCGCGGTGATACGCTTTTCGCCGGCGCCGTCCTGCCAGACAGTGCTCATGCTCATCGAGTCTTTTCCGACGGGAATTGTAATGCCGAGGGCCGGACACAACTCCATGCCGACGGCCTGCACCGCGGCATACAGATCCGCGCCGTCACCGGGCACGGCGGGCGCGGCCATCCAGTTGGCGGAGAGGTTCACTTTGCCGAGGTCGCCGATTTGCGCGGCGGCGAGATTGGTGAGCGCCTCGCCGACAGCGAGGCGGGCCGAGGCGGCGGCACTGTTTACCGCGACGGGCGTACGCTCGCCCATCGACATCGCTTCGCCGGTGGTGACGTCGAATGCGGCGGCCGTGACCGCACAGTCCGCGACGGGCACCTGCCAGGGCCCCACCATTTGATCACGGCAGATCAACCCACCGACCGTGCGGTCGCCGATGGAGATGAGAAACGTCTTGTCGGCCACGGTCGGGTGGGAAAGGACGCGGCGAACCGCTTCCTTCAAATCGATGGAGGAAAGATCGAGCGGACGCAGCGGCCGCTCGAGCGTCTGCGCGATGCGATGCATGCGCGGCGGTTTGCCGAGGAGCACCTCGAGTGGCATGTCGATCGGTGTGTTCTGGAAATGCGGATCCTCGACGACGAGATGCCGCTCGTTCGTCGCCTCGCCGACGATGGCGAAGGGAGCGCGCTCGCGCCGGCAGAGTTCGGTGAACAGCTCGATGCGGTCGGCCGGAACGGCGAGCACGTAGCGTTCCTGCGACTCGTTGCACCAGATCTCGAGCGGGCTCATGCCGGGCTCGTCGTTGGGCACTTGGCGCAAATCGAAGCGACCACCGCGGCCGCCGTCGTTCACGAGTTCGGGAAGCGCGTTGGACAGACCACCGGCGCCGACATCGTGAATGAACGAAATCGGGTTGGCGTCACCGAGTGCCCAGCAGCGATCGATGACCTCCTGGCAACGCCGCTCCATCTCAGCGTTGTCGCGCTGGACGCTGGCAAAATCCAGGTCCTCGTTGCCGGAGCCGCTTGCCATCGAGCTCGCGGCGCCGCCGCCGAGCCCGATGTTCATGGCGGGTCCGCCGAGCACGACGAGTTTGTCGCCGGGGTTGATGGCGCCCTTGGTGACATGGTCGCCTTTGATATTACCGAGACCGCCGGCCAGCATGATTGGCTTGTGGTAGCCGCGGAGTTCCTCGCCTGCGCCCGCGGCGGTCGTTTGACTGGCGGCCGGCACTGAAGCCTCATACGTGCGAAAGTAGCCGTTGATGGCGGGGCGGCCGAATTCGTTGTTAAAGGCGGCGCCACCGAGCGGGCCTTCGATCATAATATCGAGGGCGGAGACGATGCGGTTGGGTTTGCCGTTTTCGATTTCCCACGGCTGCACCGCGCCCGGAAGTTTCAGATTGGAAACCGTGAAACCGCTTAGACCCGCCTTGGGTTTCGCACCGCGGCCCGTGGCACCTTCGTCGCGGATTTCTCCGCCGGAGCCGGTGGCGGCACCAGGAAACGGAGAGATGGCCGTGGGGTGATTGTGGGTCTCGACCTTGCAGAGGATGTGAATGTCTTCCTCGTGGGCGGCGTACTCGCTGGTTTTCGGGTCGACGTAAAACCGGCCGCCACGGGTGCCTGTCAGGACCGCCGCATTATCCTTATATGCGGACAGAATGCCGTCCTGGTGCAGCTGATACGTGTTCTTGATCATCTGGAACAGCGAGCGGTCGCGCGTGGCGCCGTCGATTTCCCAGGTGGCGTTGAATATCTTGTGCCTACAGTGCTCGGAGTTCGCCTGCGCAAACATCATCAGCTCGATATCGTTCGGATCACGGCCGAGCGTGGTGAAACTCTTGACGAGGTAGTCGATCTCATCGTCTGCGAGGGCGAGCCCCAGGCTGCGGTTGGCGGCGACCAAAGCCGCCCGGCCCTGAGCGAGCACGGGAACGCTGGCCATCGGCTTGGGCGTATCGTGGCGAAAGAGCGCTTCGCAGTCGGCGAGCTCGTCGACCACGACCTGCGTCATCCGGTCGTGCAGCTTGCTGCGGAGGGTCTTGAGTTGTTCAGCGTTGAGCGTGGTCGAAGTGCCGCCCGCTGTGGCGGCGCTCGTCGAGC
>JBBQEG010000201.1:0-9523 GCA_038320495.1 Opitutales bacterium | reverse complement strand
CAGCTTCGCATCGAGACTGACCGAGTACTCCAGTTTCTTGTGCTCACCGATCGGCTGGAACGTACGCTCCACGTAATCCTTCAATTCGCTCAGCTTCAAGTCGGAGACCTCCACGGAAACCGTGCCCGACTCGATCTTCGCCAGATCGAGGATGTCGTTGATCAAGCGCAACAGATCCTGGCCCGACGAGTGAATCGTCTTCGCGAACTCAATCTGCTTCGTGGAGAGATTGCCGTCGCGATTGCCGCACAGCTGATCAGAAAGAATGAGCAACGAATTGAGCGGCGTGCGCAGTTCGTGCGACATGTTCGCGAGAAACTCGGACTTGTACTTCGAAGTAAGCGCAAGCTGAGCCGCCTTCTCTTCGAGCGCTTGCCGGGCCTGCTCGACCTCCATGTTCTTCTTTTCCACCTCGACGTTCTGCTCCGCCAGCAGCTTCGCCTTGTCTTCAAGTTCGAGATTCGTCTTCTGCAATTCTTCCTGTTGAGACTGCAACTCCTTCGCGAGCGATTGAGACTGCTTGAGCAAGTCCTCCGTCCGCATGTTCGCCTCGATCGTATTGAGCACGATGCCGATCGACTCAGTCAGCTGATCGAGGAAAATCTGATGGGTCGGGCTGAACTGCTCAAACGAAGCGAGCTCGATGACGGCCTTCACCTGGCCCTCAAACAGGACGGGCAACACGATTAGGTTTAATGGTGTCGCGGCCCCGAGACCCGACGAGATTTGCACATAATCCGCCGGCACTTTCGTGAGAAGGATGCGCTCCTTCTCGAGCGCCGCCTGTCCGACCAGCGTTTCCCCGAGCCGCAGATCAAAGGACGAATGTTTCCGGGCCCGAAACGCGTACGAAGCGAGCAGATGCAACCGCGGCTCCTCGCCCGACGTGATCATGGTGTAGAACACGCCATGCTGCGCGCCGACAACCGGTGCCAGTTCGGAAAGGATGAGCTTCCCGACGGTCAGCAGGTCTTTCTGGCCCTGGAGCATGCGGGAGAACTTCGCCAGGTTGGTCTTCAGCCAATCCTGCTCGTTGTTCTTGATCGTGGTGTCCTTCAGGTTGCGGATCATCTCGTTGATGTTGTCCTTCAGCGCCGCGACTTCGCCCGACGCCTCAACCTTGATCGAACGCGTCAAATCGCCTTTCGTCACCGCCGTCGCCACCTCGGCAATCGCGCGCACCTGCGTCGTCAGATTGGCCGCGAGCTGATTCACATTATCAGTCAGGTCCTTCCACGTACCGGCCGCACCCGGCACCTTCGCCTGACCGCCCAGTTTGCCGTCCACACCCACCTCGCGCGCGACCGTCGTCACCTGTTCCGCGAATGTCGCAAGCGTATCGATCATGTTGTTGATCGTATCCGCCAGCTCCGCGATCTCACCTTTCGCTTCCACGGTCAGCTTTCGTTTCAGATCACCGTTCGCGACCGCCGTAACCACTTTTGCAATACCGCGTACCTGTGACGTCAGATTGGACGCCATTGAATTCACGTTGTCGGTCAGATCCTTCCACGTGCCCGACACGCCGCGCACATCGGCCTGACCCCCGAGCTTGCCTTCCGTTCCGACTTCGCGCGCCACGCGCGTCACTTCGGAGGCGAAGGAGTTCAGCTGGTCCACCATCGTGTTGATGGTATCCTTCAATTCAAGAATCTCCCCTTGCACGTCGACGGTGATCTTCTTCGACAAGTCACCATTCGCCACGGCGGTTGTAACCGCGGCGATATTACGCACCTGGCTAGTCAAGTTACCCGCCATGAAATTCACGTTGTCGGTCAGATCCTTCCACGTGCCCGACACGCCGCGCACGTCGGCCTGGCCGCCGAGCTTGCCTTCCGTTCCCACTTCGCGCGCCACGCGCGTCACTTCCGAAGCGAACGAGTTCAACTGCACCACCATGGTGTTAATGGTATCCTTCAATTCGAGAATCTCCCCACGGACATCCACCGTGATTTTCTTCGACAAGTCACCATTCGCCACGGCCGTTGTAACCGCGGCAATGTTACGCACCTGCGCCGTAAGATTGCCGGCCATGGAATTCACCGAATCCGTTAAATCCTTCCACGTGCCACCGACCCCTTTCACGACGGCCTGGCCGCCGAGCTTGCCCTCGGTTCCGACTTCGCGCGCCACCCGCGTTACTTCCGACGCAAACGACGACAGCTGATCCACCATCGTGTTGATGGTGTTCTTCAATTCGAGAATCTCGCCGCGCACATCGACGGTGATCTTCTTCGTCAAGTCGCCATTCGCCACCGCCTTGGTTACGTCCGCGATGTTACGCACCTGACCGGTCAAGTTACCGGCCATCGAGTTCACGGAATCGGTCAGATCCTTCCACGTCCCCGACACGCCGCGCACATCCGCCTGCCCACCAAGCTTCCCTTCAGTTCCCACCTCGCGGGCCACGCGGGTTACTTCGGACGCGAACGAGTTGAGCTGGTCCACCATCGTGTTGACGGTGTTCTTCAGTTCGAGAATTTCGCCCTTCACGTCGACCGTGATTTTCTTGGACAAATCTCCGGCGGCCACGGCCTTGGTCACGTCCGCAATATTGCGCACCTGGCCGGTAAGATTGCCGGCCATGAAATTCACCGAGTCGGTCAGATCCTTCCACGTTCCGGACACGCCGCGCACGTCGGCTTGTCCGCCGAGTTTTCCTTCGGTACCGACTTCGCGCGCCACGCGCGTCACCTCCGCCGCGAACGACGACAGCTGATCCACCATCGTATTGACGGTGTTCTTCAGTTCGAGAATTTCGCCGCGCACTTCGACCGTGATCTTCTTGGTCAAGTCGCCGTTCGCCACCGCGGTGGTCACGGCCGCGATATTACGCACCTGGCCGGTGAGATTGCCGGCCATGAAATTTACGTTGTCAGTGAGGTCCTTCCATGTGCCAGCCACGCCGCGCACATCGGCCTGCCCACCCAGTTTGCCTTCGGTACCGACCTCGCGTGCGACGCGCGTTACTTCGGAAGCGAACGAGTTCAACTGATCCACCATCGTGTTAATGGTGTCTTTCAACTCGAGAATCTCCCCGCGCACATCGACGGTGATCTTCTTCGACAAGTCCCCATTCGCCACCGCGGTTGTCACCGCCGCGATGTTACGCACCTGAGCCGTGAGGTTACCCGCCATGGAGTTCACGGAATCCGTGAGATCCTTCCACGTCCCGGCGACGCCCGGCACCTGCGCCTGGCCGCCGAGTTTGCCCTCGGTGCCGACTTCGCGGGCGACGCGCGTGACCTCGGACGCGAAGGAGGACAACTGGTCCACCATCGTATTCACCGTTCGCGCGATGCGGAGAAACTCACCTTCAAGCGGGCGCTTCTGCATCTCCAACGCGACGCTCTGGGAAAGATCGCCCTTCGCCACCGCGCCGATCACGCGCGCCATTTCAGACGTCGGCTGCACCAGATCATCGATCAGCGAGTTGACCGACGATACCGCCTCCTGCCACGCCCCGGTGACTTTTCCGATACTCGCGCGCTGAGAAATCTGGCCCTGTTTACCCACGCCCTGACTAATCCGTTCCAGCTCCTCCACCAACCGCTGGTTGATCGCAACCAGTTCGTTGAACTCGTCGGCAATCAAACCATCCACCCCGTTTAACCCAGAGGGCATTCGCACGGAGAAATCTCCCTGGCGCAAACTTGAGAGCGCATTCGCCAACTGGCGCTTGTCGAGGCGGGAAGGTAAGGCGAGGAGGGAGACCATGTCTTGCGGAGGTTTTAATCGGCGTTGCGAGACGAGGAAAGACCGAGCCGGCGCGTTTGCCGAGTGCCCGCCTCTTCAGGGAAACGCTGGTGCGAAGTGCCGAGGATAAAACCGTTGCGGCGGAAACTCGGGAAGGCATTTTTCTTGAGAAAAACCCCGCCGATTTGATGGGGAATTTCTTGGGCGCCTATAAGATAAATTCCGAGCCTTGCTTAGAGCGCCGCGGGCGTGGAAAAGATTCGCATCCGGGCGACGGCCCCACGCGTACCTCTTCCAATGCTCGACACTCTGCTCGAAAAAAACCTGATCCCGGACGCCATGGTGCGAATGGGGATTCGTCGACTGCTGGCGGAGCGCATTCGGGACGAAGCCGCCGTGTACCAAGTCGACGCCTATGTTGCGGACCTGAAACAACGGCCTCTCGCGGAGAACACTCGGGCTGCCAACGAGCAGCATTACGAAGTACCGACGGCGTTCTACGAGCTCTGCCTGGGGCGGCGCTTGAAATACTCGGGCTGCTATTATTCAACTGGCAATGAAACCCTCGACGAAGCCGAGGAGCACATGCTCCAGCGGTACGTCGAGCGCGCACAGATTCAAGACGGCCAGCACATCCTCGAACTCGGATGCGGCTGGGGCTCGCTGTCCCTTTATCTCGCGGAAAGATTCCCGCAGGCCGTCATCACCGGCGTCTCGAACTCACAGACGCAACGCCAGCACATCGAAGCACAGGCCACTCAACGGGGGTTGAAAAACCTCCGGATCATCACGGCCGACATGAACGCCTTCGATACGGTTACCGGTCAATTCGACCGCGTGGTTTCAGTCGAGATGTTCGAGCACATGAAGAACTATGAACGGCTGCTCGCCAACATCAGCCGCTGGCTGAAGCCAGGCGGAAAGCTGTTTGTACACATCTTCACACACCACCAGTTCTCGTATCACTTCGTGCCGAAGGATGACTCCGACTGGATGTCGCGGACATTTTTCACCGGTGGCCAGATGCCGGCTCACGATCTCCTGTCCTACTTTCAGAACGACTTAACCCTGGTGGCGGATTGGAAGGTCAACGGTAAACACTATCAACAAACCGCCGAGCACTGGCTGAAGAACATGGACGCCAACCGAGCCAGGATTCTGCCGTTGTTCGCCGACACCTACGGCGCCGGTCAGGAGACGAAATGGTGGGCGTATTGGAGAACCTTCTACATGAGCTGCGCCGAACTCTGGGGCTACCGCGACGGCGAAGAATGGCTCGTGAGCCACTATTTATTCGAAAAACGCTGAAAATCGAGAAATCGGAGAATCGGAAAACACAGGATTCCGGATCCAACGAACTCGGGAGGCAGACGCGAAGCCGCCCTCCGGCGTTTCCCGATTTTCCGCTTTCCCCATTTCCCGATTTCCCAATTTTCCGATTTCTCAATTTTCCGCTTTTCCGCTTTCCCGCTTTCCCGCTTTTCCGCCCTAGTAATTCGGCCAGATGCCCGGCGTAACCAACTCCACCAAGTGATGATCCGGATCGCGGAAATAAATACTCCGCCCTCCCCGTTCCCACTGCGTCTCGCTTTCCACCTCGACCCCGTGTTCCCGCAAGCGCGCGCACCACACTTCGTAATCGGCCGCATTGATCGCGAACGCCAAATGCAGGGGTCCGTGACCATCATGCGGCGGAATCATCCCGCCACTCGGCACGGGCTGCGCCGTCAGCGTGCCCCCGCGTTTGAAAAGGAGCAGGACCCGATTCGCTCCCGAGTCGAGCGCTTGAAATCGCTCTCCGTCTCCTTTCATTGGGGTAAGCCCCAAGACATCCCGATAAAACCGTGTCGCTCGCTCCAGATCATCGCTATATAGAATCGTTTCCACCACGCCATTGATCGCTGGGCAACGGGTTTGCATGCATCAATACTACCCAAACCCGCGCTAATCTCACGCGTAAACCAACGAATGCCGCGTCCTATCATCACTCTCCTTAGCCTCCTCTTGTTAGGAACGTGGACCTCCCTCCCGCTCGTCGCGGGTACCGCCGACGCGCTCGTCGACGCTGCCCTCCAAGCCGAGGGCAAGCTCGACACCCGCCGCGCCTTGGAACTGTTTCAGGCCGCCGAAAAGGCCGGACGCGCCGATGCGTTTATCCTACAGAAGATCGCCCGGCAATATTCCGATCTCATGACAGAGCTGCCGACCCGCGACGAGCAGCGGGCGTTCGCGGAGTCCGCTCTCGACTACTCTCGACGAGCGGTCGCGCTTGATCCGCAGAATGCGGTGAATGTGCTGTCAGTCTCAATCTCCCTCGGAAAACTCGCGCTCGTTAGCGACACCCGCGACAAGGTCCGCTACTCCCGACAAGTACGCGAAGAAGCCGAGCGCGCCCTGGCCCTCGATCCGAGCTACGCGTGGGCTCACCACATCCTCGGTCGCTGGCACTATGAAGTCGCGGATCTCGGCGCCGCCTCGCGCGCCGTCGTCCGCGTGTTCTTCGGAGGACTTCCCGAAGGCTCGGGCGCGGAAGCCGTCAGCCATCTGGAACAGGCGGTCGCTCTCGAGCCCGATGAACTGCAACATCACCTCGAACTCGGTTTCGCCTATCTTTCCGTCAACGACCAGCCGAGGGCGCGCGAAGCCTTCGCCCGGGGACTTGCCCTGCCGTCACGCGCGAAGCACGACGACCCGGCGAAAGCACGCGTAAGCGCCGCGCTGGCCAAACTGGATCGCTGACTAGGGACGCGAAAGCGGTAGGTCACTGACGCTGTATCCGAGTCAGCCTCACACCCGGTAAAACGCCTCGGCGTTTCGCACGTACACCTGGTGCAGCTCATCGGGAGAACAGCCGCGCAACGCGTGATCGACCGTCGTGACCCACCGCGGATAATCCGTGGCCTGCGTACTCACTGGCCAGTCGCCGCCAAAGATTACCCGGTTCAGGCCAAAGCAATCGACCACGTGATCAATATAAGGCCGCAGATCGGCGGCGGTCCAGCGCGCCGGATCCGCCTCGGTGGTCAGCCCGCTCAGCTTGCACCACACATTCTCCATGCAAGAAAGTTTGCGCAGCTCGGCGCGCCACGGATCGAGCAGGCCGCTCTTGATGTCCGGCTTCGCAATATGATCGAGGATGAAGCGCACATTCGGACACTGCCGCACCAGCGCGATCGTGTTCGCGAGCTGATGGTGATTGATGCACAGGTCGAAACTCAACCCATGCCGCGGGAGCAACTGCACGCCCCGCACAAACTCGGGCCGCAGACAAAACCCGAGGTCCGGCTCAAATTGAATGATCCGTCGCACGCCTTTAACGCGCGAATTCTCCGCGAGCTGCGCGAGGACGGGCTCGACCGCTTCACCGTTTTCCAACGGCGCCCACGCCACGATTCCGCGAATCCGCGGATCCGCCCGACTCACCTCCGTCACCCATTCCACCTCCTCGTGAAACTGCGAGGGATCGCACTCGCACTGCACAAACACCAGCTTCGCCACCTGCACCGGCCCACATGCCGCCCGGAAGTCCTCAATCAGATGATTCTTGTTCAGCATCGGAACACCCGCATGCCAGGCATAGCGCAGCCGGCTGACATCCCACAGGTGAAGGTGTGTATCGATGATGGGAAATGAAGGCATGAGAAACGTGGGTTAGAAATCAGAACCGCGGCGCCGTGGCCACGGAGAAATCACGTCTCCCGGGCGTGAGTCGCGAGCGCTCATCACTGAGTTCCAGCGATTTTCGTCTGCGCTCCCAGTCCTTCGGGTCCCAATCCATTATAGCCGCCGTCCACCGGCAAATCGGTGCCAGTGATAAACGACGCATCATCGCTCAATAGAAACAATACCGGCCCGGCGATCTCCACAGGATACCCCATGCGGCCGAGCATATGGAACTGGCCCCAGATCGGATCATACGTAGCGCGATCGCCGCCCGCGGCCTTGTCGACTTCCCGTGTCCAGATCCAACCCGGGCTCACACTGTTCACCCGAATTTTTCGCGGTGCCAGATCCAACGCGGCACAGCGCGTCAGCTGCGCCACTGCCCCCTTGGCGAGATTGTACGTCCAGCGATTCGGCTGCGCGATCCATGCTGAAATACTGGATACGTTCACAATCGCGCCGCCGCCCTGACTCTGCATCGGCCCGGCGACGAGTTGAATCAACGACGCAAAGGCAACCGGCCCCACGCCGAAGGAGCGCGCGAAGTCCGCCGGGGTGGCGTCCAGCCCCTTGGCGAGAAATGAAAACGCGTTGTTCACAAGAAAATTAATCCGCCCATGTCGTGTCAGCGTTTGGTCGACGAGTTCCCGACAATATCCTTCCTCGCAGAGATCACCCGTGACGATCAGCGGAGCGAACCCCGCCGCCGCAAACGCCGTCCGGCCTTCGTCCGCATCCGCCGGCAATCCACTCACCACCACGGACGCCCCTTCGCGCAGCAGCTCGAGCGCGATCGCAAAGCCAATGCCGTGGGTGCCTCCGGTCACCAGCGCAACCTTGCCCGAAAAGCGATCCGCTATAAACTTCCGCGTGGGGGCATTCATGCGCATCGGGAAGCACATCGTCAGACAACCTACGGGCACACCACCATCTTGATATCCGTGCCCTGCGCCGCGAGCGCACGGCGGAACGCCGTTTCGGCCTCACTCAGGGGAAGTCGCGTGGTCCACGTGCGCGCGTCGACCTTGCCGGCCGCCATCAAGTCCAACGCCAACTGCAGTTCGCCGAGCGTCGCCGCGTACGAACCGAAGACTTTCTTCTCCGGCAGCGTCACTCCAAACGAATCCAGCGTGATCGCGTTTTCATGCAGCCCGATCCACACCACGCCACCTCCCGCCCGAGCCGCGTCGAGCGCCGTGCGTTTTGTCACCCCGCCTCCCACCGCATCGACGGCGAGATCCGCGCCTTCGCCACCTGTGAGTTCGCGCACGACCTCGCCAATATTCTCCTCGCGCGGATTGATCGTGCGCACCGCGCCCAGCCGGCTCGCCACCTCGAGGCGCTCCGGACTCAAATCCGCCACCACGACTTTGGTACCGCGCAACACCTGCAACGCCTGCTGACAGAACAGTCCAATCGGCCCCGCGCCAATCACGAGCGCCAACGTGCACGGCAGGTGCTCCGTGAGCCGCGTCACATGAATGCCATTGGCGAGCGGCTCCGCGAGACACGCCTCTTCCGCCGACAAGGCGTCCGGCCAGGGCAGCAAACAACGCGCGGGCACGTTGACATATTCCGCAAAGGCGCCCGGCCGGTTCATCCCAAAAATCTGCCGCGTCGCACACAGATGCGAGTCACCACGCTCGCACCGCACGCAGCGCCCACACGGTACGAGCGAATTGCTGACGACTCGTGCGCCCTGCGACCATCCGCGCACATCGGCGCCGAGCGCCTCGACCACGCCGCAAAACTCATGCCCCATCACGAGGGGCGGCGGACGGCGCGGGCTCCGATTCTTGAACGCCTCCAGTTCGCTCCCGCAGATTCCACAGGCGGCGACGCGCAACGTGACCTCATCGGGCATCGGAGCCGGAGCATCCGGAACGATTGCATTTTCAACTCGCTCGAACTCGGGGTAAAGCAGCGCGCGCATACTTCACGATATCATCGGTCGGCGGCGGCGAGGCAAGGCTCGCGTTAGCGGTCGTGAGAGACACAGGCATTCCTGCCTGTTCCGTGATCCGGATGACAGACAGGAATGTCTGTCTCACGCTTCAACCCACAGGAGTGATCGCCGCCAGCGAATCGGCGAAGACGAGCGCATCCCGGCGGCACTTGCTCCAGAGGAGGCATTCGCCCATTTGGATTCACCATGAGCGACAAA
>JBBQEG010000200.1:0-9526 GCA_038320495.1 Opitutales bacterium | reverse complement strand
GGACGCGGGCCGACAAAGATGATTCCGGCCCGCTCGCAGGCGCGGGCAAAGCCGGCATTTTCCGACAGAAAGCCGTACCCGGGATGGATGGCGTCCACGCCTTTTTCAGTCGCCAGCGCGACGATGCTTTCGATGTCGAGATAAGCCGCAACCGGACCTTTGCCGGCCCCAATCTGGTAGGCTTCGTCCGCCTTGTAGCGATGAATGCAAAGGCGATCCTCCTGGGCAAACACGGCCACGGTTCGCAAATGTAGCTCCGTGGCGGCGCGGAAGATCCGGACCGCAATCTCACTCCGATTGGCGGCCATGAGTTTGCGAATGGGACGCGGCGCGTCCGCGGACAACGGACGGGCGGCGACGGAGTTGGATTTCGGCGACACGGAGGGGGAGGGCGATGAGTGGGTGGGCATCAGGCGTGAGTGACCAACCTTAGGGAAGAAATGCCCGGGGTGGAAAGACGGAAGATTCTGATCTTTGTCGCGCAGTAACTCTTCAGCATCTCAAAGACTCAGGAGATCATGATGAGGAGCCACCGATTGCAGATGGGCAAAGATGCGTCAGCGAACAACGCGCTCCCTGCCGAGCCTGACGTTCTTGAAATTCAACCGCATGGCGAGGCGGAGGCCAGTAATAGAGAGAAAACCGAGCGCTTGGGCAGAATGAGTTTCGGTGAAATTGGTAACGCACTTCTGATTCGTGAGGCAATGACGCGAATCCGGACCGTCCGACCTCTGGTCGCATTGTACGCCGGGCGGACATCGTGAAAGGTCCAGCGAAACGGCTTCCCCTCCGTCCCTCTGGTTCCCCGCCGACCATTCCCGCGCTGTTTTGTTCGCCGTGGTTCAGTTCAAGTCCAGCTCACGCCCTGAATAACTCTGGAGGTTACCGCGGGCAGCAATAATAGCTACCAAGCGACGAACACGATGGCCGGTACCCGGCTGAATTCCAAACTCGAGGACCGCTAATTAATCTATCGATTGGGCATATTGCGAGTCGCGAGGTCCCCGGGGTAATCCGGGGACCTTTTCGTTGGTGGGTCCTGGATTGGAGGTGATACAGGCATTCCTGCCTGTTCCGAGTTCTGTTGTACATAACACCGGATTACAGACAGGAATGTCTGTTTCACGAATTACAGCCAGAAGGCCTTGGTTCCGGATTACCCGCTCCGTTCGCCACCGGGAGGGTCGAGTAGTCGGTTCGTCCCCGGGATCAGGGCGCCGCCACGCGGCGGCCCATGATGATCAAGTCACGACCAATTCCGTCCAGCACCGCTACTTGCGGCAGGTGCGCCCATCGCTCGAAGCCATAGCGAGCGAAAAGCTGCAGGCTCGGCTTATTGTGACCGAAAATATAGCCAACGAGCGTATGCAGCCCGAGTCCAGGCGCGCACTTGAGGGCCTCTTCCAAGAGGGTGCGGCCCAAGCCGTGGCCGCGCCGGTCGGGCGCAACGTAGATCGCGATCATGGCGGTGCCGTCATACGCCGCCCGCGGATAGAACGTATCGAAACTCAGCCACGCGACGGCGGTGTCGGCGAGGTCCGCGATTACCCAGATCGGCCGGTTCGGATTTTGATGCGCGGCGAGCCAAGGCCGACGCGATTCCACGGTGACAGGATCCAGATCCGCCGTGACCATCCGGCTAGGTATGGTCGAATTGTAGATCGCGACGATCGCCGGTAAATCGGCTTCGGTGGCGTCGCGTAAGGTAAAACCGGAAGGAATCATGGCAGTTGCTAAGCGGAGCCGAAATGAGGCGAAACGTAAACGCGCCAGTTACGTCTTCAATCCGCCGTGGCGGGGTCCATCACCATTCTTCGACCGGAGAGAACGATGGTTCGCGCTCCGTGTTGCGTTTCGATTCACCTTAATGGCCAGCAGCGAAATTGAACGCGATATTTCCGATCGGGGTCTTCCCGTGCCAACGCAGGAGTTCACCGCTTTTTGTGTGAAACGTGAGGTGGAGATCGAAGACCCCCGCGCGTGACTCATTGGTAGCAGGAATATACCGGTAACGCACGATGGTATGCGGCCCGATCTCATTTTCCTCGCTGGGCCGACCCAGCAGTTTGTCGATATCGGGAAGATTCGGCCGGGCCGCAGCCACGTCGTTCTCTGCCATCGACGCTTCGATTTGCTTGCTGGATTTGTCGATTTTCCCCTGTCCGAGGCTTTTGATCACTCCGACGAGAAACTCCTTTGGCATGACGGCGAAATAGCGTTCGGGGATTGCGACGCGGGTCAGCTTATCATCGGCAAACCCAAGTTCCACGATGATGTCGAAGGTCCCGGGCTCGTCGATTCCCAGGGGTAATTGTTTCACCCAGCGCACTTGCCACTGCTCGGCCAGGCCGAGCGTCTTGGTTTGTTCGGGCAGCAGTCCCATCCAACGCACGTCCTTCGTGCGCAAAATCGGGTCGTGACACACAATGCCCACCCCATCGTGAGTCTGAAGTGCGAAGTGGCGGTCGAAGTGACTGAGCTGCTTCTTCAACTCAAGCAGCCGCAGATAAACGCATCCGCTGAAGAGCAGCGCCGCCGACGCCAGCACCAGCGCGAACCAAGGTCGCGCGGAAGAAGCGCGCCCTCCCGATCTCATTTCTTCGCCGTTTCCGCTGCCGGCATCGAGGCAAAGGAGATCTTGCCAATGACGTCGTTCAGCCGATTGCGGAGAATTTCGTCCTCTTGCTCCGTGGTTTTATTGTACAAGCTTCCCTCGATCACGCGCTCCGCGAGTTCGGCGCTGACCACAAAGATGTAACCGTTGCGGACGAAGAGCAAGTTGCCCCGTTTGGCGACGGGGACCCGGCTCGACAATCCGATGGCGGGCACGCGATGTCCGAACATCGTGCCACCCGGCACGAGAATATAGGTGAGCAGTGAGCCATCCAGCATGCTCGGAATGAATTTCGCGCTCTGAATTTCCACTCCGGCGAACGTCTGTTTGAAGTCAGCCAGCACAAAATTGCTGAAGAAATAAATGAGATAGTCCTTCAACCCGCGGGTGGATAATTCCCAACGTTGCGTGGCATCCTGCGGAAAGGCCGCAATGCTCACATGCACATTGAAGTCGTCTTGAAATGTCACGACGTTCGGCGTGTCCGTGATGTCGCCGCCCAACTCGGGTAGCACCGGGATCACGATCTTGAAGGCACCTGTCGGGGAAACGTAACTGCGGCCTTCGATTTTACCGACGAGCCCACCGTCGGCATTTTGCGCACGTACGGTGGTGACAGCAGCGGCCAGGATAAGCGCAAGGGTGAGGCGAAGCATGATGAAGAGGTTACTGAGGAGTGCGTGACGCGGGCTTTCAAGCCAAGGCTGGGAAAAACGCCGCAAAGCGAACCCACCATTCGACGGGAATGGCCTCGGGACGTGTTTGTTCTGAGAGGCCGTGGGTTTGGAGAAGTTCCCGCCAACCAACGACTCCGGGCTGTTTGTCGAGCCGGCTGCGGAGCAACGCGCCGATCTGCTTTCGGCGTTGCTGAAAACAGCTTCGGATCACGGCTTTGACCGCTGGCGGGAAAACGTACGGTTCCGGTTTGCGCACGAGATTTAAAAGATGGGATTCAACATCCGGTCGGGGATGAAAACACGCTGCAGCCACCTTGTGCCCGGGAGCGATAATGTAGGCGGACTGCAGGAAAATGGAAATCGCGCCAAACGATTTTGAACCTGGCTGCGCGGCGTACCGCTGCGCCGCCTCTTGCTGCAGCATCAGCACCATCCGGGTTGGCAAGGGCCCCGCCAACACTTCGTCGAGCCAGGGCGTCGCGATCGCGTACGGCAGGTTGGCCACAATTTTCACCCCTGCTTCCGCCAACGGAGCCGGCAACCCGGCCAGCGGATGCTCTACCGCATCGCCTTCCAGCAGGTGAAAGGTCGCGGGAAAACGCGGCAAAAGCTCCGCCTCCAAGTGGCCGTGCAAGGTGCGGTCCTTCTCCACCGCCCAGACGTGGGCGCCGGTCTCAAGCAGCGCGGTCGTCAGCGTGCCCAAACCGGGACCGACTTCCACCACCGTGTCTCCCGATCGGACGTCGGCAAGTTCGAGCGACTTGCGGACGATGTTTCCATCGACCAAAAAGTTCTGCCCCAGAAAACGTTTGGGCTGATGCCCGAGTTGCGTCAGCAGGTCTCGGGTGGTAGTGGGAGAAAGCGGCATGGGCGGCTTAACGTGAGACGGCTGGGAGGGTGAAACGGGCTCTCCGGGTCAACCTGAGTTGGACGCGCGACATGCGAGAAACTCTCAATTTTTCCGAAACTCGGCCACGAGTGCACTCGCGTTCGGCGCCTTCATCAAGGCTTCCCCAACCAGGATGGCATGGGCGCCCGCAGCGCGCACCCGCGCGGCATCGGCGCCACTCGTGATGCCGCTTTCACTCACCGCAACAACGTCCGCGGGAAACAGTGGAATCAGGCGCTCGCTGAGACCGAGGTCCGTCTTGAAAATAGCCAGGTCGCGGTTGTTGACGCCGATGATTCGCGCCCCGTGTGCGACTGCACGGTCGACTTCCGCTTCGCTGTGAATCTCGAACAACGCCTCAAGTCCGGCCGCCTTGGCCGCACCAAACAGGGTTTTGATCTCCTCATCTGTCAGCGCCCGCACAATGATCAGGATCGCACTCGCCCCGGATTCTCGCGCCTCCTGCACCTGCAGCGCATGCACCATGAAGTCTTTCCGCAGGCAGGGCCTGGCCGGCAGCGTTTCGGCGAAATGCCGCGTCACCTGGCGCAGATCCTCCAAGGTGCCACCGAAGAACTTTTCGTCCGTCAGCACGGACAGTGCATCCGCGCCCGCCGCTTGATAGCGTCTTGCTTGTTCGACGGAGGAGGCGCCCGCCTTGATGTCACCGGCCGACGGCGAGCGGCGTTTGATTTCCGCGATCACCGCGAGCGTTCCGTCCGCCCGCCGCAACGCGGTCGCGAAGGACGGCGGACGCGGCAACGAGGCATCGAGTCGCGAGAGTTCGATCTCGGAAACAGGACGCAGATGGGGAGCGATTTCGCGCCGCTTCCAAGCCATGATCTCGGTCAATTTGTCGGACATGAACCGCGACGGAACACGGGGAATGCCCGGAAGACAAAGCCGAAAAATTTCCGTGTAATCCGGCGCACCCGGGGACACGTTTCGCACATGAGTGCGATCGACGATCTCAAGGCCACGATGTCCCGCTTGCGGGCCCCGGACGGCTGCCCCTGGGACCAGGAGCAAACGCATGCCTCGCTCGTGCGCTGCCTGATCGATGAAGTGAGCGAGCTCATCGACACGATCGATCGCGAGGACGCTCCCCACATGCGCGAGGAGCTCGGCGATGTGCTCATCCAAATCGTCTTTCACGCGCACATCGCCGCGGAAAAGGGGCTATTCACCTTCGACGACGTCGCGCGGGACATCAACGAGAAGCTCATCCGCCGGCATCCGCATGTCTTCGGTGCGGGCCGGCTCGCGACGTCGGAGCAGGTCATTGTCGCCTGGGAGCAAATCAAGGCCATGGAAAAGAAAAACGGGCCGGCGGCGGATGCCACGCGCGTCTTCAAGGAACTCCCGCCGCGGCTCCCTGCGTTGATGTTTGCCGAAGCGGTATGGAAGCAAATCGAGAAGAAGGCCCTGCCCGCGAATGGAATTGTGGATACGGCGCAGGTGCAGCAGCTCGCACGCGACCTTGATGCGGCCACGCTCGGGCGGAAACTTTTTGAACTCGCCTCGGCGGCGCGAGCGAATGGGTTGGATCCGGAAGGCGCCTTGCGCCTCCACACGACCGAAGTCATGCGGCAGGTCGAGCAACGGGCGGCGGCCGAGGCCGCGGGTGCGACGGAAAATCCGACGGCCGACTAAGGCGGGACCCTGCCACGTCCTCTCGCTCGACTTCCGGAGCCAATTATGCCTGCCGCGATTGAAGCCTTGCCGCCCGAAGTTGTCACGGAATGGTGGATACCATTCGAGGATTTCCTCGCGAAGGAGCGCCGCTATTCGGTGTATACGGTTCGCAACTACCGGCAGGCGTTCGAGGATTTCTATCGCTGGCTTAGCTCGCCCTCGGTAGGGCTTTGGTCCGACGGGATCGATGCGCTTGGGTCGCGGGAAATGCGGGATTTTGTGATCGAGGCGCAACGGCGTTTCGATCGGCGCACGTTGCACAATCACGCCTCGGCGTTGCGCACGTTTTTCAAGTTCTGGATGCGACGGGGCCGGTTGCACCGCGATCCGTTGCTCGGCGTGCCAATGCCGAAACTCGAGAAGCGCCTCCCCCAGTTTCTTACCGAGGAGCAGATGCGGGCGCTGCTCAACGGGCCCCAACGGCTGCTGCAGAACGGTACCGCGGATGCGCACACCACCTGGCGTGATCGTCTCGCGATGGAATTGCTATACGGCGGCGGATTGCGGGTGAGCGAACTGGTCGCGTTAAACTTCGGCGCGATCGACTTCGATTCCGGCGTGGCCCGGGTCGTGGGCAAAGGAAAAAAGGAACGCCTGTGTCCGCTCGGTCGCGTGGCCCTTGAGGTGACGAAACATTTCCGCGCGACCTTCGCACCCGATAAAGGCCCGGCCGGCGCCGTGCTGGTGAATGCGAACGGCACGCGTCTGGATGTCCGCACGGTTCAGCGCATGCTCAAGCGCTACCTCGCGCTGGCCGACCTCCCGCTCGACCTCACGCCGCACAAGCTACGGCATTCGTATGCGACGCATCTGCTCAACGCCGGGGCGGATCTGCGGCTCGTGCAGGAGCTCCTCGGACACTCCCAGCTCGCCACAACGCAACTCTACACGCACGTGAGCATCGCGCGTTTGAAGGACGTCCACGCCAAAGCCCATCCCCGGGCGTAAACGTGCGACGAAAAGCGGAAAAGCGGAAAAGCGGAAAAGCGGAAAATCGGGAAATCGGAAAAGCGGAAAAGCGGGAAAGCGGAAAATTGGGAAATTGGGAAAGCGGAAAACTTTTCAGGCGCGCAGGCAGGCCGCGAGCGAGCTGATACCAACGTCCCTTGATAATTGGACTGTCATTGCGAGAAGCGAAGCGACGAAGCAATCGAGCTGGATCACCACGGCGCGCTTCGCACACCTCATGATGACAATCGTCTAATTTATACGGGCGATTGGTATCAGGCCCTACGAAGATGCATGAACCAATGCCCTCGGGTTCTCCGTGCTTCAAGATCGGAAGGGTGGGTTCAAGCTAGCTACAAGGGCCTGCGCTTGTGCGTGGCCGTGGCCGTTCGTCGCCATGCGCAAGACGTGAACCGCTCCGGAAAACTGAACCTACCCAACGCACGGTCGGGTTCTCTGCAAAGCGCGCCGTCTCCTCTACGATTACCAACTCAAACGCCGCGCGCTGCCGTTACCGGCCGCATCGTAGAGGGTGACTTCCGCCGAGGTCGCGTTGGAGACCCGGGCGAGCGGAATCTTGAGCGTGAAGGTTTCTTCCCGTCCGTCACGGACGCCGTCGACCGGTTGCTCCACCTTCTCGCGTACGTTATTGTTGAATACGACTTCGATTCCCTCGAGCAGGGAAAGCGCATCGCGGCCGTGTACGGTCAGGACGATGGCCTCGTTGGTCCGCTGCGCGCCGGCGGCAAGAATTTCGGGAGGTGTGTAGTCGACGATCAAGTCATCGGTTTCGAAGGTATGCACCAGGCGATCGCCCACGGGCCGGGGCGCGGTTTCAGTCGCGACGAGCCGCGTGAAGTAGACGCCGTCGGGAAGATGTTTGGTGTCGAATTGGGCGTAGTTGTCGCGGCTGGACACGACGAGGTCGGTCCACTCGCTGTCCCCCTCCCGACGAATCGCAAACGTGGAAAGAAGGTTGTCGCCATCCGGGTCGATCAGATTCCAGAGCACGACCTGCGTGCCGGGTGAGACCACGACCTGGCTGCTGAGGAAATTGCTGCGGCGGCGGTCTTCTTCGCGCGTGGATTGCGTCAACTGGCTGAGTGAAACCGTCGCGGGTGGAGTGGGTTCAGCCGCGGGAATGACGGCAAACCCTGAGGACAACACGCGGAAGTCCTGCAATTGGGGCCGGCGATTTTGCGGCAATCCATAAAGGGCGGCGCGATCGATCTCGAACGCGCCGAGGTTCACGGCAGACGCTGCGCCGGAGGACATCGGCGAAGAAGCGGGCGTGGAAGCAGCAGCGGCGCTGGTCGCGGCCGCTGGGCGCTTGGCGGCGCCAGCTTTCTTCGCGGCCCGGGACGATGGTCCTCCGGACGGGGCGTCAGCGCTTGCCGATGACGAGAGCGCACGAGCCGTTGCGGAAGCGACCGTCGCGTCGACGACCCGCAGCCGGATCTTCGCGTATCGGCCACGGAGACCCTCCGCCCGCCAGCCATCGTTGCCCTCCGCGCTAAGGGATGTCCACGGGCTCCATCCCTCCACTTCGTCACTCGCGTTGCTCGTACGGATCTCCACGGCAAGATTGTCATTCGTAAGATTCCGGAGGCGATTGAAGCGAAGGGCTCCGAGCTCGGAAGGTGTGCCGAGATCGATGCGGCGAGTTTCCGCTTCCCGTGGACCGCTGGCCGTAAAGTCGAGCAGCGCGAGCCCCGGCGCATTATTGCGCAAAACCAGGAAGCGGTCGGGCGCGTCGGCCATGAGAGCGATTTGATTGATCTGCGAGGAGATGCTGCCGGCAAAGGTGAGCGAAAGACGTGCCCGCAGATCGTAGCCGGCCAATTCGCCCATTTCTCCACCGGCAATCACGAGGCTCTCGCCGCGGCGGACGACCCGGTAAAAAGCGGTGTTGGCTCGCGCCGTAATCGTTTCGGGAAAGCCGTTGGCGGGAAACCAAATTACAGCGCTGCGACCAGCAAACCGTTCCTGTTGCGCCGGTGGCGGCGTTTCATCACGGGGCGGGCCGCCCTTGCTCTGGCTGGCTGGCGGAGTGATCCGGGATTCCGGGGTGGTCGACGTGAAGACGATGGTCGCGTAAAGATCGCCATTGGGTTGGGGCAGGAGGTCGGTGATCTCCGCGTCGCGATTCTCCTGCAGAATCACCGGCGCGCCGCCCTCCGCGGCGAAGATATAAACATTCCCCTTGGGCGCGGAGCCCGCAACGATGCGTCCATCCGGCATCGTCGCGATCCGCCGCACGTTGCGATCGCGAATCTCGGCGAAGAGCGTGATGCCATAGTCGGCAAGAATCTTGGCGTCCGTAATCTTGTCCGCAATGAGCCCGGCCGTGGAGAATTTCGCGAGGTCAACCCGGTAGATGCGGCCGGGATTGCCCGTGGCGACCAAGGCGGTGGCTTGGTCCAGCAGTACAATATCGAAAATAGAATCCACCGGCAGCGAAACGCGGCCCACGGGCTTGTCCTCCTTTATTAGATACAGCGCGCCTCGCGGCGATGTCCCGGCCAGAATCGAGCCGTCGTCCAGCCGCTTCAGGGCGAAGACTTGCGGGTCATCGAGCTTGGTGACCATCCGCGTCGTATACGAAGGTGCCGTGGCATCAATGGTTACCTCCACGATTTGGCCGTCGGGCCCGGTGCCAATCAACCACTTGGCCGGATCGGCGGTCGGCTCGAGCGTCCACAG
>JBBQEG010000199.1:0-9578 GCA_038320495.1 Opitutales bacterium | reverse complement strand
GCGCGCGCAGTGGTGCTTGAGCACGGCGGCGACTATCTGCTCACCGTCAAAGCGAACCCGCCTGGCCTCCAAGCCACCGTGCAAGCGCAGGTGCCCGACCCGAGCTCCCCTTTTTTGATCCCCTGCAAGATCCTGCGGCGGTGCGCTGGACCAGTCTGGAAAAAGGCGAACCGGTCACGCGCACCCTGGTCGCGCGCGACCTCAGTGCCGAGACCGCGGGCTTCCCCTTCGCCGCTCAAGCGGCCCGCGTGCACCGGCAACGCGTTTCGGAACTTAGGTCAAATTTATCTGCCCCAATCGTCAAAGATTCCCACAACGCGCACCAAAATCCAACAGGCTGCCATGCCCACGAGCCAGCCGATGGTGGCTTGCCGAATCGGCTGCCGGAGTTTCTCTCCCTGCAATTTGGCCTCCAGGTACGGCACCGTGGCAAAAGCGGTGCAGATCGCCAGGAGGATCAACGAGCGCATACGGGACTGGAAGGGGCTGGAACCTCCAGCGCAAGCAGACTCCAAGTCGACGCGGAGGGATGAACCGGTCCGACCGGTCTCAGTGCGGAGCTAAACGTCAGCCCCGATCGGTACGGTTTCCCCTTCAGAATCGCACCGTATTCGTCAGGAGCACTTGGAGGGGCGGGTCGAACCGCACGCGGGCGATGCTGCCGTCCGGCTGATGCCGTACGGCCGTGACTTTGTCGCTGTGCAGGTTCTGCAGATTGCGGACGTTGAGCTGCACTGTCCAGTCGCGGTTGCGTAAGATCTTGCGTCGATAGCCCAGCGTGAGGTCATAGCTCACTTGTTGATCCGCGAGGTAAGGATTGGCGACATCAGGGAGAATGAAACCGCGCGAATCATTTAAAAGTGGATAGCCCGTCGCATAAACATCCTCCCAGCGAATCGCACCACCCACGGAAAAGCCTCGGAGACGTCCTTCACTGAATTGGTAACGGGTGATGGTATTGATCCGCCATTTTCTTTGCTCGTTCTGGGGGCGGCCCTCCTGGCCCTTGATCGCATAGTAATCGAGCAATCGATCGTTGATCTGTTGGGTGGTGTTGTTGCCGTTGACCACTTCCACGGGAGCGTTCCAGTCGAGTTCGCCGAACTGCGCGAGATGCGGCAACCAGACATCATCCAGCAGTTTGGTCAGAGCGGGGGCGATATTCGTCAGGACTGTTTCCTGGCTGGCCGCGTTGAATGCAATCCGCCAGTTGCGCGTCGGGTTAAATATAATCTCCGCCTCGAAGCCGCGCGATTCGATGTCATTGATGTCGGTGATCGCTCCGGCCCATTGCGTGAGCGAGCCGCCATCGGCGGCCATGCGATAGTTATAAGCGGCTTTGAGCTCCTCGGTGAGATGCGGCGCAATGCTCGCCCGCGCCGCTTTCGCCTTGGCGAGGTTGGGATACGTCCGCGCCACCGCCTCGGCGGGGGTGAAGCCATCGTCCGTGAGGCCGGTGGCCGGATCGATCTCCACTTCAGCCTGCAACGACGCATCGAGCACGCCGTCGTCATTCGCGTCCACGCGTAGGATCTGCCGATTCAAAATTCCAAAGTGATTAAAGATGTTCGAATTCGTCTGGTTGAAGAGATCCGAGACACTGGCACTCGCGCCCATCAACCGGGCGGAGAACCAGTTTAGCCGCGCCACGACTTTGTTGTCCCAGAGAAAAACGCTGACTCCATAGTCCTGGCTGGTTCCCGCGGGGGAGGGGACGGGCCGGCGGAGTTGATCCACCCGATCGGTCGCCGGAATGAAATTCTCACTGGTATTATAGTGAAACGCCACCTTGGCTCCCCATGGCAATTTCATCAGGCGCTGCGGCCAGTTGAGCACACCGCCATAACCGAAAACGGAGCTTTTGATCTCGCTAAAGCTGCCGTCGCGAACTTGGAAAACATCCGATGAAAAGTCCGGCGTCTCGTCCAGACCCACCAGCGGAGCCTCCGTGTTCAGCCATGTCTTCACTTTGTCGATCCGGTATCCCATATTTACAACCAGCAGATCATCCCAGAAAAACGATTGGGTGTTCAGCGCCAGCGAACTCACTTTCGTCTGTTGTAATCGATAGTTCTTGGTCGGGGCGTCCCGCGGCTCAAAGGTGCCCATGACAAACCCTTCGTTTCCGTTGATGCGCGAATCGAGCCCGAGGGTTTCCGCGGTCGCGTCGGGACCAAGATTCCAGCTTAGCTTTTGGATGCTGAAGTTTTCCGGAGGCCGCAGCTGATAATCAGCCGGTTGCAGGACGAAGTCGCGCACCGTGAAATTCGGATTCGTGAACGCATCCAGCTGGGGCGGTCCAATATAAGCATAGATCGGAACGGCGCGCGGTGCGTTACTTGTCTGCCGGGCGTTTGCCGGACCAATGTGCAGCGCCGGTTCCGGGTCGCCAAATGAATTCAAGGAATAGTTCAGAAGCTTCTCATCGAAAACCGACCGGTCAGCCAGGCCGGTGAGCGTGTGACGGCCGAGTAATCTCCCGAACCAGCCTTTTCTTTTCTCCGTGAAATCGTGTTTCACAAAACCGGTAAACCGGCCCGCATTGCGTTCCGTTTCGATGGTACGGCGCCCCGCCTTGGTCATGACAAACGGGCGGCCGTAATTGGGATTCGCCATCGGCTGCACCACGCCCGAGGTGCGGTAGTTGGGATCCGTTGGCAGCCAGAGCGTTTCATTGATATCAAACATCACCTCTGAGTTCCCGCCGTTGAAAGCGGTGAAGTCGGCGCTCTTCAGACTCTGTTGATCGAAAGCAATTTCAAAGCCAGCCTTTCCCTTCCAGAGCACCTGTTCCAGCGCCACGTTGGTGTTGGTGAACTTACGACTGTAGTAATCATTGTCCCAACCCAGGTTCGCGGAGCTGAAATCGAAGGTCTTCAGATCGGTGAAACCCTGCGCCAGCCAGCCGGTGCCGTTGATATCGCGGAGGTTGCCGTGATAAACATTATAGGGAGCGCCCCGACCATTTCGTTTCGGGCCGAAAAAGGCATCCCTCACGGCGTAATCCACGCCCCGATACTGATCGGTATAGGCAAAGGCCGGGTTCCGACCCTGGGTTCCGTCATAAATCAAGCCGTAGGAGCCCGCACCCCAGCCCGAATTGTCCAGAGTTTGCGTCGCTGGCGTATTCCGGAGTGGGTACTTGAGTTTATCAGCGGCGCTTAGCCGGTTCCATTGCGCCTGCGTCGGGCCTTCGACATGGTTGAAGCGTTGTAGATTCGCATAGGGGTTGACCGAAAGGCGTCCGACCTCGGGGGCGTCGAGAAACACGCCCAGATTGTTCAGGGGAAGCAGCACGTCCGGGGCATTGCCCCGGATCCGGCCCTTCTCCACATGAGCGGTGATCACGGTGTTCGCGTGCTTAAATGGCCGATACGTGACGGTCCCATATTGCCGGTCGTCATCCTTGAACGTGGGACGCTGCCGATACTGGGTTCGATCCATCAACAGCGCCCCGTGAATCGCCAACGTGTCCTTCACCAGGACCCGGTTGAGGTTGAAGGATCCCCGATACGAAGGATTTTTGCCCCCGCTGCCAATTCGCGTGCTGAGTTCGTTGGTATCGCGAAACCGCGCTTTGACGAGGCCGGCGTTGGTTAGCCCGGCGGGTGATCCGAGCCCGAAGAGGAATGAATTCGCGCCCCGGTTGATGTCGATGCGGTCGGTGTTGTAGGAGTCAAAGGGGATGTCGGTTTTGAAGAAGTTCCGCGCCCGGTCCGGTGCGGCGAGCCCACGAACCCGCGTGGCTCCGTCCGGATTTCGCCGCGCGCCACCCGTGCTGGTGTCTCCACTGGAGGAGTTGTCTGATGCCCCGGTGAAGTTGCCGAGGATGCCGCCCACTTCCGTACTGGTTGTATATTGGAAGAGTTCCTCCACCCCGGTAACCCCGAGATCCTCCATAAACTCCCGGGTTACGACCTGAATGGATGAGCCGATATCCTTGATGTCTTGGCGCAGCCGGCCGCCGGCCAGGGTTTGCGAGGCATAATAGCCTTGCTCAGTGTTCTCCTCCACGAGGAACGGGGACATTTCGACCGCCTTGACATGCTCCCCTTTGGGCTCGGAGGAGTTTTGAGCCCGACTTTGCGGTATGCAGTTCGTTGATATCACTAACAAAACTAAAACCGAGCGGTAGGAGCAGGCATTCATGTGGGTAATCCTGGCGAACATAGGAATCCCCGGCGGCGTTCTCTTGCGCGGGTGGCGAGGAGAATGTCGTTAAAACGCGAGTCACGTTTTAAAAAGACGGCTGACTGGGATCGACGTCGATACTCGGGGCGTGGGGTTGTAGATTCGGACTATAAGCGCGATGCCTTGTCGGCACAACGTTTGCCAACTGACAAATTTGAAAGAATGCTGCTGCCCGCCTTTACTCGATTTTCACTACAGTGAAATGAGTAGTCGAATATATATTATGGTGAGTACGGAGTTTTCCCGGTGTGGCCGGAGTCCAGAGTTCGCTGTTTGTCGTGGTACTAGGCGTTCGCTTGGTCGTCCCTTGGAGCGGTTTAGGGTCATGACTTAAATCGCTTAGCTCTGGTCCCTTCGCTGGATGAGCTTGTCGTACGGGTCGAGACCACGATCCCGAGGTGACGATTCCATGGTCACGCGGGGCTGAGTTCAAGGTGGGAGCTGCCCCGCGGCCATCCTGTTGACATGCCGACCTAAACCCATGCAATTCATCCCAACCCCATTGCCTCCGGCGCGCCCTCGTTTCTTCTCCGCGTTTTTCTCCCCCATGACGATTGCCTCCCAGCTGTGTTCTGAAGCACCTCCCGGCCGCGCGGGAACGTTTGGCGCCCTGTTCGTCGCGTTCGTCGTCTCCGCCGCGAGCACGTCGGCCGCCATCGATTTCGCGCGCGACATTAAGCCCATTTTGGCGGAACGCTGTTATGGCTGCCACGGCCCCGATAAGCAAAAGAGTGGCCTGCGCCTGGATCGAAAAGACGAGGCGCTCCTCGGCGGCGACTCCGGTCCTTCCATCGTCCCTCGCGATGCGGCGAAAAGTCTGTTGTTTGCTCATGTGTCCGGCGCCGAACCCGATTCGATCATGCCGCCGGAATCCGAGGGCGATCCGCTCACTCCGACACAAGTTGCCCTCATCAAAGCTTGGATCGACGAGGGCGCCGTCTGGCCGGACGAGGCCCCAACCGAACTCGCGCGCAGCACGCATTGGTCCTTTCAGCCGCCGGTCCGAAATGCGCCTCCGGCCGTGACCAACACCCATTGGCCCCGCACGCCTATCGACCATTTTGTCCTCGCCCGGCTCGAGCAGGAAAACATTGCGCCTTCCCCGGTCGCCGATCGCAGCACTTTGATTCGTCGCCTGAGCTACGACTTGCTCGGTTTGCCGCCTTCGCCGGAGGAGGTGCGCGCGTTCGTGGCGGACCGCCGTCCCGACGCGTATGAGCAACTCGTGGATCGTCTGCTCGCCTCCCCGCACTACGGTGAGCGCTGGGGCCGTCACTGGCTCGATCTCGCGCGTTACGCTGACAGCGACGGCTACGAGAAAGACACCCCGCGGCCTTACGCTTATCTCTATCGCGACTGGGTGATCGATGCCATCAACCGGGATGTGCCGTTCGATCAGTTCACCATCGAACAACTCGCCGGCGATCTGCTTCCGGGCGCGGGACACGAGCAGAAGGTTGCCACCGGCTTCCACCGCCAGACCTTGCTGAACAAGGAAGGCGGCGTCGACCAGGAGGAGTATCGCAACAAGGCGGTCGTGGATCGCGTGGATACCACCGGCGCGGTGTGGCTCGGTTTGACCGTAGGCTGCGCCGAGTGTCACACGCACAAATTCGACCCGATCACGCAGCGGGAATTCTTTCAGTTATTTGCGTTTTTCAACAACGCCGACGACAAAGATATTCCTGCTCCGACGGAACAGGAGCTGGCCATCTATCACGCGGCAAAGACGCAATGGGACAGTACGCGCGCCCCGTTGCAGCAACGCTACGACGATTATGTCCGCAACATGTTGCCCGCCCAGCAGGCCGCCTGGGAGGCGACCGGCACCCTCGACCTCGCGGTCTGGAACGCGCTGCCACCCGTATCCGCCGCAGCCGCACAGCTCACCACGCTTTCGACTTTGCCTGATTACTCCGTGCTCGCTTCGGGCATGAGCCCGTTGACCGAATCCTACACCGTCGCCGCCCGTTGGCCGGGTGCATCGCCGACGCACGCCACCCCGCTTTCAGGTTTTCGTTTGGAGGTGTTGCCGGAAGCGTCGTCCAACACCGGCCCGGGCCGCTCCGGTAACGGCAACTTCGTGCTTACTGGTTTTGAACTCAGGGTTCAGGCTGCCGACGGCGCGTCTTCGCGCACCGTGACATTCAGCAAGGCCTCCGCCGATTTTTCCCAGAAGGACTGGGCGGTCGCGGGCGTGATCGATGCCGACCCGAAAACCGGTTGGGCGATCTCGCCGCAAAACAAGCGGCGCCACGTCGCCGTCTTCGAGTGCGCCGAACCGCTCCTGCTGAATGCCGGCGAAACCCTCGTCTTCTCGCTTGATCAACAGTTCGGCAATCAACACACCTTGCTCCGGTTCCGGTTGTCAGCCACGTCTGCACCGCTCCCGTTGGCGCCGTCGCTGATTGATGACGGCGTCGCGATCGCCTGGAACACGCCACCCGCGCACCGGACCTCCGCGCACCAAGCCGCCTTGGCCACGTACTTCCGGGACGAGGTGGATCCGGACGCCAGGAAACTGCGGCAACCGCTCGATGCCCTCGCCAAGACGGAACCGAAGTATCCAGAAACCAAGGTCGCCGTGCTGGCGGAGCGACCCACGCCGCGGGAGACGCACGTGCATGTTCGCGGCGACTTTTTGCGGCCCGGCCCGCGCGTCGAACCAGCGACACCCAAGGTGCTTCACCCCTTGGCCGCGCGCGCGGCCACCCCTGACCGCCTCGATCTCGCCCGCTGGCTGGTTGATGAACGCAATCCGCTCACCAGCCGCGTCACCGTAAATCACATCTGGAAACACCTCTTCGGTCGCGGTCTCGTCGTCAGCGTCAATGACTTTGGAACGCAAGGGGAGCGGCCGTCGCATCCCGAGTTAATCGACTGGCTCGCGACGGAATTTCCGCGGCTCGGATGGAGCCGCAAGGCGTTGCTCAAACTGATCGTCAGTTCGGCGACGTATCAGCAATCCTCGGACTACCGCTCGGACCTGATCGAAGTCGATCCGCTGAACACGTTGCTCGCGCGGCAAAGCCGCTTGCGACTCGAAGCGGAGATCATCCGTGATGCCCATTTGACCGCGTCCGGATTGCTGGCGCGCAAAGTCGGTGGACCCAGTGTGCGTCCGCCATTGCCGGCCGACATTGCCGCGCTGGGATACGCCAACTCGGTCAAATGGCGCGAGAGTGAAGGTGAAGATCGTTTCCGGCGCGGCATGTATATCTTTTTTCAACGCACGGTGCCGTATCCGATGTTGATGACATTCGATGCGCCGAACTCCACGGCAACGTGCACCCGGCGCGACCGATCCAACACGCCGCTGCAGGCGCTGACGCTCTGGAACGATCCGGTGTTCTTCGACGCCGCGCGCGCTCTGGCTCGACGGCTGATGCTTGAGCCGACGCCGGATGCGCGGCTGGAGCGCGCCTTTGAGATTTGTCTGGCGCGTTCGCCGAGTGAGGCGGAGCTCGCGCGTTTGCGCCAACTCTACGACGACCAGAAACGCCTCACGCTGGAACAGCCGGACAGCGCCACTGCGATCCTCGGGGTGGGCGGCGACACCGCTTTGCCGACCGATCCGATTGCGCAGGCGAGTCTCGTCGCCACCGTGCGCACGATCATGAATCTCGATGAGTTTATCACCCGCGACTGACCCCGCATCATGAGCCCTAAAGATATCGTCAAGCTGACCCGCCGGGATTTTCTCGCGACCAACGCCAGTGGCCTCGGCGCTCTTGCGCTCGCCTCGCTCTTCAAAGCCGATGGCTTGCTCGCGGCGGAGCCGGCCGCCGGCGCGGATGCGGCGCCGCCGTTTACGCCCGCGTCTCATTTCGCGCCCAAAGCGAAGAACTGCATCTTCATCTTCATGGAGGGGGCGCCGAGCCAGATGGACCTGTTCGATCCCAAGCCGAAGCTAAACGAGATGAACGGGCAGAAGTTGCCCGACTCGATGCTGGAGAAAGTACGGTTCGCTTTCATTCAAAAAGAGGGCGCACGGCTGATGGGTTCGCCGCGGACGTTCACCCGACACGGCCAGTGCGGGATGGAGTTGTCGGATTTGCTTCCCCATCTCGGCACCTGTGCCGACGACATCGCGCTGATTCGCTCGATGCACACCGATCAGTTTAACCATCACCCGGGCCAGTTGATGATGCAGTGCGGCTCGTCGATGTTCGATCGGCCGACGATGGGTTCGTGGCTCAATTACGGACTCGGCAGCGAGTCGAAAAACCTTCCGGGTTACGTCGTGTTGACCGCCGGTCGCGGCACCAGTGGCGGTGCGTCGCTCTGGTCGAGTGGATTCCTGCCGTCGGATTATGCGGGCGTGCTGTTCCGCAACAAAGGTGATCCGGTGCTGAACCTGAGCAATCCACCCGGCATCACGGAGCGAATGCAACATTACGGCCTCGATGCCATCACGGACCTCAATAAACTCCGCCATCAGAAAGTCCGTGATCCGGAAATCGCGAGCCGCATCAGCGCCTACGAATTGGCGTTTCGGATGCAGACGGCCGCTCCGGAGTTGACGGATCTGGCCGGTGAATCAGCGGCGACGATGGACGCCTATGGCATCGATCGCGTGGAGCCCGAAATCAAGGGAGCGAATCGCGGCGGCGGTTCAGGGCAGTTCAAAACCTTCGCGACGAACTGCCTTTTGGCGCGGCGCTTGGTCGAACGCGGCGTGCGTTTCGTGAACATCTTTCACGCCTCGTGGGATCACCACAGTAACTTGGAGGCGGAGCTCGGCTTCAACAGTCGGATGGCCGACCAGCCGATCGCGGCGCTGCTCAAAGATCTCAAACAGCGTGGCCTGCTGGATGAAACTCTGGTCGTGTGGGGATCGGAATTCGGACGCACGCCGTTGGGTGAAAACCGCGTCGGGTATCAAGCTGTGACCGGCCGCGATCATCATCCGTTCGCATTCAGTTTGTGGATGGCGGGTGGGGGAGTGAAGGGCGGCCAGGTCATCGGTGAAACCGACGATATTGGTTGGAATATCGTGAAGGATCCGGTGCACGTGAATGACCTTCACGCGACAATCCTGCACCTCTTCGGATTGGATCACACGCGCCTCACCTATCGCTTTCAAGGTCGCGACTTCCGGCTGACGGATGTCGCCGGGAAAGTGGTGAACAAGCTCCTCGCCTAGCTGGCTAACCAACGATGCCGCACCTCGCATGGCGATCGGTTACGCCCTGCCGTTGAGAACGAAAAGCACAGACAGGAATGCCTGTGTCACGGTTTTTCCACTACACGAGGCCGACGAGCTCGGCCGTGGCCGGAACGTCTTTGATGATTTGGGAGGGCTGCGGGCCGACCCCGAGATAACGCAGGTTCGGCAGCTTGTCGGCGGCCGGCAACTCGCGGTGCTCGAAGGCGACGTCGAGCAG
>JBBQEG010000198.1:0-9788 GCA_038320495.1 Opitutales bacterium | reverse complement strand
CGTCTCATCAAGCACGCTGTGGCCGAGGACGTCACGCCGCCGGTGAAAGCCCCGCTCCACGATGCCGCGCGCGCCTTGCAATTTGTTCGTAGCAAAGCCGCCGCGTGGAATATCGACAAGAAGCGGATTGGCGCGGCGGGTGGTTCCGCCGGTGCGTGTTCAAGCCTCTGGCTGGCGTATCACGACGATCTGGCCGATCCCACGAGCAACGATCCCATCGCCCGCGAGTCCACCCGACTCTGGTGCGCGGCCGTCACCGGCGCGCAAACTACGCTCGATCCTCAGCAGATGATCACGTGGACCCCCAACAGTAGATACGGCGGCCACGCCTTTGGCATCAGCACCTTCGCGCAGTTTCTCGCCGATCGCGAAAAGATCCTGCCTTGGCTCGCCGAGTATTCGCCCTATGCACTCGCCAGCGCCGACGATCCACCGGTGTACCTCAGCTATAGCGCCCCTCCCGCGCTGGGCCAGGATCAGAAAGATCCGACCCACACCTCCAACTTCGGCGTGAAACTCCAGGAACACTGCAACGCGATCGGTATCGCCTGCGAACTGGTTTATCCCGGTGCCCCTGGCGTGAAACACGCCACCACCAGCGACTATTTCATTACGGCCTTCAAGGCCCCGCGGAAGGGCAAGTAGCGCGATCCATCCGAAGGCGGGTTTATACAGGCTGAAAAAGCTCCAAACGTTCTTATACAAGTTACGGCTCGGTTGCGGCGAATCCGCGCGAGGACGTCGGTGTGGCGCTGGATGATCTGAATCCGTCCTATTCACGCATTTCCGCGACTGCCGCCCACCCGATCAACAAACTGCCCGCAAGTTCGAATGCGATAAAGATCGGCGCTTCGTCCACCAAGGTCTGCCAGCGCTCTGCCAAGTGCATGATCGTGGCGAACCGAGTCACTGTATAGACCGCGATCAAACCAAGACCGGCCACCACCGCGCGATGCGCTCCGGCAAAGCCTGCGAGTCGCCGCCACTGGTGCCACAGTATCGCCACAATGCCTGTTGTCACCACGAGGAAAAAAAGCGCCTCGATCTGGCGCTTATAATTATAAAACCCCAAAACGCGGACAGCATCGCGGCCGCCATGAAAGAATATGGTATGCAGATCCAATTGTTTATTCAAACCGAGCAGCACGAGGAGGACGCCAAGCGCCATCCATATTCCGCGATCCGTCCGTGAGCGCCCAGGCGCCAACCGCGAGCGCGTGCCCGCAACACCACAAAGGGCCCCGGCAACGACGTATGCGAGGGCACAAGCCCAGGCAATCGCCGTTGGATCTTCCCCGCCCCATTGAATCTGAGCCCACATCATTCCCCGATCCTGCCGCCCGGTTTCCATCTGGCAAATGCGATGGCGTCGATTGCCCATGAAACAGAGCTTTTGATCGCCCGCCGCTCGGAATCCAGCGGGTCTGTTTACGGAAGCCTTTTTCTACCCTCGTCGTTCCGACGCCGGTGGCCTCGCGCCTAGCGCCGGCCTGAATCGCCAGGTAGACTCACGTGTATCCAGCTTTCGGCTAATGTCGCCGCAGGTTAGGGTTGCAGCAGACGATCGATCAGTCGGTCGAACTCGATTCGGCCGTTTGCCAACCGCCTCAGCTCAGGCATCGTCCGGGATGCAGCTTACTTTTCCTCGTTGGTGGAAAATCCGCCTGGGAGCACTCGGGGCAGCGGTCATGCTGGTCTCGGCCGGATGCTCAACCCGGTTTCCCCGAGTCGCGAACAGCGCAAGCGCCGGCGACCAGTCGGCGGCGCAAGCGATTTTCGAGCGCTGCCTCGCCGCGCATGGCGGAGACATTCGAACGTTTGCGGGAGACCTCAACCTTTCCATCGACGGCACCTGGAGCACACTGATCCAACGGATCCAGCCGCTCGTAACCGACTCCGCCTATCGCATCACCGCTCAGGAACGTTATCGACCTTCGGATCAACTTTACGTGGTGTGGTGGCAGGGTCCGGCTGGCACCAAAAAAGTGCTGCGCACGCCCACGACCGTCGAGGTCACGTATAATGGAGTCCGCGAGTTCGACGAGAAGAAGCTCCAAGCTGCGGCGATGACCGCCGACGCTTTTCAACTCTTCCATCTTGGCCCCTCGTTTCTGCAGATGCGTCGCGCCGCGTTCGTCCGTCTGGATGACGCGCGCGAAGCGGGCGTCACTTATCAGCGGTTGCTGACCACGCTCCGCCCTGGGTTTGGGTTTTCGCCGGCGGACGATGTCGTTATTTGGATCGACCCGCGCACGAGCCGCCTGTTTCGCGTGCACCTGACACTGAATGGATTTGAAACGACCCAGGGAGCGCATGTGGATACAACGTTCCTCGAGTACGGTCAGGTTGGCCGCATGCTCCTACCGACCCGCTTTCGGGAGCGGGTGCGCGGCCCAATCCGTATCCATGCGCACGATTGGTGGATGACGGGGGCCGACTTGGCTCGCGGTTGGGACGCGACGGCGGTGAGCGGGCCCGAGCTCGCGGGTGCGGCCGCCGCTCCGGCGCAAGCGATCGATTCGCTTCCCGCTGCCCCATAGGCACGGCTTCGATCGAACCGGATCGCTACAGAAGGACCACGTCAGGTGCACGTGACCACGGGCTCGCAACCACGCATCCCTTTGTTCACTACACCGGCCAATGCGCGATCGGCGTATTCCGCGAGGGACTGCTCGCGACCGTTGAACAGCCTTTCTTCTATTGCGCTGGCGTGCCTTGATACGAAACCACCTTCCAACCAGTCGGCTTCCGGACGTAGACCGTAGTCGTGGTGAGGATACGCGTCGTGACCTGCCCGGCCTTGTTTTTGGCATCGATGGTCGCGCGCCCCGTCACGAGCGCGGTGTCCGGCCCGACGGCCACCACGCGGGCCGAGGGATCGTAGCGCAGCGAAACGTAAGTAAGATTGCCCGCCGCGAGCATCGCCAGGTAGGGCTGCTTCGAATCGATCCGACCCGCGGCGTGAATATACACCATGTCATCAGAGAAAAGCTCCTTGAGCGCTTTCAAGTCGCCCTTCAAAAGCGCGTCGACCCGGCTCGCGTCAACCCGGGTCACCTCCGCTTCAATGTTTCGCTTATCACTGGCCGGCGGGCTCGCCGCGTGCACCGCCGCCGTAAAAGCAAAAAGGGAAACGAGACCGAAGATAGTTTTCATGGGGTACCCCACTATGTCGCAATCTGTCGCGATTCAGTCGAGCGCGAATCACGCCGCTTTCGCCCTGCCAGGACTCACAGAGGCGACCGGAGAGGCAGGTCCTCAATCCGTTTAACCGCGGAGTTCGCGAAGCACGCGGAACGGAACACGATCACTATAATCCATCCCGCGAAAACGCGCCAGGTGGGATGTCGGCGGCCCGGCATATTCCGCTGACGGAGAGAAGGCGGCTACGGCTTTCGTCCGACAAAGCCGAGCAGTCCCGACATCTTTCGCCAGTTTCAGAGCCCTGCCTTGCGCACTCTGGAAATTCCAGGAAAACCCTCGTCTCTGGCGTCCTCCCGGGAAAGCTCAACCGCACCCATGACTCCCCGACCTGGTTGCTGCTATTCCAATGTGTCCCGCACGCTGGGCGTGCTGCTCCTCGCCCTGCTCTTCTCCTGTGCTTCCTCGCAGGTGAGGCCCGGAGGCTCCTCTTTGACGCTACGAACGGAAATCATCTTTCCGGTCCAAGATCAACACGCGCACGGCTCCACGTTGGTCGAGCTTTCCAACGGCGACCTCCTGGTCGGATGGTTTCAGGGGAGCGGCGAGCGTTGGGCCGATGACGTGCGGGTGATGGGCTCCCGCCAGAAGAAAGGCCAAACGGAATGGAGTGCGCCTTTTCTCCTGGCCGATGTGAAGGAGTTTCCCGACTGCAATCCCGTCCTCTTCATCGACCCCAAGAATCGCCTCTGGCTGATGTGGATCACCATTATCGCCAATCAGTGGGAGACGTCCCTGATCAAGTATAAAATCAGTGACAACTATTTGGATACGGCGGAAGCACCGACGTGGAATTGGCAGGACACCCTGCTCCTCAAGCCCGGTGGAAAAACGGAACGCGGCATCCAGGCCAACGACCCCTTCGTCGCCTCGGTCCAGCGTCAGGTGGAAGACTACACCGCGGCGATCGCGGCCGACCCGGCCCAGCGTCCGCACTTGGAGCGGTGGTCCCAGCATGCTGCACGCCTCGTGTCCATGGCCCGTGGAGAAAACATGATGCGCGCTGGTCGGGTCCTGGTGGAGGACGGCAAGGCGGATGAGACCCAGCTCGGTTATCCCTATTTCCGCCGCCTCGGCTGGCAGACCCGGAATAAACCGTTCATCACGAAAAATGGCCGGATGATCGTTCCGCTCTATTCGGACGGCTTCAGTTTCTCGCTCATGGCCTACACCGATGACGCCGGCGAAAACTGGAAGACAAGCACGCCCCTGGTGGGTGGCGGCAATATCCAACCGGCGATTGCAGAAGCCGCCTCCGGCGAGCTGGTGGCCTATATGCGCGATAACGGCGGCGCGCCCAAGCGCCTGCACGTAAGTCGCTCGCGCGACCAGGGACAAACCTGGACGCCCGTCCACGACTCCGAATTGCCCAACTCGGGAACCGCCTGTGATATTATAACGCTGCCCAATGGAAACTGGGTCCTGATCAATAATGACACCGAGTCCGGCCGCAGCCGGCTCACGGTTTCACTGTCGGAAGACAACGGAAAATCCTGGCGTTATCATAAGCGAATCGCGGACGACGCCACAACGCGGTCGCATTACCCGGCGATCATTGCAGGCGCGGATGGTCGGATCCATGTGAGCTACAGCCATTTTGACGCGAACGACAAAAAAGCGATCAAGCACGCCGTCTTCGATGAGGCGTGGATCAGGCAGTAAAAGCGCGCCTCGTACGGACGAGGCGAGCTGAATGCCAGGCCCACAATGAAGAAATCTGGCGGTCCTACCTGGCCTGCGGCTCGAAGCGATCGATAATCTGATGGCGCAGATTGATGGCCTCAAACACGGCTTTGCGCCCGTGGAGCGTTACGAGAAAGAAATGATTCATCGGTATCGTTTTTTTCCAAAACCAGCGCTCATCCTTCGCGCCCCCCACGACAAACGTGCCCCGCGCGCCATCCCCCAAATAGGTGAGTCTGTCCGGATCGATCCGCCCGTCTTTGATCGGGTAAGTCCGCTTTTCCGTCCAAGTCTCGGCCCCGACGTCGCCTCCGGCGGCGATTCGAATCTCACGGTTCTGCGCTCTCGGCATTTTTCATCGGCCGCAGGCAAATCACCAATAATCCGAGGCGGAAACGCTGCCGGCCGCGGACGTCTCAGGCGGTGCCGGCGCGGTGGCCGCACGTTTACTGTTTACCCTCGGAGGCCGGGATTGATGGCCGGTTCACTCCAGCGCCTAAGTGAGAATCCGGACGGCACGGCTCTGGCCATCTTTCTTTAATCGGGAGCTTCGTATTTCCAGAGGCGGAACAGACAGGAATGTCTGTGTCACCGGTTTGAAGCGCGTGGCTCGATTAACGCGATCCAGCTTCCCTCAGCCGGTGCGAGGAACGGGGTCCACGCTCCACCCTCAACCCGTGCGGTCCGAAACCACGCGGCGCGACTGAGGTCGAGCCAACGCACGTCGCAATCGACCGGAAAATCGCGGAGGTCGGCCTCAATGGCTCCGCCGTCGGTGAAGTAGATCACCAGCGCGCGACCTGGCTTGACGGTCGCGAAGGCTTCATTTTCGACGCGATAGCGGAGGCGTTCGGGCGCGGGAGTGAGTTCCCAGAATTTGGCCTGCTCCTCAAGCAGGCGGGCCGAGCGGATTGCAGCTTCGGCCTTCGCGCTGAAGCCGAGGCCCGACGGCGGGCGATGGAAGCGCACGCTGGCGGCCCCGCCGATCACGTGCCGCCACCAGCGCTCCAGCCCCTGGCGATCCGAAGGGCCGTGGGTGCTGCCGTCGGCCCCATAAGTTTTCACAATATTGATCGGGCGCGGCTGCGCCGCCAAATACTGGCGCACCCACTGAAAGTTTTCCCAATGCGTGTCGCCGTCCTTGTGATTATTTTGGGACACGTCGACAAAACCGAACCGCTCCGGGTGATCGAAGGTGCGGCGATGCTGCGGTGCCTTCAGGTCATGCGCATCCCACATCTCGGTGAGGAGCACCTCCACCCCGGCTGCTCGCGCGCGCTCGCGAATAAAGTCGGCCCAGTAGACCGACCACTCCTCCGCTCCGCTGGTCTCATTATCCATGCAATAGAGAACATGCGGGCGGGACAGCGTGCGCCGCACGACTTCCTCCACAAAGCGCTGCTGAAAAGGCAGGACGACCGGGTTGTTCTTCTGGGCGGGCGTAGTATAGAAAAACGGCTGCTCGTTCCTTCCGGGATGAGCCGGGTACTCGGGGGCGAAACCGGATGCCTCATAGGTGTAATTGATATTATTTTTTGGATTATAGGGATGAGGCCGCCAGTGATCCCTCGAGTAATCAAAGCGGTCCCACACCTCGATCTGGACAATGATCCCGCGCTCCTGCGTCCAGCGCAGCATGTCCTCAAAACGCTGCCAATAGTCGGGGTTCCACTGCGTCAGGTCATAGCGACCGCCCGGCAACTGCTTGAACGGATACACTTCAAATCCGCCGTCGCGGCGATCGCTCATGGTGTTGCGAATATAGTTGGCGCCGGCACGCGCCATCGCATCGAGGTGCTCCTTGAGATCCGGGACTTGGAAGAGATTGTCATCCTTGCTGCCGCCGAGGAGGAGAACCGGCCGGCCCTGATACTGCCAGAAGGAGGGGTTGTGGCTCCAAGGGCGGATGCGAGCGCTATCCGCGCCCACTGCGGGGGAGATCCCGACCATGACAAAGACTACGAGCAGCATGACGGAGCGGAGAGAGAAGAGCATCGGCGGGGAGGTTATTTCAGATGAGAATGAAGGTCGTGCCGATTGCCGGGCGACGAATGGTGCGACCGAGCAATCGTGGGAACGGTAGGATCAAAGGGCAAAGAATAAAGGCCCGATGCCGGGAGTTGCCCGGCTGTTGCTGGTCTATTCAACCGTAGGTCTGAAGAACGTATCCAAAATCAAAGGACTTCGTAGATCTCGACCAGGGCCACCCCGGTCGTTCCGTTGGCGCCGGCGACTTGAATCGTATAGGCTCCGGCAGGCAGCGTCACGAGCAGGGCGCTGTCGCGGCTATTCTCGGGGAGCGGAAAAGCGCCCACGCGCCCGGCGACTTCACGGATCCCGGCGGCATTCACGGCCGAGTTCCACGCGGTGTTGGCCGCCACCCGTTGCGAGCCGAGGAACAACGTGATCACGGGTTCAGCCAGCACACCCTCGACATCGAAAGGGGTCGCGCCAAGCCGCGGGCCTACCGCGCGGATGAGCACGGTTTTGTGAGCACCCTGGCTCACGACGATCCCGGGAATCAGAATATTGGCGCCTGTGCCCACGTGGGCTCGCACGGAGGTGTTGACGAGGCGCGAGCGAACGGGCGTTGCGACTGTATCGGCATCATAAACTTCCACCAGAGCAACACCGCTGATCGCATCGCTGCCCGCGAGTTGGGCGGTGTAGGATCCAGGTGCAAGCTTCGCCACGATCGCGGCATCGCGACTATTGGTCGGAAGTGAAAAGGCTCCGACGGCGTTGAAGGTAGCGGCATCGGCCGCCAGCCAGTTGTCGTTTACGGCGGCAATCCGCGTGCTGGAGTTGGGCCCGAAGAGCGTGAGAATCGGATCCGCCAGCGAACCCGAAACGTTAAACGGCTCTCCGCCTAACGTCGGTCCAACGCCGCGGATTAATACGGTCTTATCACCCTCGCCGGCGATCACGAAGCCGGTGATGAGCGCATTCGCGTCACGGCCCGCCTGAGCGCGCGCGGCGAGATTGACGATCCGACTCGGCGGCTGAGGCACCGGCCCAGGCGTGGCGAGAGTTTCAATCCACTCACGCAACAAAGCCTCGCTCGCAAGGTCGCGCTCTGTGCTGCCGCCGGGCGGCATTTGGCCGGCACCGCGGTGAGCAATGCGATTCAACAACTCGGAACGAGCCGGATCTCCAGGCATCAGAACGCGGGCGGCGGGATCTGGATTCCCACTGACGAGCGGGCCATTGATGATGCCCGCGAGGGTGATCGGTATAGTGCTGCGCGCATCCCAGTTCCCCAAGGCAGTTCCGCCGGGCTGGTGACACTGCACACAGTTCGCGTCGAGATAGGAACGCGCGCGGGCTTCGATCGTGCGAGTGAGGTCATTCGCGGCCGCCAGCGCCGGCAGATCGGCTGAAGTGGAGGGCGCGCCGGAAAGATAACCGGCGGCGGCCAGCGCTTCGATGATCCGGTCGGAGCCGCCGGGAAAACCATGGACGCGATTCAGCTGGCGCGTATTGAAACTGAGCGCATGGCCGCCCGCCGCCGTGTGGCAAGTGAGGCACTCGGCTCGACTCGGGAAACGCCAGGCTTGCGACCGCTGTACCCCATTTTCGGATACAGTTAAGGTCTGCTCGGCGCCCTCTTCGGGCACGAGGAACGCGTCGGTCTGCGCCTCGTTCCAACGGTACGTGATGCCGTAGGAACCGGTGACCGTCTTCACTAAAAAGCGGGTCTCGATCCGCCGGGAGGACGCCGGCTCGCCGCGGATAAGTTCCAGGTCGAAATGCTTCACCCACACGGCGCCGGGGGGCAGTGCCCACGGCGTATCGCGTTCAAAACCGAAGGTCGACGTGCTGTCGCGGAGCGCGAACCATCTGCGCTTCGTGGCGTGATCGGACCAGAATGAAACATTGGGCGCGTAGGCCACGAGACCTGGCGCTGGCGTAAGCGAAGCAAGATCGGTGAACGCTCCCGTGGCGGACAAGGCCGGAGGAAACGGCGTCCCGGTTCCCGACTGGGTCGCGACGAGACGTTTGACGGTGTTGTCGAGCAAGTCGGCAAGCAGGATATCGCCTGTGCCGGGGTCGAGGCCGAAGGAGGCGATCCCGGTGTCAGTGGTGAGAAGTTGGATACGGCTCGCGGAGACCGGCGCGCTGCCGTCCGGGTCGAGCGCCCAGATCCGTCCGCTGGAAAAATCCGCGAAGAGATAGCGCCCGTACAATCCGGGAAGGCGGGGCCCGCGGTAAACGAAACCGCCGGTGACGGACTGACCTTCATTGCGAGTGTAGTCCCAAACCGGGTTCACGAATGCCACGCCCGCCGGGGCGGGACTGCGCGGACCGGACACAAATCCCTCCCGAAAATCCCAACCGTAATTTCCGCCGCGCACGATGAGATTGATTTCCTCGCGGCTGCCCTGGCCGACATCGGCGCACCAGAGCTGGCCCGTGACGGAATCGAACGCCATGCGCCACGGGTTGCGCAGACCGGTGGCCCAAAACTCCGCGCGCACCGCGGACGGAGAAACCGCAAGACCGTTAAACGACGTGGCCCCGACGAACGGATTATCGGGTGGCACGGCGTACGTGCCGGCGTGAACCGCGGGATGCGGATTCGGGGCCAACGAGCCGGGGCGTCGATCCACATCGAGACGGAGGATGCCAGCGAAGAAATCACGATCGATGCGCTGGCTATTGCGGAACTGATCATTCGCCCCACCCTCGTCGCCCAGCGAGAGATAGAGGTACCCGTCGGGGCCGAAAAGCAGTTCGCCGCCGTTGTGGTTATTGGCTTCATCACGCTGGGTCAGAAGCGGTGATTCGGAATTCGGGTCCGCGAGATTGCCGTTGTTGGCAGTCACCCGAAACCGGGAGAGCCGGTTGTGCAAGCCGGTCCCGGCGGAGGTCGTGGCCTGAACGGTGTACCAGACGAAGAACTC
>JBBQEG010000197.1:0-9805 GCA_038320495.1 Opitutales bacterium | reverse complement strand
GATCAAACTCGGCGAACTCGACCAGCAGTGGCATTGGGATTCGCTCGAGCGGATCTTCATCGAGGAGCGCATCTATCGTCAGATCGAGAAATCCAAGACGTGGGAGAGTGTGCTCGAGGAAATCCGCCGCGGGTTGAAGCCATTTCTCAAACAATTGCGTCGCGAGGTGACGGATGACGACATCACGCGTTTGACGGAAATTCGGATCAAGCGGATCTCCGCGTTCAACCGCTTTCAAGCCGATGAGGCGATCAAGAAGATCGAGGCGGGGATCAAGGAAACGAAGGCGAACTTGAAGAACCTCACGGGCTACGCGATCGCCTGGTTTGAGATGCTGCAGGAAAAATACGGAAAGGGCCTGAAGCGGCGCACCCAGTACGACGAGATCGAGCAGATCAACGCATCGGAAGTCGTATCCGCCAACCAACGACTGTACGTCAACCGGGAGGACGGTTTCATCGGCCTGAACTGGCGGCAGCATGAATTCGTGCAGGAGTGCACCATCCTCGACAGCGTGCTCACGATCATGCGCGACGGGTCACTCAAGGTGGCGAAGGTGGCGGACAAGATATTCATGGGCCGCGACATCATTCACTGTACCGTCGTCCCGAGTGGGGGAGATACGGCCTTCTACACGATGGTGTATCAGGACAAGGAAACCGGGAAGGCCTTTGTGAAACGATTCCAGATCGGTGGCCTCTCGCGGGATAAGTTGTATCCGTTGGTGAAGAGTGAAGGCTCGAAGATCGTTTATCTCGAGGTCAGCAAGACCGGGAAAGAGATGCCGAAAAAGCTGACGATTCACATCGACGGCCGCAGTGGGGCGCGCGTGCGCGAGTTCCCGTTTGACCTGAGCACCGTGCCGGTGAGTTCGCGCACGGCGAAAGGTGTCACCGTTTCGAAATGGCCGGTGAAAGACGTGAAGCGCGCCGACTCCGCGTCCCGCGGATAACGGGGTCGACCGCCTCTGAAAGTGAAACAGACATACCTGTCTGTTCTCAGGCGCCTCAAGCGTCCGAGTCCGGCAGGAATCTCCCGACCCAGCCAGGAGCGGGACTTGGCTGCCGGGGGCCGATCATCTGAAGCCAGAGTACAGACAGGAATGTCTGTTTCACCGCCCAGACATGGCCGGATAGGGTTACAAATGTCTGACCGTCGGCAGAGAAGCGGTCCATTTCGTGCAAACCAAGGTGCGAGGAACTTGACCTGTTCGCATTGTCTTCCGGTATTCGGTGCGGACAGCAGTGGCCGCCGTTCCCGATGTTCACGTTACCCCACAATCATGACGTTCCCCTCCTTCTCCGTTTCCTTCCTGGCTTTTCTGACCGTCGCTGTGGCGGGTGTAATCCGCGGTGCGCAGGCGCCGAATGTGCTCGTGATCATCACCGATGATCATGGCTACGGCGATGTTTCCGCGTATCGGCCGAGTGGTGACGTGCGCACGCCGCACATCGACCGGCTCGCGGCCGAGGGCCTGCTCTTCACCACGATGCGGGCCAACTGTACCGTGTGTTCGCCCACACGCGCCGCGCTGATGACGGGTCGCTACGCCGATCGCGTCGGGGTTCCGGGAGTGATTCGCACCAACGCGGCTGATTCCTGGGGCTATCTCGCGCCCGGCGTTCCCACGATCGCGGATCGGCTTCGGACCGCGGGTTATCACACGGCGATCGTCGGCAAATGGCACTTGGGGCTGGAGTCACCAAACACGCCCAACGAACGCGGCTTCGATTTCTTCCATGGCTTCCTCGGTGACATGATGGATAGCTTCACGACGCACCTGCGGCATGGGAACAATTACATGCGCAGGAATATGGCCGAGATAAAACCCACCGGTCATGCCACGGATCTCTTCACGAACTGGGCGAGTGAGTATCTGCGCGCGCGGGCGGCGGCGAAGCAGCCCTTCTTTCTCTATCTGGCGTATAACGCGCCGCATTTCCCGATCGAGCCGCCGGCGGAATGGCTCGATCGCGTGCAGCAGCGCGCTCCCGGGATGGATCCGAAACGCGCGGCGAACGTGGCATTTGTCGAGCACTTGGATGATGGCATCGGGCGAGTGATGGCGACGTTGCGCGAGACCGGTCTCGATCGGACGACAATCGTCATCTTCACGTCGGATAATGGTGGCTCGCTCCCGCATGCGCAGAACAACGATCCGTGGCGCGGCGGGAAACAGAGCCACTATGACGGCGGGTTGAAAGTGCCCTTCGTGGTGCGCTGGCCGGGCACCGTCGCGGCAGGAACGCGCAGCGACTACGCGGGGCTAACCTTTGATATTATTGCGACGGCGTTGGAGGTGGCTGGCGTGGCGCGGCCGGCGGACATGGATGCGGTGAGCCTGCTCCCGATCCTTCGCGGGGGATCGGTGCCAGGCGGAGTCAACCCGCGGGAATTATACTTTGTCCGACGCGAGGGCGGTGTGGCTTATGGCGGAAAAGCGTACGAGGCGATGATTCGGGGGGACTGGAAAATTCTGCAGAATAATCCCTATTCTCCGCTCGAGCTATATAATTTGAAAGACGATCCTTACGAGCGCACGGACGTGAGCGCCAAGCACCCGGCGATCGCGCGTGAACTCCAGTTGGCGCTCCGTCTGCACATCCAACGGGGCGGAGCGACACCGTGGCAGCCTCCGCAGAAAAACTGAACTGATCCGGGGCGACCGGGCACACGGACCCGAAGGGCGAAGTTGAGGAGAGGCCGGCGAATACCCAGTCCCTGAAATTTTGCAGAGCGACCGCAGGCAACGAAAGGGAGCGATGACCGGCGCAGCTTCGTTTCACTCAATAAGCTTCCACGCGCGGAAATTAGGCTCACAGGTCCAAACCTTGTTGCCGTGGGATTTGCGAAGGGCGACTGATCCTTCCTGAAATGATCCGGCTGTCCGCCGCTTTTTTGCGTGTCATCCTTGGAGCCCGTGGGCAGAAACAGGGACTGAGTTCGGTTGATACACGGCCGGCCTTTTTCTTCCCTATGTCGCGCTTTTCCCAGTTTTCTCGTGGTAGCCTTTGCCTCGGTTTCGTCCTTGTCACGACGGCGTTTGCCGCCGACGCCAGACGACCCAATGTGCTCTTGATCGTGGCCGATGATCTCGGCTACGGCGAGCTCGGCAGTTATGGAGGCAAAGAAATTCCCACCCCGAACATTGATGCGCTCGCGGCCGGCGGCGTGCGTTTCACGCAAGGTTATGTCACCGCATCGTTCTGCGCTCCGTCCCGCGCGGCGCTGCTCACGGGTCGGTACCAGACGCGGTTCGGACACGAGGGCAACCCGACGGGCGCCCTCAATGCCGATCCGCGTATTGGTTTACCGGTGACAGAACGCACGCTCGCCGACCGGCTGCGGGGCGTTGGCTATGTCACCGGCCTGGTCGGCAAGTGGCATCTCGGCGGCACCGCGCCCTTTCACCCCCAGCGCCGCGGCTTTGATGAGTTCTTCGGCTTTCTGCATGAAGGACATTATTACGTGCCGCCGCCCTGGCAGGGCGTGACGACCTGGCTCCGGCGGGTCGCGTTGCCCGATGGCGGCAAGGGTCGCTGGGTTTCACCGGATGGGCGCGTGGTGTGGACGACCCATATGGGCAACAAGGAGCCGGACTATAATGCGGACAACCCGATCCTCCGCGATAGTCAGCCGGTGAACGAGACCGCCAACCTCACCGATGCGTTTTCGCGCGAAGCGTGTGACTTCATTCGCCGCCATCACACGCAGCCGTTCTTTCTCTATCTGGCTTACAGTGCGGTGCACAGTCCGCTCCAAGGCGCGGACGCCTATATGGAAAAGTTTCAGCACATTCCGGATGTCCATCGCCGGATCTTCGCCGCGATGCTGGCGAATCTCGACGATGGCATTGGCACGGTGCTCGCGACCTTGCGCGACACGGGGATCGAACGTGACACGCTGGTTGTTTTCCTTTCGGACAATGGTGGGGCCACGCGAGAACTGACTTCGAGCAACGCGCCGCTTCGGGGCGAAAAAGGACAGGTCTTCGAAGGCGGAATCCGAGTTCCGTTTATACTGCGGTGGCCGGCGCAGTTTCCAGCAGGTCGAGTCGTCGATACGCCGGTGATCTCTCTCGACGTGACTGCCACGGCACTCGCGGCCGCAGGAGCGACCGTCGAGGGATCGGGCTTGGATGGGATCAACTTGATGCCGATCCTGACGACGAACGAAGCCGCGGAAAAGGCGCCGCGCACCTTCTATTGGCGGGCGGGGCCCCGGGCGGCGTTGCGGCAAGGCGATTGGAAGATTGTTCGTGACGGAACGCGCGGGCGGTTGCGGCAATGGCAGTTGTTCAATCTCGCCATGGACGTCGCAGAGACGACCGATCTCGCCGGGCAGGACCCCGAGCGCCTCACGACTCTCGTGGCGCTGTGGGAAAAATGGAGCGCTACTCAGGTCGAGCCGGCGTGGTAGGTGGCCGTTTACGGCCGGCCGATGCTTGCTCCGACCTTCCTGTTCACGTTTGAACGGAGCGAGGCCGACGAGTGCTGGGTTGACTCATGGGCTGACCGGCCGTGTAGCTAACGCATGCTGTTTCGACCCCGTTTCTCGGCATTTGCCGTCACTCTTTTTTTTGCGGCGGCGGTGTCCGCCTTTGGGCAAAAACCCCGTCTGGCGGTCCTCACGGATATCGGTGGTGATCCGGATGATCAGCAGTCCATGATCCGGTTAATGGTGTATGCGCATGAGTTTGATCTCGAACTCCTGCTGGCCAGCGCGGCGGGTACGCCGAAGGAATTGAAGGAATCCATCACGCGGCCGGATCTCATCCGGCAGATTGTCGATGCCTACGGTGAGGTGTTGCCGAACCTGAAGCGACATGCGACCGGCTGGCCGGAGGCGGCTGAGATGCGTGCCCGCATCGTCTCAGGAAATCCGTTACGCGGTCGCGCCCACATTGGTGCCGGACATGATACCGCGGGCTCGCGCGCCCTGATCGAGCGGATCGATGCGGGCAGTGCGGAGCGGCCGCTCAATATCTCGATTTGGGGCGGCCAGACGGATCTGGCGCAAGCGCTCTGGCGCGTGCAACAGGACCGCGGGGCTGCCGGTTTCGCGACCTTCGTGCGGAAATGCCGCATCTACGACATCGCCGATCAGGACGGCATTGCGGAGTGGATGCGCGGGGAGTTCCCGGGCATGTATTATATTCTAAACAAGGCCGCTGCCGGCGCGGATAAACGCCAAGCGACGTTTCGCGGGATGTATCTCACCGGTGACGAGTCGCTCACGAGTCTGGCGTGGATCGATGCCAACGTCCGCAGTCGCGGGCCGCTGGGGGCACTGTATCGGATCAAGACCTGGACGGCGCCGAATCCGCACGGCTGTATGAAAGAAGGAGATACGCCGTCGTGGTTCTTCTTTTTACCCGCGGGCGGTAATGATCCGGCGGATCCGATGAAGCCAGGCTGGGGCGGGCAGTTCGTGCGGCAACCGGATGGCTGGTATCAGGATTTGCCCGCGCTCGACGGCTTCGATCCCCGTTCGGGCGTCAGCCGCTGGCGCCCTGACTTTCAACGCGATTTCGCGCGGCGCATGCTCTGGTGCGTTCCGGCGGCGACGCGTTGAGGACCGCTCTCACTGATGCAATCTTTCCCCCACACCCGGACTGCTGACGCCGCCGCGTCCGACCTCATCGTCATTACTACCCCATGAAACTCCGACCGCTATTCGTTCTCCTCCTCGCTGCGCTGGCCAGCACCACTCTTTCCGCGGCCACCTCGGCCCGGAAGAACGTGCTGTTTTTGATCGCCGACGATCTCAACAACCTGCTCGGCGCCTACGGCGATCCGCTGGCACGCACGCCAAACATTGACCGTCTGGCCGCGCGTGGCGTGCGCTTTGACCGCGCCTATTGCACGTTCCCGTTGTGTGGGCCGAGCCGCAACTCGATGCTCACCGGCCTGTATCCGAACAGCACTGGAATTCTCGGCAACTCGCAGATTTTCCGGCAGTCGATTCCCTCGCAGATCAGCCTTTCGCAGGCGTTCCGACACGAGGGCTATGTGGCGGCGCGTCTGGGCAAGCTCTATCATTATAACGTGCCCAACTCGATCGGCACCGATGGCCACGACGATCCGGCTTCGTGGGAGTTTGAAATCAATCCCGCCGGCGTCGATCGCACGGAGGAGCATCCGAAAATCCACACGCTGATGCCGAATCAGTTTGGCGGCACGGTGAGCTGGTACGCCTCGCCGAAGAGCGATGAATTTCATACCGATGGGATTCTCGCGGAGAACGCCGAGTGGGTGCTCGAGCGCTTCGCGCGTAAACGCGACCGGCCGTTCTTTCTCGCGGTGGGTTTTTTCCGTCCACACACGCCCTACGTCGCCCCGAAAGATCCGTATTACGGTTATTATCCGGAAGCGAAAATGCCGATCGTGCCCAACGTCGCCGAGGACCAGGCCGATATCCCGCCCGCGGCGCTGCTCAGCTACAAGCGCGAGCAGGACAAGTTTACCGACGACCTGCGCCGTCAGGCTTTGCAGGGCTACTACGCCAGTATCAGCTTTATGGATGCCCAGGTGGGACGCGTGATGGCAGCGCTTGACCGGTTGGGTCTGGCGGATTCCACCATCATCGTTTTCACGAGCGATCATGGCTACCACGTGGGTGAGCATGGACTGTGGCAGAAGCAGAGCCTCTTTGAGGAGAGCGCCCGCGTGCCCCTGCTGGTGGTGGCGCCGGGGGTGGCGCGCGCCGGCGGCGTCGCGAAGTCCCCGGTGAGTCATCTTGATCTGTACCCGACGTTGACTTCCCTCGCGGGAGTGAAAGCGCCGGATAATCTGCAAGGGCAGGATCTGACGCCGATACTGAAGGATCCCGCGACGGTCGGCCGCGGCTGGGCGCTCACGCAGGTCGTGCGCGCGGGTGGTGGCGGCGGAGCGGCGAAAGCGAAGGCGAAAGGCGCGGGTGCCGGTGCCGGAGGGGGACGGTTTTTTGGCTACAGCCTGCGCACGCCCCGTTGGCGTTATACGGAATGGGATGAAGGCCGCCAGGGAAGGGAATTGTACGATCACGACGCCGATTCAAAGGAAATCACTAATCTTGCGAAAGATCCGCGGCATGCCTCGACGGTGGCGCAGCTCTCGCAGCAGCTTCGGGCGGCGGCGCAAAGCACCTTGCCGCCTTCCGGAAAAATCCCCGAAGTGAAGGAAGGCCTCTGGGCGCCGCTGTTGGTCGCTCCGTGAGGCCTGGTCCTGCGATGATGGACCCCGTCTCCTGACCCATCAGCGAATGGGCGCAGCGAACTCCGCGTTGTGCTCATCTCGTTTCCTCGCCTTCGCGGAGAACTTAGCGACACTCTTACTCCACCCCATGCCAATCCTATCCCGCCTTGTTGTCGTCTTCCTTTTTGCTCTGGCCGTGAGTCGCGCGGCCGACGCGTATCCGCCTCACTTCGACGGAGCCCGCGCCGAAGTGTATAAGGAAGTGGGTGACGTGAAGCTCTCGCTGTATATTTTCGAACCGGCGTCCGGACCCAAGACGAACCGACCCGCAATCGTGTTCTTCTTCGGAGGCGGTTGGACGAACGGCAACCCGAAGCAGTTCGAGCAGCACTGCCGGCATCTGGCCGCGCGCGGCATGGTCGCGATGACCGCCGATTATCGCGTGGCATCGCGGCATGGGGTAAAGCCGGTGACCTGCGTGGCCGATGCGAAGTCAGCCATTCGCTGGGTGCGGCAACATGCATCGCGACTCGGAATCGACCCGAACCGCGTGGCTGCGGGCGGAGGTTCGGCGGGCGGGCATCTGGCGGCGGCGACTGCCACCTTGCCCGGATTCGATGAACCCGGTGAAGACCGGTTATTGAGTGCGATTCCGAATGCGCTGGTGCTTTTTAATCCCCCGCTGGTGATGGCGCCGATGGCGGGCGTGGCCCTCGAAGGCTTTGAGACTCGCGTCTCGGCCGAACGTATGGGGACCGATCCCATTAATCTCTCGCCCGCTCACCACGTGAAGAAAGGCGCGCCGCCCGCGATTATATTTCACGGCCGGGCGGATACCACCGTACCTTATGCGACCGTTGAGGCGTTCACGCGAGTGATGCAAAAAGTGGGCAATCGGTGTGAGCTGGTGGGCTTTGACGGCCAGCCGCATGGCTTTTTCAATTACGGCCGGGGCGATAACCGGAACTATCGCGCCACGCTCGCCGCCACAGATGCGTTCCTCGTTTCGCTCGGGTATTTGGCGAAAGCGAGTAGCAAGTAGCAAGGCGAAGCTGGGAGGTGCGACTTACGCGGTGCGGGAAGCGAATAGAAGGTAGGGGCGCGTCAGCACAAGATGCGGCCTATCGAGTGCCTTATAGCAAGTTGAGGAAATTGGCGGCGAGAGCAGAGTGAAGCCGGGCATTTAGTGGCAATGCTTGCTCCTCGCCAACCGCACCTACATTCGCCTCCCGCTACTACTACTTCTTCTTCGCGTTTTTCTTCGTGCCGGGTTGATCCGGAAGCTGACCGTTGTAACCCCGATAGATATCGAGCGGATCCTCGATTACGCCGCCTTGGTCGCCGGATTCGACCACCCATTCGTCGACCCGTGCGCGCAGCGTGCGGAGGGTCGCGAAATGCGCCGGGTTATCGGCGAGGTTGCGCACTTCATGAGGATCGTTGGCGAGGTCAAACAACTCCTCGATGGGCTTGCGCTCGGCGGAGAAGAGGGTGGCCTCGGGCGAGAGTTTTCCGGCGCGGCCCAGTTCCTTCACCAGGTTCCATGTCGGGTATTGAAGTTCCTTGTACGCGTTGTGCTGCTGATAGGGAATCGCGGGGAAATAGTTGCGGATGTATTTCCACTGCGCGGTGCGGACCGCGCGCATCCGATCGGTCGAGGAATCCATGCGATCACGGGCCGCGAAGATGTGCTCGCGGGGCTGCGCATCCGGGGCGAGGAAGTTGCGGCCTTGGAAAACGGGTCCGGGTTTCACTCCGGCGAAACCGAGCAGCGCGGCGGAGATGTCGATGCTCGAAATCATCTGTTCGTCGACTGTGCCGGCACGGCGTCGATCCGGCCAGGCAATCAAGAGGGGCACGTGAATGCCACCATCGTATAGAAACTGTTTCGAACGAAAGAGACATGCGCCGTTGTCGCCCATGAACACGACGACGGTGTTGTTGGCCAGACCGTCGCGTTCGAGCCGGGCGAGCACTTCACCGACATACGAATCCATCAGCGCAATCGCATCGAGGTAGTTCGCATATTCTTCGCGCGCGACGGGATGGTCAGGATAGTACGGCGGGAGTTTTACTTTCGCCGCATCGACGTGGCCCACCGGCGAATCTTTGGAACGGGCGAGCGTCCAGCCATCGCCCTTGTGACTTTCGACGATCGTAATCTGGGCGAAGAACGGCTGGCCTTCGGCGCGCTGTTTCCAGTCGTGGCCATCAAAGGGCTTTTCCGTTTGAAAATTGAAGTCGGTTTTTCCGCCGCCATCGGCGCCGCTGATGCGGAGTCCGCTCTCGTTGACGGTCCGGGGGCGGCCGGGTTGCGCGCTGAGATTCGCGGTGAAGTAACCGGCGTCGCGGAAATAGTCGGTGATGGTGCGCACGCCCTCGGGCAGGGGGCGTCTGTTCCAAGCCCAGGTGCGGTGCTGATGAGCGCCGATCGTCGTCTGATACATGCCGGTCATGAGGGCGGAGCGACTGGTCGAGCAGACGGGTGCGGTGGTAAACGCACGCGTGAAACGTACCCCGCGCGCAGCGAGGCGGTCGAGATTGGGCGTGCTCACGAGGGGCTCGCCATAGCACGCGAGTTGCGGGCCGATGTCTTCCGCGAGGATGAGGAGAACGTTCGGACGGCTGGG
>JBBQEG010000196.1:0-9810 GCA_038320495.1 Opitutales bacterium | reverse complement strand
ACCAAGGCCGCCGGCACCACGCCGCCGCTGGCGATTCCGACCACACCGTCGATCGCCGGCGGAAACTCCCAGCCTGCAAGCCGGGTCAGGATGTCCTCAAACGCGAGCGGCGTCATCCAAATCGCCCGCACGCTTGGGGTAGAACCGTACGAGCGCGGTATTAATTGCGGTGAGCACGACAAGGCCCGCCAGACTGGTCATGACCACCTGAGCCAAAAATGCGAGCGACGCCACCCCATCTCCGAACACGCCCAGCGCGAGCTGGAGCGTGGTCGTGGCAAGCCGGGCCACGAGATAGCCGAGAGGCGCGAGAAGAATAAAACGCGGGAGACGGCGCACCGCCCAAGCCGTGACGAGGGCGTAAAGAGTCAATTCCACACTCATCAGTCCAAGAAACTTCCACGCGGGAAGTCCGGTGATAACAAGGTTCAGTCCCGGGCCAAACAGGCCCACGAGAACGCCAACTTTCGGGCCATAAAAGTAGGACGCCACAAACGTTGCCCAAAACATGGGCAGCAAATGAGCCCCCAAGGGCCGCGAACCGACCCACGGGAGTAAATGGATGAGAAACGGAAGCAGCCCCGCGACGAGCAACAAGGCGGCGGTCTCACGGGCCGTGGCTTTCCGGAAAATTCCTATCGAGGGGGGACGGACAGCACTCGAATCCATGAACATCGATTTACAACGCGACAGGATGCGCGCAAACCACAATCTTCACGCCGATCGTGAACCTCATCCTTTTCGAGCCCGAAGAACTGTCCCGTCCGCTGGCCCGCGCCGATCGACGCGCGGTTCACCTGCTCGAGGTGCTGCGGCGGCAGCCGGGGGAAACGTTCGATGCGGGGATCGTCAACGGAGCCCGCGGAAAAGGCACCGTGGTGGCCGTCGGTCCCGACTCCTTGGAACTCACGTTTGCCCCGGAGTTAGCTCCTGCGCCCCCGACACCGATCACATTGATCGTGGGCCTGCCGCGTCCGCAAACTGCCCGCGACATCCTGCGCGAAGCGAGCACGCTCGGGGTCGCCGCCCTCCGTTTTGTGCGCACCGAAAAGGGCGATCCGAATTACGCCCAGAGCACGCTCTGGACCTCCGGCGAGTGGCGCCGCCATGTGCTCGCTGGCGCGGAGCAAGCTTTCGCAACGCAAATTCCCGAGGTAAGCCATCACCTCACCCTCCGCGCGACGCTCGAAGCCCTTGGTGCAAGCGGGCAGCGACTCGCGCTCGACAACTATGAGTCGGCGACGGCGTTTAGCAGCGCAGCCCTCACCCAAGCGCCGGTCGTCCTCGCGATCGGGTCCGAACGCGGCTGGTCAACCGGGGAACGCAACCAGTTACGCGCGGCCGGTTTCACCCTGTTAAATCTAGGCACGCGCGTGTTGCGGACCGAGACCGCAGTCATCGCCACTCTGGCGATCGTGCGCGCGAAGCTCGGACTGATGTAGGGAGGGAAACAGGCATTCCTGCCTGTCTGGGATGGATGTCTCGGCTGACTGTTTGTGTCTGCCGCCTGGGAGCAATGCCTGTTAAAGCGAGGCACTGGCCTTGTTTGTGCGGTCCTTCAGACGACAGACAGGAATGTCTGTATCACTTCGGGTTCGGAGCCGACTCCGGCGGGATCCGGCGGAAGAACCCGACGGTGGGCTGGCGGTTACCTTTCCCCAGACGCTTTAGCAAAGCCCACCCCGCCGGCGCGAGTTCCAGCTCACCCGGGTACTCGAAAACCACGATTGCCTCGGGTTTGACGGCAAGCGATTCGGCGAGCCGGGAGAATAAGACGGGAGCCAGGTCCGCAATGAGTTCGTAGGGCGGATCGATGAAGACCAGATCGGGCACGCCGGGCGCCAGTGCGGCGGCCGGGAGCGTGCGTGCGTCGCCTTGCACGATCGCGAGGTCACGGGTGTTGCGTTTGAGGCTCTTGCACACCGCCGCGATGTTCTGCCGCACACAGGCCGCGGCCTTCGCGTTCTGTTCGACAAATACTCCGCCTGCTGCGCCCCGACTCATCGCTTCGAGACCATAAGCGCCGCTTCCAGCAAACAAATCGAGAAAGCGAGCATCCACGACCCGGGCACCCAAGCTGGAAAAAACGCCCTGCCGCATCCCGTCCGTGGCGGGCCGGACAGCATCGCCCTTGGGCACCATCAGCGGGATCCCGCGAGCCTGGCCTCCACTTATCCGCATAAGACTCGGGCAAGTTGCACCTTGAGCACTTTGAAGTTACTACGCACGTGACCCAATGTCACCGGCGCCTTCCGATCACTTCAACGGGAAAACCTCGCTCGTCCATCCCCACCTTCGGCCGCGGTCGCAGGACCGTCACTCCACCCGCGACCGGCCCGGTGATCTCGAAAAACATTTTACCGCCGCGCCTCCGGTCATTTCCCGATAACCCTTCGCCGCAAAAGATGGATGGATCCGCGGGGAAATCCCACGGTCCACCTGTTCCCGTCCGCGTATCCTGAATTGCTCCAATAATTTATCGCATGATGCACCCATCCCGCCGGAAACCCGCGCCGCGAGAAAGCACGAGTCGCTCCCATGCCCTTCGACGCGGCCGTCCGGGTCCGGTCGAAGCTCGGAGTCTTTACTGTTGATCACATAGCATTTGCACCTGATCGGACGCCTGCCATGTTCCGCCTTCGTCGCTGCGCATGCCTGTGGACACCGACCGCCACAGTTCCCGCGCAGGGCACCCGCATGCTCGTACTGCCAATGAACGTCCGTCCTCTCGCCTTTCTGCTCCTCACGAGCTTGCTGGCGGGGCTTGGCCATGCGGCGGCGCCTGACCTCGGGATCCGAGAACGCGAGCAAAACCTCTGGCCGGTCATCGTCCGCCAATCCAAGCCCGTGGCGCGCCGGGTTGATGAATGGCACGCCGCCGGTCCCCTGATCTTCCGTCGCCCCGCCGCCACGCGCGAGGGATATACGGCAAGCGGCTTCCGGCCGTTTTGGGTGCAACTGCACAATCAGGACGGCGAGTTCCGGTCAGGCTCGGTCTTATATCCGCTTTTCAATTACACGGTCGACGAGAGCACCTACAAGTGGAACATCCTCCAATTCATCCGGCGTTGGGGACGCCGCTCCGGAGCCGAGGCCCCGCGGAGCGTTTTCGAGCAACGGAGCGAATTTGAAGTGTTCCCCTTCTGGTTCTCGCGGGAAAGCGGCGACCCGGAGATGAATTACCGGGCCCTCTTCCCGATTTATGGGACGGTGAAGAACAAGCTGGGATTTGAACGGCTCTCCTGGATTGGATTCCCGCTGTACGTGAAGAACGAGAAACGCGGGGCGATCACCACCTCCACGCCCTGGCCCATTGTCCGCGTCACCCGCGGCGCCGCCCACGGCTGGGGCATCTGGCCAATTTTTAATTATGTCGAACGGCCCGGGGTCTCGCGCCAGGAAACCTATCTCTGGCCGCTGGGTTACAATGTGACCCGCTACCCGTCACCGGACGATCCGCCGGGGACGCCGCTCCGGCGCGATATCGGCGCCCTGCCCTTCTATTCCCGCAGCACGGGTCCCGGCTACATCAGCGAAAACTATCTGTGGCCATTTTTCGGATACACCGAGCGCACCGCCCCGGTTCGCTATAGCGAGCGCCGCTATTTCTGGCCTTTTCTTGTCCAAGGCCGCGGCGAACAACGGTATGTCAACCGCTGGGCACCGTTCTATACTCACTCGACGAGCAAGGGAACCGATAAGCGCTGGTATATGTGGCCGGTGGTGCGCCAGGCCGAGTGGACCGAAAGGGAGGTCAATCGAGAGCGCACCCAATTCCTCTACTTTGTCTACTGGAATGAAGTGCAACGACGCGCTGGTCCCTCCACGGCCGCGGCCGCGCGTCTTACGCACATCTGGCCGCTGTTTAGCCGGTGGGACAATGGAGCGGGAAAAAAGCAGTGGCAGTTTCCGAGTCCCTTGGAGGTGTTTTTCCCTGGAAATGAAAGCGTTCGGCTCACGTGGTCGCCGCTGCTCACCCTTGCGCGACACGACCAGCACGCCGTCGGCGAGGAGCGCACCTCCTTCTTCTGGGACGCGATTACTTACGAGCGTTCCGAAAAAGAACAGCGCAGCGAGTTTCATCTCGGCCCGATCCTGAGCGTCGCACGCGGGCCGGAAGAGAAGCGCATCGCGATCGGCAACGGTCTGGTCGGCTTCAATCGGCGCAACGGGCGCGGGTGGAGATTGTTTTGGATGGATTTTCCCGCTAAACCCGGTGGCCCTGCGCCCATGCTCCGTTGATATGACCCAATTCACCCGCATTCTCGAAGGCTTCGGAAGCACGTTGATCCTGCTGATCAAGAGCATGTCGTATCTTCCGACCCTGCCGCGACAGTTTCACCGCTTCGTCGAGCAGTGCTACCTCATCGGATACACAACCCTGCCCATTGTGGCCATCCTCAGCTTTTTCATCGGCAGCGTGCTCGCGCTGCAGGCCGGATACTCGATGCAAAATTTCGGCGCCAAGCAGTTTATCGGGACGCTGGTCGGCCTTTCCATGGCGCGCGAACTGGGACCGGTCATGGTAGCCATTCTACTCGCCGGCCGCGTGGGCTCGGCGATCACGGCGGAACTCGCGTCGATGAAGGTCTATCAGGAAATCGACGCGCTCGAGACGATGAACATCCCGCCCGCGCGCATGCTCGTGATGCCGCGCCTCGTGGCCGTACTGGTGATGGTGCCGGTCCTCACCATCATCGCCGACCTGGTCGGATGGTTTGGCGGCGCGATCGTTTCCAAATACACGACCTTCATCGCGATCGATCCGCCGGCGTATTTCTCCGCCCTTCGGCGATTCATGACATTCGAAGATGTGCTCAACGGTCTGATCAAGGCAGAGGCCTTCGGGTTTGGCGTGGTCCTGGTCTGCTGTAACATCGGCCTCAATACGCGCGGCGGACCGCGCGAAATTGGCGCCTCGGTGACCCGCGCGGTGGTCACCTCCCTTATTATCATCCTCGTGCTCGATTACTTTGTGACCAAAGCCCTGATGTGACCGCCATGGCGAATCCAAATCCCCATACTACCCGCAATCCCTTTACGGACGTCGAGTCCGCGGCGGTGTCCGTCACCATCGAGGATTTATCGAAGAGCTTCGGCCAGGTCGAGGTCCTCAAGCATATCAGCTTCCGGGTCGAGCCGGGCGAAATTTTTGTCCTGATGGGGCCGAGCGGTTCGGGGAAGAGCGTGCTGATCAAACATATCGTGGCGTTGGAGAAACCAACCGCAGGCCGGGTAACAATCGACGGCAGCGATGCCGCCGATCAAGCGACGCGGGAAAAGGTCCGGATCGCGCTCGTGTTTCAGGCGGGTGCGCTTTTCAACTCGATGTCGGTCTATGACAATCTGGCGCTCTATCTGCGAGAGCATCGGATCGCCAACGAAGCGGGCATTCGCGAGAAAGTGATGCGCGCCCTGCAAATCCTTTCCCTCGAAGGGGCGGTGAAGAAATTTCCCTCGGAACTTTCGGGCGGCATGAAGAAACGCGTGGCGATCGCGCGCGCTTTGGTGATGGAGCCGCAATTGATGCTGTATGATGAGCCGACCAGCGAACTCGATCCGGTGATGGGAGCGACCATCAGCGAAATCATTGCGACGTTGAAGGACGATTATCACGTCACCAGTATTGTCGTTTCGCATGACCGTGATTTGGCACTCAGCATCTCCGACCGGGTCGGAATCCTGATGGGCGGGGAGCTGATTTTTCTGGGGCCACCCTCCGAGCTGCGCAACCCGAAGGACCCGCGCGTCGATGACTTCCTCAATCCGAAAATTGATTTAAAGAATCCCCGTTTTAAGAAATTGGAGACCTGATTACCATGAACAATATGCAGCAAACTGCCCGGGTTGGGCTTTTCTTCCTCCTGGGGCTGGCCCTCACCTGGGTGACGTTCGAGACGCTCAGCGGTGGCAAGGTTTTCAAAGACCAAGGTTATAACGTCGTCGCGGGCTTTCAGACCCTGAAGGAACTCACCGACGGCGATGAAGTCCGCATGGCCGGCGTAAAGATTGGCGAAGTGGAGCGCACGCGCCTGTCCGGACGCAGGGCAGAGGCGCTGTTGCGCATCGCTCCGGGTTACCGAATCAAGAGCGATGCCACGGCCACGATCGTCATGGCCGGACTGATCGGTACTAACTATATCTCCATTACATTGGGAACAGAGGCGGCTCCGTATTTGGAAGATGGAGACGAGATTCAGACCACGAGTTCGCCCGATTTGAACGCCGTCATGGCTCAGATTGGCGATCTGGGCAAAAAACTGGAAGATGCCTTGGGTGATCTCGGCGGCGCGCTGTCGGGCGATGGCGCGAGTCCCGGCATCATCCAGAAAGTCAACCAACTCGTGACGGAGAACCGCGAGTCCATCAAACAGGCCACGTCGAATCTCCAGCAGATCACGGACAAGGTAAACAAGGGCGAAGGCACGCTTGGTCGCCTGATCAACGACGCCACGCTGCACGACGAACTCGTCGCCTCAATTGGCGAGATCAAGTCCGGCGCCGCGGAAGCGAAAAACTTCATGGCTAACGCCCAGTCGATCATCGATCAGGTCAAGTCCGGCAAGGGCGTGATTGGCGCCTTGGTCTTCGACGAGACGGCGGCCGGCGATCTTCGGACGTCACTCGCCAACTTCCGCACCGTGTCCGACAAGCTCTCCAACGGTGAAGGCACGTTGGGCAAACTCCTCAGTGATGACAGCATGCTAACCGATGTGCAGGCCATCATGAAGAAAGCGGACCGGGCACTTGACGGGCTGGATGACACCGGCCCCATCACGGCCGTCGGAATCATCGCCAACGGGTTGTTCTAATCAGTTTAAGGCCTAGGCATTAAAGCCTGGTGCGACGCGGCACGAATCGAACCCCAGACACTATACGGTCTGGGGTTCGCGGTTTCAGAGTTAGATCTTCGCTCCGCCTTGGGCGATATTCCGCGCCCGCAAGCGCAGGCCATTGAGCCGAATGAAGCCGGTGGCGTCCGTCTGATTATACCAGCTCTTCACGCCTTCCATCGACGCGATTTCCATATCGTAGAGCGAGTACTTCGACTTGCGGCCGCACGTGATGATATTGCCCTTATAGAGCTTCAGACGGACGGTGCCGGTCACAAACTTTTGGCTCTCGTCCACCAGGGCCTGCAGCGCTTCGCGCTCGGGGGCGAACCAGAATCCATAATAAACCAGCTCGGCATACTTTGGAATCAAGGAGTCGCGCAGATGCATCACTTCACGATCCATCGTGAGCGATTCCACCTGGCGATGACCCTGCATTAGAATCGTACCGCCGGGGGTTTCATAGACGCCGCGGGACTTCATGCCGACAAAGCGATTCTCGACCAAGTCGACGCGGCCGATGCCGTGTTTGCCGCCGAGTTTATTCAGTACCTTGAGGACACCAGCGGGGGTGAGCCGCTTGCCGTTCACGGCGACGCAATTGCCCTTTTCGAATTCGAGCTCGACGTACTCGGCCTTGTTCGGCGCGTCTTCGGGCGAGACGGAAAGCTTGAACATGCCCTTGTTGGCCTTGGTCGTCGGATCAAACCAGGGATCCTCGAGAATTCCCGCTTCATAGGAGATATGAAGGAGGTTGCGATCCATCGAATACGGCTTCTTGAGCGAGGCCTCGACCGGAATGTCATGCTCCTTACAATACGCGATCATCTCCGCCCGGCCGGGAAACTCGTCACGGAACGTATCAATCTTCCACGGGGCGAGGATCTGCAGATTCGGCGCCAGCGCCATATAGGTGAGCTCGAAGCGGCACTGGTCATTGCCCTTGCCCGTGGCCCCGTGCGCAACGGTGTCGGCCTTTTCCTTTTTCGCGATGTCGATCTGGGCTTTGGCGATAAGCGGGCGGGCGATCGAAGTGCCGAGAAAATATTGCCCTTCGTAAATCGCGTTGGCACGAATCATCGGGTAGATGAAGTCGCTGGCGAACTCCTCCACCAGATCCAGCGTATAGTGCTTCGAAGCTCCCGTGGCGCGGGCTTTTTCGGGCAGGCCGTCCAGCTCCTCTTCCTGGCCGATGTCAGCGGCGAACGTGACGATTTCCGCGTCGTAGGTTTCGCGAAGCCACTTGACGATGACGGACGTGTCGAGACCGCCCGAGTAAGCGAGGACAATTTTCATGGTGAGCGCCCGAGTCTTGGGAGTTCCCACCTTGGCGCGCAAAGCAAAAAGCCGGCCAGTGCCCCAGCGCAAAATTCCGGAAGCTGCTTGTCACGTTACGCAGAGGTAAATTTACGACAGCTTTACCCGGCGATCATTATGCAAAAGGCCGTAAAATCCGATTGGACCATGAGATGGTTAAGATGATCCCTTCGAATCGGTCACGCCTTGCTATGATCCTGCTTTCTCAACGAAGCCGGCGGCGGCGCTCCGAGGGTTTTACTCTGGTTGAAATCATGATCGTGGTTCTGATCATCGGACTGCTCGCGACGCTGGCATTTCCCGCCTTCCAGCGGTCCCGAATCGCCGCCCAGAGCAATCGCTTTGTCTCCGACCTGCGCACGTTCTCGCACGCCTTCGAAAATTTCTCGCTCCAAACCGGGAACTGGCCGGCTGCGGCGGCCAGCGGAGTGGTGCCGACCGACATGGAGGAAGATATCAAGGTGACCGTGTGGCGCGTGCCGCAAAATTCCGTCGGCGGCCAGTGGGCGTGGGACCGCAGTGCCTACGGCATGGTCGCGGGGATCTCGGTGACGGGCGTCACCGTCCCGGATCGGCAGATGGAACGTATCGATGCTCGAATCGACGACGGCGATCTGACCACGGGACTCTTTCGCAAAGTCGGGGCGCGATTCATCTACATTCTGCAAGAGTAAGCTCGCCGCCCCGGCTCAAGCTGGGCGGGCAGCAGCCTGAAGGGGAACCCCACCCCAAGCTAAGCATTTCGCTCAACGCGTCCGCGCCGCGACGAGGTGCGCGAGAATCGCCTTCTGCGTATGCAGCCGGTTTTCCGCCTGGTCGAAGATGATCGATCGCGGATTATCCAACACATCCCGCATCACTTCCTCGCCCGCGTGGGCCGGCAGGCAATGCATGAACAACGCATCCGGCTTGGCCGCCGCAAACAGCTTCCCGGTCACCGCGTAGGGCGACATCAGTTCGATGCGTTCCTTCTTTTCCTCTTCCTTGCCCATACTGACCCAAACGTCCGTGTAAACCACGTCGGCGTCGCGCACCGCTTCAACTGGATCGGTGGTAAAGTGGTAGCCACCCGCATAGCCCTCCTTCGCGAGGGCGGCGTTGAACTCCGCCGAAGGTGCGAAATCCTTGGGGCCGGCCAGCGAAATTTTCATCCCGAAGAGGTTGGCGCCGAGAATCCACGAGTTCGCCATGTTGCAGGCGGTATCGCCGAGAAACGCGATCTTCCGCCCCCGTAACGAACGCACGAGGTCTTCGCCCTTAGCGCCAGTCGCCCAGCGTTCCGCCATCGTAAACGCGTCGGTGTAAATCTGACAGGGGTGAAGAAAATCCGTCAGCGCATTAATAACCGGCACCAAACCGCTCGCCGCCAGCCGTTCGACTTCGCTGTGATCAAAGGTGCGGACGATCAGTCCATGCACAAAACGGGACAACACTCGCGCGGTGTCCTCCACGGTTTCGCCGCGGCCGAGTTGAATATCGTTCTTGTTGAGAAAGAGCGGATTTCCCCCGAGCTCGTGAATTCCCACCTCAAAAGAAACGCGCGTGCGAGTGGACGATTTCGAAAAGATCATTGCCCACGTCTGCCCGGCCAACGGCTTCGGAGCGTCCGCCTGCCCTCGCTTCGCCTTCAACTCATGCGCGGTCTGAAACAAGGCCGGCA
>JBBQEG010000195.1:0-9856 GCA_038320495.1 Opitutales bacterium | reverse complement strand
CGGCCAAAAGAAAAGCCGGGCAGAAAAGCCCGGCTTCAACACTGGCGATCGCTCCACGCTGATTAGGCGCAGGCGAAGAACATCACTTGATCTCTTTGTGGAGGGTGTGACGCTTCAAGAAGGGGTTGTACTTCTTCTTTTCAATGCGCTCGGTGACGGTCTTCTTGTTGCGGAAGGTCAAATAACGGGAGGCAGGTTTACCCTCTTTCTTAGCCTCAGTGCATTCCAGGGTGACTTGTTCTTGCATGGTCGTAAATAGATTGAGGGGTCAGAACAAACGCCCGAATCCCCGGGGTGCAATCACAAACTCCCGGTTTGGAAAATGCCAGTGGTCGCAGCGGAGGACCAAGGTTGGGCTGGACCTGAACTTTCTTCCCATCGCGAGAATACTCTCTTCCGGGTTCGTTATCGGCGCGGGCAATCAACCCGGTTCACCGGTTCACGATTGCACTGGCCGGAGCCCTGGTTTGCTTAACCAGACACGTGTCGGCCGGACTCATTCGCATTTTTTCGGACATCCATTTCGGCGATCGAGCGAGTCGGGTGGATCGCCTGGCCCAATTGCGACCTCTCCTCGACGGCGTCGACCACGCTGTCCTCAACGGCGATTCACTCGATACGCGTCCCGGCCCATCACCCGGCCACACCGCCGCCTGTCGCAGTGAGGTGCAGGCGTTTTTTCCGGCGGTGTGCGCTCAGGCCACGTTCCTCACCGGCAATCACGACGCGGACTTCTCGCCGCACCACGCACTCGATCTCGCCGGGGGCGACGTGTTTGTCGTCCACGGGGATGTCTTCTTCGACAACATCGTACCCTGGAGTCAGGACGTTCCGCTCATCGAGCGCCGGATCGCAGCCGAACTCGAAGGTCTTCCGCCGAGTCTGCTTCATGACTTCGACCAACGGCTCGCCCTTTTTCGACGGGTCGCCTCCTCCATTCCGCAACGGCACCAATCGGAACGTAACCGGCTCAAGTATGCGTGGCATTATCTGGCGGATACGGTCTGGCCGCCGCTTCGAATGCTGCGGGTTTTTCAGGCGTGGAGGCATGCCCCAAGCCAGGCGGCAGCGATGACGAAGCGTCATCGGCCGGCCGCGCGCTTCGTGATTGCCGGCCATACCCATCGCCCCGGCATCTGGCCTGACACCCACGGGGTTACCGTGATCAATACCGGATCCTTTTGCCCGCCGCTCGGGGGCTCGGTTGTCGATCTCCACCAGGGACAACTGGTAGTGCGGCAGGTGATTTTTTTTCGGGGAGAGTTTCAGTTGGGCGCGACGCTCGCAGCGTTTCCGCTCGCGGGGCAGTGACCCTTGGAACATCTTGTGACATGAGCATCGAGTTCGGCTGGTGGAACAAGGACGACGAAGGAAAAAAGTATCAGGTCCATGTCGCGGTCCATGGAGGAAATATCCAATGGACGCGCCAGCAGGGGCATCACGCGCAATGGGAAATGCATCCACCCTCCGAGGAGGATCGCGCTCGGCTCGTGGCGGAAGCTGAACGCCGGGTTCCGCGGCGCCTGATTTCGCAAAAGCAATTCGACGAGATCAAGCGGCTGAGTAACAATGAGGGTTCCGGCGGGATTTCAGGCCGCCGAGCTCGGTGGTCTCCTCAGATTTAGCGAGTCCGACTGGATCCCGGAAACGAGCCGCGAGAATGGTTTACCCAGGCATTTCTCACTGGCGAAGCGCCTGTACGACAGAATCGTCGGGCCATCGCATCAATCAGATTGCGAGGCAAATTGGCGCGTGCCTTGCTCGGTCGATTCCTGTCCTCAGCGGGCTCACTTTTCCTACCATGGTATCCACGCCTCCAACCTCGCCTCATTCTTCCACGGCTTCCGAAAGCGATGATCAACTCATCGCCTACCTGAACCTGAAGCTGCGAGAAATTGGGCAACCTGGGGTGGCTGTAACTCCCGGCACGGACCGAACGGGCCTCGCGCCGTTGGTGGATCACTTTCTCGCGCTGAGCCGCGAGAAAGACCGCGCCCTCGCCCGCCATCTCTGCCCCGTCGACCAGCGGATCCAGAACTTCATCTACGATCACCTCGAAGCGTTGACGCCCGGTGATGTTCCCCAGCTTCCGGGCACGACCCTCGTGCTCGATCGTCCCGAACTGGCCCGGGTCCTCTCGCTGCCGCCGGATGCGGACACCTTCACGAGCGATATTCTCTCCTCCTACCGAGTCCGCCAGGGGGTGCTGCACAACCCCAGAAGCGACCGCCGGACGACTCAGGGCATCTTCCATATCGCGCAACTCGGGGTGCCCGTACCCGATGATAAAAAGACAGTACCGATCGCCGTGTGGGGACGACTGCTCAAGCACGCGCTAACCCCGCCGCGCGAACATCTGCGCCTGCCGTTCACGGCCACCGCGCCCCAGCAGGCGGAGTGTTTCGTCTCCCTCCACCTGCGTCCCGTGGTCTGCCCTGCCGTCCCCGGATTCACGCCCACCCGGGCCCTGGAGACGCGCTTTTTTGTTCCTGGTTCGCTCGTCGCGAACCTCGATTTTGTCGAACGCATCTTCGGCAACGCCGGCGATCCGAACTTGCCGGAAAACGATGCCGCGCTCGATCCCGAACACTGGACCGGCCACACCGGCTGCGTCATTCTGGCCACGCACCTCACCCAGCTCACCAAACGCGAGCTCGGTTTACCCCGCTGGGAGGACGCGACCGAGTTGCAGCGCCGCGACGGCATGTGCTGGAAACAGCCCGAGGAGCGCTACAACGACGGTGTCGCGTTCAAGCTCACCGCCCGCGATACCAGCGGCGTCATCGTCACCCTGATCGCCGACAACTATTTCGGCTACTGCAAGAAGGACGTGAAGGCGCAGATTAGTTTCGCCGCCAACCTCCTCGGGCAATGCGAAGAGGAGCATGCCGGCGGCGCCATCGTCTTCCCCAGTTACGACCTCGGCGAAGATTTCCAGCTCAGCAAACACCTCGCGATCGTCGACCACACCGTCGAGGAACTCGTGGCGCAGCTCGGCGACCGGATCGACGTCCAACCCGGCGGTTGGGCCCGCGATCGGCGGTATCCAGACATCTGTTACGTGCCCGAGGAATCCTTCTTCGATCTCCGGGCACAGTCGATCACCTGGATCGACGCGAACGAGGTGAAGCATTCGATCAAGCTCCTGCCCCAGCACACGTACGTCCTGCCCTCCGGCTATAAGGTCGAGATGTGCAAGCCGGACGAAGGTCGGCGCTGGCGTCTTCGCGGCACCACGGCCGAGGGCATCCTCTGTCACAAACCGTGCACGGTTTCCGGTGGCGGCAAATCCGAGATCAGCAAATCGATCGCGGACGCGACGTTCGTCGGCCCGAACTTCGTCAGCGAGCTCGCCAAAGATTTTAATCTCGTCGATGGCATCCTCCGAAAGGAATACGGCCAACGCTTCCGCGACGCCTCGCGCAATAAAGCGAAAGGCCGGCCGCTGCTCAGTCCGGAACGTTCGCTCGGTTCCGTCGTGAAGCTCCTCAGTCCCAGTCCCGATTATACTGACGAGTTCAACACCTGGCTCGGGTCGATTTCGCGGTACATCCACGACATCGTTCTTCTCATCAAGCGCTACTACAAGCCCGAGTGGGGCGACGACTGGCGCAAGCATTTCACGGTCGATACGATCAATGGCCGCCCGGGCAACGAGGTGAAATACCACCGCCAGAAGGTGCTGACCCACTACTTGAGGGTTGGCTTCACGCCCGATGGTGGCTGGCGCACCTTCAGTTTGCGCAAGGACTTCTTTCCCGCCGTCAAAATTCAGGCGGAGGATGACATCACGGCCTCCGTGATTGTGCCCGCACGTGGGCTCACCGGTTTGCCGGAATGGGCCGCTGACGCGGGCTCGCTCAAGTTCGTGCAAAACTGCGAATCTGCTCTCTTCCAGCGCCCGGATGACGCGATCCTGCGCGGTTACGACAAACACACGGAACGCGATTTCTCGGGTCCGGGGAATTTCTTCTCCAACTACGAGCCCCTCAACCGCGAGGCTGCCCGCCTGATCGTGGAGGATGCCATCGGGTTCGATGCGTTTACCGAACCGGTGCGCACGATCTTCCAGGAGTTCGTCGCCGCCGAACACCCGGACTATCTCGCTTCGCCCGCCCATCCCCGGATCGTCGACGGCAAGCCGTCCAAGAATCCTCGATACCTGCAGCGCCGCCCTGATCTGGTGGATCCGCGCACATCTTATCTCGCTCAAGTGGGCGCGCAACTCTACCGGCGCCTGCCCGCGGGTGCCGCGGCACTGTTTCCCGTGGCCGCAGTCCTCGCGGGCCGCCGGCTTAACGCTCCCGAACCGGGCATCAAGCCGATGTGCGTTTTCGGTCCGGTGCACTACCAGGAATTGCCCGAGGCCTTCATGGACTTCATCGCCAGCCTCACGGGCAAGTCGCCGTCGACCACAGGCGCGGGCTCGGAAGGCGCGCTGACCAAGGGGCCGTTCAATGCGCTTCCGCCGATCCACGATCTCAACGCGGCGCTGGTTTCCTTCATCCTCACCGATCTCGCGGTGTTCTCATCCGCCGCCGGCTGGCTGGGGCCGAAGTACCGCGTGGACCACGATATCAGTCTGCTGGTCCCTGAAATCTGGGCCCGCATGTCACCCGAAGAACGCCGGCCCCGTTATCTGATCGAGCACGGCTACCTGGAGCGCTGTCAGGACTGGGAACACGAGGGTAAACCGGTCGTCGCGAGCCGCCTCGGTTGGCGCGTGACCTCCCGTTTCGTGCAGACGTTTTGCGGGCGCGTGCTCAGCAACCCGAGCACCGTGTTTAACGAAGAACAACTGCGGCCCGAGTTGCAGGACACGGCCGTTTTTGCCGAAGGCATGGACAACATCGTCCTCGCCATGCGGACCGCCGCCCAGAGTTATTTCGCCGACGGCTCGATCGAGCACGCCATTCCACCCTTGGCAGCCCTGCTGCACATCATGCGGGATGGCAACTGGAACGGCGTCTCGCCTTCCGATCCGGAATTCCGCGCGCTTTTCTCCCGGGAGAACTTGCTCGGAAGTGATTGGTACCGTGCCCGCCTCAGCGCCCAACAACGCCGCGACGTCACGCAATGGGAGGTTCGCGCGGCTTATCTCGAGCGACTGCTCCGGCGTGAAAACTACGCTGACGTCGCGTCGGAACTCGGGGTTCGCAAACGGTTGGAAGCCGCCCATGCCGCGGCTGCCAACGCCCGCGAACCGTCGTACGTCGCCAAGCTCGCCGGCACCATCGGCGTGGCTCCCGCACTGGCAGCGACGCTCTAACTTCACGTGGAAGGCCTGTTGCACGTTGCGCCAACGCACCCCAGCCAGCGGAGGCGCGAATGAAGGCCTGCTGCTCAAGGCACAGAACGTTCATTCACGACCGCAAACGACGAAAGCGGAACGTGTTCCCCCCGCAATGTGTGGGGAGCGCTCGGCGGCTGGCGCCTACGCGCTGAAGGACGTAATCGGAGCCCGCATACGCACGATGTCCGGAGGCGACGTCACCAAGGCTTCTTCAAGCGTCGTCAAGCCGAGGCTCACCTTCAGCATGGCATCTTGATGCAGAGTCTTCATACCGCCTTGAATCGCGATTCGTTTCAGCTCAGCGGCCTCGGAGACCCGATTGATGGCTTCGGTGAGTTCTTCGTCATTGAGCATCAGTTCATGAATTCCGACCCGACCCTTGAAGCCGACACCACCACACGCCGGGCAGCCCTGCGGATTCGCTCTTCGGATCGGCCCGGTGAACCCAATGGCGCGATGGATCAAGTCCTCGTCGCGCCCCTTCGGTTCATACGGGATACTGCAGCGTTTGCAAACGCGACGAACGAGCCGTTGAGCACACACACAAACCATCGCGGCAGAGATGTTGAAAGGCTCGATTCCCATTTCGCACAGTCGCGCAATCGTCGTCGGAGCGTCGTTCGTATGCAAAGTGGAGACCAGAAGGTGACCGGTGAGCGCAGCTTCCACTGCAATCTGCGCCGTCTCCTGGTCGCGAATCTCGCCGACAAGAATAATATCCGGATCCATCCGAAGAAACGAGCGAAGCGCGCGCTCAAAGGTCAAACCGATCTGCCGGTTCATCTGCGTCTGATTCAATCCCGGCAACGTATACTCAATCGGATCTTCCGCGGTGATGATGTTCGTATCGCGCGTATTTAATTCGGAGAGCGCCGAATACAATGTCATCGACTTGCCCGACCCGGTGGGGCCGCAATGCAGAATCATGCCGTACGGACGCGATACGCACTCCCGATATTTCGCGAGGTTCTCGTCACTAAAGCCAAGTGCGCTCAGCGGCAGCATTGACTTGGCCTTATCCAGCACGCGCAACGTAACCTTCTCGCCAAAATTGACGGGAGCAACCGCGACGCGCAAATCGATGTCCAGTTTTCGCTTGCTGAATTTCTTGAAGACAATCCGTCCATCCTGAGGCAACCGGGTCTCCGATATATCAAGATTGCACATCACCTTGAGCCGGGCAACGAGAGCTCGAGCGGTTGCCTTGGGAAGGTGCAGCTTGTCCTGACAAAGTCCATCAATGCGGTATCGCACGAGCAGGTCTTTTTGAGTTGGCTCGATGTGAATATCGGAAGCGCCGCAAAAAAAAGCGTCCTCAATGATGCGGTTCGCCAGTTGAATCAACGGGCCTGACTCTTCATTCTCCAAATCGGTCACATGAAGCTCAGCTCGCTGACCGGTGGTATAGGTGGAGGTGATTACTTCCGCAACAGACTCGAGGTCGACATCCTCAACCTGCGCGACGCGGTTTTGGGTTTTAACATAGTTGCTAACGAGCGTCTCGAAGAGTGTGGTTGAAATCACACTAATTTCGTCGATCGAAAGTCCGGTGCGCTCGGTAAATGATTCCTGCCGGATATAATCCAGCGGGTTGGTCATGATGGCGCTGATCGATTTCTCCCCCAGCCTCTGATATGGAAATATCCCATCCGTACGAATAGCGACAGCACCGACATCAGCGAGGAGCCCCTCGTCGATCTCAACGCTCTCCAGGGTTGAAATCAACGGGCGCTCAGTAAGCAGAGAGATGTAACGCGCGTTGTCTTGCGGGCTCGGGAGGAACTTGGCATCCAACATCCGGTGGATGATCGCCGATGAGTATTCCGCAATTTCCTGGAGAAGTTCGAGGTCGGCCTCGGTAAAATATCCGTCGGTCCCAGCATCCCTCTCTTTATTAAAAACCTGGATGGCGCCGAGCGTAATCGTTGATTTCAACGGCACGATCATCATCGAATGAACGTCGAGCTCCGATATTTCCGCTCGCGAGTCTGACGTCGATGTTGGCTGACCGTTCCGTCCGACAATCACTGGAAGGGCTGTCTCGATGACGCTGCGGACTAGGCCACCGGGCTGGCAACGCGTCTGGGACGCCAAGGTCGCAACATTCCGGAATCGCTGCTCTTTCACGGCGTCGCTACCCCAAAGAGACGGGGAATGATACACGTGGGGAATCCAAATATGGCTGCCCTCATCGACATGAAACCGGACCGACTGCGCTTGAATGATTCCCGCAAGCTTCGTCGCAGTGAGCTCAACCACCGATGCAACATCCTCGCGGCTCAGCAATTGTCGCGCAACCACCTTGACCAACAATGAGCGCCGCAGGTTGCTAACTAAGGGACAAGAGTGGGTCATGGGAGTTGTGAAGTACTCAAGTTAGCATGAACTCCGCCATCGTCACAAAAAATTTACAATCCCGGCCTAAATTTGAGGGCAATAGCGACTTGCCATATCATGCGGTTTCGCCCCGCGGCCAGGTGTGCGTCCACTATGTAAGCTTTGCCGACGAAACACTAGATACGATCAGACGTACCGGTCGTGGCTCCTATATAATTCCGGGCACATGCGAAATCAGATACAAGGTTGGCGAGTGCAGGTGCCCGCCCCTCCCGGATGGGCTGACGAGATTATATAACTGCGTACTTTTGTACTTATCCGTGTTGCTAATACGTACACCGCACGATCCGACTTGCGATCGCCATTAAAATAGACGTACAAGATAAATACATCATCCGATGATGACTGAGCCTGCTTCAAGGCATTTCAGTCGCGGATGACGTTTTAATCCTGCGCCGTCAGTTAAGAAACAGATGCTATACAAGAACAATACAGGAGAGCGTCCCTTTTTCCCTGATGTGGATGTCGGCCTGTTTTCGCATGTCGGCAACACGATGAACGTGTCGTGGGGCACCGGTTTCAACACCGGTCTCGTTTCCGTCGAATACACATTCAACGGGGAAAGCGCGCATGCCGCCGGCGCCCCTTGGCGCGGACGCAGCGCGGCCTGTTTTCCTCGCGGGAAGTCTTTTGCGGAGTATCCGGAGCGGTTTTACCCGTCGCGCCGACCGTAATGATTCTTCAACCACGTTTCCGCCTCGCGCGCGGCCGGCACCATTCCGCGCGGCCCCGGTTCGCCTCGCACGGCAACGTTTCCGGCCGTATCGACGATGAATATCCGTGATGGCCATCCCGCGTACTTCGTATCCGTCGCATTGTCCATCGTGTCGACCAGGGCGGGAATATTGGTCTTGAAAAACAGCCCCGCGTCCTTGGCCACCTGCGTCCGCTCCGCCATCGTCCGGGGATCCTTGACCATGATTCCCTCGCGTTGGTTGCGCGGCATCTTCCAGCCGTCTTCAGGATGCGCCTCGCGGATGTACGCGTAGAAAAAGGCCACGTCCTTTCCGTACTGCTGATGAAGCTGTTCCAGTTTCGGATAAACGTCGGGGAACGGCGGACAGGTGTAGCTGCCGAAGATCAGCACCACGGGCTTCTTGCCCCCGCTTCCACCGGTGCCGGAGCGCTCTGCTCTTTGCGGAAACGCAGCCGGATCCGATCCAGCCAGAGATAAACCACCGGAACGGTGTATAGCGTCAGCACCTGGCTGACGACGAGCCCGCCCACAATCGCGAGCCCCAGCGGCCGGCGCATTTCCACGCCCTCGCCACTCGCCAACACGAGCGGCAGGGCGCCGAGCAGCGCGGCAAAATTCGTCATCAAGATCGGCCGCAATCGCAACATGGCTGCCTCGAAGATCGCCTCTTTCGGCGCCAGCGCATTCTGCCGCTCCGTCGCAATCGCAAAGTCGATCATCAGGATCGCGTTCTTCATCACGATTCCGATCAACAGAAACAGCCCCAGCAACGCGATCAGCGTGAACTCCGTACCGGTTAGCCGAAGCGCCAGGAGCGCTCCCAGCCCGGCCGAGGGCAGCGTCGAGAGAATCGTCAAGGGATGCACCAGGCTCTCGTAAAGCACTCCCAAAACGAGGTACACCGCCAGCAGCACCCCGAGGATGAGCAGCGGCTGAGCCTGCAAGCTGCGCTGAAAGGTCTGCGCCGCGCCCGCGAGCTGCACCTGCACCTGGCGCGGGAGCATGATCTTCGCCATCGCCGCATCGATCGCATTGAGCGCCTGCTCCAGTGACACTCCCTCAGCGAGGGAAAACCCGACATTCTCCGCGGCGAACTGGCCACGGTGCCGCACTCTGTCATTGATTAATGAATACTCGTATTTGGTAAAGGCGGACAACGGGACTCGCTCCCCGTTGGCGCCAATCACCTCGACTTGGTCAAGCACGGAAGGATCCTCGGTGTACTTCGGTTCCAGCTCCATGATCACGCGATATTGATTCAAACTCTCGTAGAGTGTCGCAATCTGTCGCTGGCTGAACGAGCTGTTCAATGTCTGGGTCACCATCTGCATGTTGACGCCCAGACGCCGCGCCGCCTCGCGATCGACCTGGAGCATGACCTGCTTGGCGCCCCCATCCCGAGGCGCATCCACGTCCGTCAACTCGGGCAAATCCTGCAACGCGATCGACACTTTCGGAGACCACTCGCG
>JBBQEG010000194.1:0-9899 GCA_038320495.1 Opitutales bacterium | reverse complement strand
AAGCAGCGAGCGCCACTTCCAACGCGGCCGTTCCACTGGTGACGCCGAGCACAAAACGCACGCCCAGCATGGTGGCCGCTTCCCGCTCCAGCGTCGCCACCATCGCCGGCGGCGATTGCGGATTGGGACCGTAGTAGCGGAAGAGCGACTTGCTCCGCAGCACCTGTAACACGAGCTCTTCCTCCTCGGCACCGATGAGAGACCAGCCCAGCGCCGGAGCGGGAATCGTCCGCCGCGGAAGCGGTGCCTGCGGGGAGGCACTGTCGTGAGGATGATGAGAGGGCGATAACGCCTTTACGGCTGCGTCGGTTGACATGGCGAAAAGAGCTCCAGTACCTGAATCAAGTTACGGGCGATATGATAAGGGTCTTTGACCGGAAGTGCCACCACGCGCTCCAACGGCTGACCGGCGCGATCTCGAATTTGAATCCATTCGCCGATTGCCGCATCCGGCTGCGGGAAAACGCGAAACGTATACTCGAACACCCGACCGAACCAGCGACGCGCCGAGGGGTTGCCCGTTAGTCGAAACCAGAGCAAAGCCGTGTAGATCGCTTCCGAATGAACCCACCAAAGTTTGGTGTTCCACGAGCTGTTGACGGAATGCTCGTAGCGCGACTCGCCCGGTCGCCCCTGCGGCCGACCACCGGCATGATCCACGTAATGCAGTAAACCGCCAACCTCCTCGTCCCAGCCGCGCACAAACGCGAACTCCACGGCTTCCGCCGCGCGCGCCAGCCAGTCCGCGCGGTCTTCGCGGACCGCGACTCCCATCAGCATCCACAACCCCTCGAGGGCATGGCCGGGATTGATATGGCGGGCGAGCACCGTGTCATGATCCGCTTCCGACTTCGGCCACAGCTCGACCAGTTGACCACCGGGACGCATGAAGACTTCGAAAATCTTCGCCGCTGCCGCCGTACTCCGCGCTCGCGCCAAGTCCGTCCTCGTATCCGCCAATCCCACACACGCCGCGTGCAGCACCAGCGTGACGTTGAGGTGGATCATGGTGATCGCATGCGAATGATAACCATCCGGAATCGGGTCGGGATGAGTGGGAAAACCGCCGGCGGCAATGCGTGCTTCGATGCTTTCCAGCAGGCGCCAGGCTGCATCCAGGCGGGCGGGATCCTTGGTCACGCGCGCGAACTCCGCCAAGCCCATCGTCACGAAGCAATCCGCATAAATGCTGGGCGCCGGCCCTGCTCCCGGGACTGCGTCTTGGACGCGTCCGTCTTCAGTCAGTAGAAAGGCACAACGCCCGTCCGGCAGGAACGCATGCGCTTCAAGGAAGCCGATCGTCTTCGCCGCTTGCGCAGTGAACGCTGTCGCGTCGCTCTGGGGCAGCAGCCCGCGAGCCGACACCTCCGCGAGCCGTGACCAGAGCCAGGCGAAGCGGCCTTGCGACCAGGTGAACTTGTCGCGCCGGACTCGCTCGGTCCCGGCGTTGTTCCAGCAGTTCAAGACGCCTCCGCGCTCGCGATCGATGGTGCGCCACCAAAACGGCAGGATCGAATCCTCCAGCGCTGCGCGCACCGTGGGCTGCACCGCCGCAACCAGATCACTCCAGCCCACCGGAGGCGCCGGCATCAGGGACGAACGTTCGACCATGGACGAAATCAACGGACAACCGAGGTTTGGGCGGCGGATAAAACGGTAGGCGTATCCGAAGAGAGAGCACGTACCAAGTCATCCACCGCAGCCGGCACCGGACGGCGGCGGTTGACCCAAGCCAGAGCCGAGAACACGATGAACGATGTGCCGATCGGCGCGATCACGCGCACATCGAGCGGAGCGTTGAACACGGCGGTCGTAAGGGCGAAGGCCACAAATCCGGCGATAATGGAACTGATCGCCGCCCGGGCATCCGCATGGCGGAAGGCCGGCAGCAAGCCGAGTAACATGGGCACCGAGACGGGACCGACGAGAGCCCCGAACCAGGAGATGATCAGGCCGAGGACGCCGCCAAAGCGCTCGGCCTCGATTCCGATGACCAGAGTGAGCAGGGTAAACAACAGCGTGGTGAATCGGGCGATCCGGAGCGATTGCCGCTGACTCATATTTCGGAAGCGCACCGACGCAATCGGCAGGATGTCGCGGGTGATGACCGAGGAGATCGTGTTCGTATCCGAGGTGGTCATGGACATAGTGGCCGCGAACATTGAGGCCAGCACCAAACCCACCATCCCGGCGGGCAGAAACTGCTGCGTGAGCATCACGTAAGACTGGGTTGGATCCGCCAAGTTAGGCAAGAGCAAGGGTGCAGCCCACATCGGGAAAAACATAAACAACGGCCAGATCAGGTAGAGCCAGCCTGACAACTGGGCGGAACGACGGGCGCTTTCCGCGGACGGAGCCCCGATGTAGCGGGTCGCCAGGTTCCAGGTCCCGCCATTATAACTCAGGGTCGCGACGGCGATGTAACCGAAGAAAAACAGCGGCGTGTACGGACCGTTGAAAAAACTGGCGTTCCCCGCCGGAAGCCGGTCCCACATCGTCCAAATGCTCGAGGTGCCGCCAAGGTTGGAGACGACGACGACGAAGAGCACGAGCCCGGCGGCGACCTGGACAGCGAACTGGGCGAGGTCAGTGTAGAGATCCGCCCAGAGCCCGCCAATCGTAATGTAAAAGAGCGACACACCACCGGAGATCCAGATACCGGTGGAGATTGGCAGGCCGGTGAAACCGTGCAGCAGGATCCCGATCGATGCCCATTTCGCGCCGACATCGAAGAGTTTCAGCAAAATCCCACTCCACGCCATCAGCTGTTGGGTCGCGATATTGTACCGCAGCGCCAAATATTCGGTCGGCGATTCGATATTCCGAATGGCGCGCAGCCTCGCCCACCGGGGAGCGAACCAGCGGGCGCCCACAAAACAGGCGATCACAATCGAGCCGGCCCACCAGACGTACAACGTGAACCCGTATTGGTAGCAAATCGCTGCATAACCAACGAATACGACGCCGCTATGCCCGGAAACGTGGTGCGAAATCCCGCCGAGCCACCAAGGGATCCGCCCGCCGGCCACGAAATAATCCTTGGAGCCTCCGATTTTACGCAAGGACAGCAGGCCGATGCCGGCCACCACCAGAAAGGACAGACCAATGACGATATAGTCGATAGTTTGCACGTGACGATCCCGCTGACGCAGAAAGCGGCGTTCCCACCAGGAAACGCCCCTTCATGCTCTGTAACCATACAGTTACCGTTCCAACGCGGGGCAAGCCAAAACACGGAGAACCCCGGCCCGAAAACCCGGCTTTTCGCCTGACTGGCTTCCTCCATGCACTCTGCCCTTTACATGGGCCCCACCTGCGTCGACGATCTGTGAGAATTCCGGCTCCAGCTCGCAAATTTCTCTTGTGCGCGAGGCGTCACCAATGTAACTAGGCGGTTACTCTATGTCAGCTGTTTCTCCCTCGCTCACCTCCTCTCCAGGCCTGCCCTGCCGGGCGGACGACGTGGACGATTTTCTCAGTCGTCCGACGCCTCGAGCGGTCGAAATGATTGCCCGTACCGCCGGACCCTTCATCGTGCTCGGCGCGGGCGGTAAAATCGGGCTGCACCTTTGTACGATGCTGCGTCTGGCGCTGGATCAACTGGGACGCAAAGACCGGGTCTTGGCCGTGTCGCGGTTTAGCACCCTGCGCGATCGGGCTGCGTTTGAGAAACGCGGAATTGAAACGCACGCTTGCGACTTGGGCGATGCGACAAGCCTGAACGATCTGCCGGATGCCCCGACGGTCTTTTTCCTCGCCGGCGTGAAATTCGGCACCGCGGCCTCTCCCGGATTGCTTCATTCAATCAACGTCGAAATCCCCCACCGGGTCGCCGACAAGTTTGCGCGGTCACGGATCATCGCATTTTCGTCAGGCTGCGTCTATCCCTTCGTCACCGCCGCTTCGGGTGGCGCCCGCGAAGATATGCCGCCGTCACCGGTCGGCGAATACGCCGCATCCTGCATCGCGCGCGAGCAGGCCTTTACCGAGGTCGCCGCCGCCCACGGTACTCCGGTCGCCTTGGTGCGCTTGAACTATTCGACGGAGCTGCGCTACGGATTGCTGGTCGACATCGCTCAGACCGTGTTCGCCGGGCGCCCGATGGATGTGACCACGGGTCACGTGAATGTCATCTGGCAAACCGAAGCCGTGGCCCACAGCATTCAGTGCCTGGAGGTGGCCAGCGCCCCAGCGGTGCCGATCAATGTAACAGGAGCAGAAACGCTTTCCGTGCGTGATCTCGCCCATCGTTTCGGAGCGGCCTTCGGGCTGCCCGTCACGATCACAGGAACCGAGGCCGAAACCGCCTGGCTGAACAACGCCTCCCACTCGCACCGGCTCTTCGGTCGCCCGCAAATTTCCGTCGATCAGATGATTCAGTGGATCGCCGCATGGATTAAACAAGGCGGCGAGACCTGGGGCAAACCCACGGGTTTCGAGCGCCGCGACGGTCGGTTCTAACGCTCTTCGCGTCTCTGCCTGATGCCATTCTCACTCCGCTCTCATTTGCGCGAGGGACAGGTGATTCCTGCCCTGCCGCTCGCACTCCAACGCACCCGGCGCTGGGACGAAGCCCGGCAGCGGGCGCTCGTTCGCTATTATGTCGATGCCGGCGCCGGCGGCTTGGCGGTCGGCGTACATTCGACGCAGTTCGCCATTCGCGATGCCAAAATCGAACTCTACGCTCCCGTTCTGGAACTCGCCGCGCAGACGGCCGGCGCCTGGCTGCAGCCGAAGCCGCGTCCGTTCGTCCTGATCGCCGGGTTGTGCGGCAAGACGTCCCAAGCGTGTAACGAAGCTCGGATCGCCACTGGATACGGATATCAAGCCGGACTGCTAAGTCTCGGCGCTTGGGCCAATGACAAGGAATCAGAGGTCCTAGCCCACTGTCGGTCCGTCGCCAAGGAAATCCCCCTCATCGGTTTTTACCTGCAGAATGCCGTCGGTGGCCGCGTGTTTTCCTACCGGTTCTGGCGCGACTTCGCCGAAATTCCGCAACTGGTCGGAATCAAAATCGCTCCTTTCAACCGCTATCGCACGATCGACGTGGCGCGGGCGGTGCTCGAGGCCGGCCGCGATGATGTCGCGCTTTACACGGGCAACGACGACAACATCATCGCCGATCTGCTGACTCCCTTCACGTTTGGCGGCCGGACCCGCTTTATCGACGGAGGCTTGCTCGGGCAATGGGGCGTGTGGACGCAGGCAGCGGTCACGCTGTTCAACGAGATCAAGCGCGCCCGGAAGAAGCCCCGGATCGACGCGTCGTGGCTCGATCGCAACGCCGCGCTCACCGATATGAACGCCGCCCTTTTCGATGCGGCGCATAACTTCGCCGGCTGCCTTCCTGGAATTCACGAAGTGCTGCGGCGTCAGGGATTGTTGCGCACCACCGCGTGCCTCGATCCGCACGAGCAACTGTCTCCCGGACAGGCGCGGGAAATCACGCGGGTGGCGTTAGCGTATCCATGGCTCGTGGACGACGCGTTTGTGGAGGCCAATCGCGCCCGTTGGATCGAGTGAGCGACTCGATAATCTTTTCAAGCTGACGATTCTTCATGCCCCCTGATCGCACGCCCTCTGTTCCCGCGCCGCGCTGGTTTGATTTTCAGGTCAACGGGTTTGGGGGCGTCGATTTCCAATCCGACGCGCTAACGCAGGTGGAACTCGAACACGCTGTTCGGGTGATGCATCAACACGGCGTGGCGGGAATTTTCGCGACGTTGATCACCGACGAGGTCGACGCGCTCTGCCGGCGATTGGAGTCCATTGAGCGGTACCGAGCCGCATCGCCGGCGATCGCGAACGCGATTGTCGGTTATCATATCGAAGGCCCGTGGTTGTGTCCCGAGGTGGGTTATCGCGGAGCCCATCCGCCCGAGCCCATGCATGCGCCCTCGCTCGCCGAATTTGATCGGCTGCAAGCAGCCGCGGGCGGCCACATTCGCTTGATTACACTGGCTCCGGAATGGCCGGGCAGTGCGGAATGTATCGAGGCGATCACGCGGGCCGGCGTGCATGTTTCGCTGGGACATACCAACGCATCCGACGCCCGGATCGATGAGGCGATTCGCGCCGGCGCACGATTCTGCACCCACCTCGGCAATGGTGCGCCCCTCAAAATGCACCGGCACGACAATATCATCCAGCGCCTGCTCGCCCGGGACGAGTTAATCGCCTGCTTCATCCCCGACGGCGTGCACCTGCCGCCGTTCGTGTTGCGGAATCTCGTTAGAGCGAAGCCAGAGGGGAAGGTCCTTTTCACCACCGACTGCATGTCCGGAGCCGGCGCTGGACCGGGACGCTACCGCATTGGAAAACTCGAAATCGAAGTCGGCGCCGATGGTGTGGCCCGCCAACCGGGAGGACAGGGTTTTGCCGGCTCGACTCTGGCTCCAGACGAGGGCGTGCTCCGTACGGTCGAGTATCTCCAGCTACCGCTCGCCACGGCGGAAGAGCTCTGGTCAACCATCCCCGCAGCCGCGTTTGGCGTCCAACTCCCCGCCCCCCTTTCTTCATGAGCGTATCCACGTCCCATTACACCACCGCCGGCCGTCTGGCTGTAGAAATTCATGCTGATCGCGCCGGCCTCGGCCTCGCGGCGGCCCGCGCGGCGGCAGCTTACATCCGCGGTGTCATCGGCGAGCGGGGCGAAGCCCGCGTAATCTTTGCGTGCGCTCCGTCCCAGGATGAGTTTCTCTCGTCCCTCATCACGGTGTCACGTGAGGCGCCCACTGAAGTCGATTGGAGCAAAGTGACGGCGTTTCACATGGACGACTATGTGGGATTGCGCGGGACCCATCCGCAAAGCTTCCGGCATTACTTGCAGACCCATCTGCTGCAGCACGTCGGCATCACGCGCTTCCATCCGCTTCCGGCCGAGGAACTCGACGTGGCGGCGGTTTCGGCGCGTTACTCGGCTCTCTTGGCCGAGAAACCCATTGATCTCATTTGCATGGGCATTGGCGAAAACGGACACATCGCATTTAACGATCCGCCGGATGCTAACTTCGAAGATCCGGCTTTGGTGAAGATCGTCGAACTGGACGTGACGTGCCGTCAGCAACAGGTCAACGACGGCTGTTTCCCGTCGTTCGCCGAAGTGCCGCGTCATGCGTTCACGTTAACGGTGCCGGTCTTTCGCCGCGCTCGCCGGTTGAGTATTCATGTGCCCGGTCCGCGCAAGGCTGCGGCGGTCAAGGCGACGATTGAAGGCAAGATCACGACGGAGTGTCCGGCGTCCATTCTCCGCCTGCATCCGGATGCGACCTTGTACATTGACGCAGCGGCGGCTCAGGCGCTGAAGCAGGGTTGAGCAGCGCGAAGTTCTGACTTCGCTATTCGTTCGAATAAAGGCTTCGGGTGGACTCGAGGCCTGCATGCTGAGAGCAGAGGACGTGACCGTCGGGCGAGCCGGATGAACCACTCCGGTTTCTCGCGCCCTTCAAACGGTCACGGGCTCTTTCGCGTTCGCCGCGGCCGCAGCCGCCGCGGCATCGGCCGTGGGGTTGGCGATGCCGTCGAAAACGAGACGCAACACCTGGTTCAGACCACGCTCCTTCACCTTGGCGTTGCCCAAATCCATGCCCAAACTCTGCGAGAGGGAGAAGCGATTCGAATGATAGATAAAGCAAAGGCCGATGAAATGGATCATCAGATGCGTCACATCCAGGTCCGGGCGAAACTCACCCGTCTCCACCCCGTTTTCCACGATGGTCCGGAAACGTTCGAGAAACGGGTTCTTCGTGAGAAGATGATTTTCCTTGGTGAGATGCCGGCCCTTTTCAAGGTTCTCCCACTGCAGCAGCCGGGTGAACTCGGGTTCTTCGTCGAGAAACTCGAAATAGCTCTCGAGCAATCGGGACAGTTTTTCCCGCGGGCTGCGACCACGCTCCACGGCGTGAAACTCAATGCTCTCGATGCGTTGATAAACCTCGGAGAGCGCCGCCTCAAACAAGGCGTCCTTGCTGCCGAAATAGTGGTAAACCATCCGCTTGTTGACGCGTGCGCGGCCCACGATTTGGTCAACCGACACCGCATGAAACCCGTGAGTCGCAAACAGGCGAATGGCGGCTTGGAGGATCCGACGCCGGGTGCGATCGGGGTTGCGCTGGACAGGTTGAGTAGCGGGCATGGGGGCTGGCGGAACCGTGGCAGATTACGAATTGCGTGAGAAGCGCAAACTCGGTCCGGCAGTTACTTAGCCGGTTACTTGTCGCGAGAATTTTCTCGGATTCCCCGTCAGTTTCACCTCCCCTCAACCCCGGGAGAAAGGGCCCTCGCGTCGTCGTTGCGGGCCTCGCCAGCCGACGGTGAAATCCTCCGTTTCCGCGGCGCGGCGCCGTTCCCAGTGGCGCCCTCCTCACCCGAACTCAAGACGCAGCGGCAATCGCGCTGGTGCCCTTTAAGAAATCCGAAAACGCCGCCACGCCAGCCTCGAGTTCGCGCGTCACGATGAACTCGTCGCGCGTATGCGCTTGCGAGATACTCCCCGGTCCAAACGCCACCGCGGGGATGGCATGGCCGGCAAAAATATTGGCGTCGCAGAACCAGTCCGCCGCCGCCCACCCTCGCCCCGCCGCTCGCAGTCGACGCGCCCACGGATCCGTCCGCGGCGTGATGAACGAGGGCCCTTCGCGATGAATGACGAGTCGGGCGCGAGGCGCATGCTGCGCGATGCCGCTGCGCAACACCTGCAGCACCTCCGCGCCGGGAAAATCAGGGTGCACCCGGATGTCGAGCCCGATCCGGCACAACGCCGGAACGAGATTCAATTCGCCGCCGCCCTGGACAATGCCAACGTTCAAACTGCACCCGCCCAACACTCGACTGCGTTTGGCGGCGAGCGCCACGCCAAGGTCTTCCTTGAGCCACTGGAGAAGCGGCAAGGCCCGATAGACGGCGTTATCACCTCGCTCGGGTTTGGCCCCGTGCGCGGCCCGCCCGGGTACTTCAATCCACACGCGCAGGATTCCTTTCGCAGCATACACCACGCGCAGATCCGTCGGCTCCAGCGCGACGGCAAAGTCGGCCTGAAAGCCATTCGCGACCAGCGCCTGCGCCCCGAGGCTCCCCTGCTCTTCTCCGGCGGTGGCCGCCACGATCCAACGAATGTCACTGGTGCGCGCCGCCCGCGATCGCGCCCACTTTCCCAAGGCGGCGAGCAGCGCGGCTGTGGGGCCCTTGGTATCACACGCCCCGCGCCCGTAAAGCCGCCCCGCCCGCGCGGTCAGTTCGAAGGCCGGAACCGTCATTCCCCGCACCCCCACCGTATCAAGATGCGGCGCAAACGCGACCGTCGCCCGGGCCGGCCGCACCGGTTCAAACACCCCGACTACCGTGGGTCTTCCCGGGGCGAGTTCCTGTAACGAAACGTCCGCGCCTAATCCGCTCAGATGGTCCCGCATCCACCCTGCCATCGCCGCTTCGCCTGGAACCGTCCCGCCGGGATCCGCCTCGGGATGCACACTCGGAATCGCCACAATTTCACGAAGGATTTTTCGAGCGTCGACAAGAGAGGTTGCCATAAGGAATACGTTGGCTTGCGCTGCGCAGGAGTTGGTACGTAACCACGCGGTTACGGCGGTAAATTCCAAACATAATCGCAAACCCTCTCGCCCGGTAAATCACGCTCTCCCTTCCTCTCAGCCCCCGTCCCTCGCTCCTTTCTCCATGCCTTCCAAACTTCGCATTCTCGTCGCCGGCTGCGGCCACATGGGAACCTCCCACGCCCGAGCCTATCATGCCCTCTCCAATGATTTTGAAATCGTTGGCCTCGTGTCGCGCAATCCGGCTTCGCGCCAGAAGCTCAACGCCGAGTTCGGCGGTCGCTACGCGGAGTTTGCCGACTACGCCGACGCTCTCGCCCGCACCAAGCCGGACGCGGTCTGCATCAGCAC
>JBBQEG010000193.1:0-9938 GCA_038320495.1 Opitutales bacterium | reverse complement strand
GGACGTTAGGTCCCGCGAGAGTAGGTCGTTGCCAGGTTTATGGCCCGGTACTTCTAATCGAAGTATCGGGCCTTTTCGTTTTTAGGCTCTTCGCTCTCCGTTCCCGTGAAAACGTCGACCGGTTGATCAATGGGCAATACGGGCCGGATTCAGCTTGTCGTCCTACAGACGTTACCAACCGCCGGGCGGGCGGGGCAAACTCGGTGTTTCGTCAGCGGGAGCGATTGTATATTCCATAGTTTGGCGCTCGCGCTGCGAATGCTGCAGGTAAGTTGCTGGCGTCGCAGCGGTGCGGCTGAGAGATTCGCAACACCCAGTGATCGCCTTTTACGCGGAGGCTCTTCAGAAATTTGGCGATGCAGACGACTGCTCCGGAGCTGAAACCCCTGCCGGCACCTTCACCTTCACCGCGGAGTTCGATTGCGTGGAAAGCGGCGGCTCCCCTCGTGGCCGGCGCGGCGCTGGCATTGTGCCCGTCACCCGCCGGGCTCGCTCCGCATGCGTGGATTTATTTCGCCGCCTTTGTTGCTGTCATTGTTGCACTGATACTGGAGCCATTGCCGGCTGCCGCCGTGGGACTCATCGGGATCACAACGATCGGCGGCCTAGGACTGGTGTTTTCGCCAGAACAGCTCGCCAACCCCGCGTTCAAGGCTCCGGCCGAGGCACTGCGTTGGGCGCTCGCGGGTTTTGCCAACAGCACGGTCTGGCTGATCTTTGGCGCGTTCATGTTTGCAATGGGCTACGAAAAGACCGGCTTGGGACGACGGCTGGCGCTCGTTTTGGTCAAGCGACTCGGAAGCCGCACGCTCGGGCTCGGCTACGCGATCATGTTGGCGGATCTGCTGTTGGCTCCGTTTACCCCCTCGAACACCGCCCGGAGCGGAGGGACCATCTTCCCGGTGATCCGGGGCATTCCCGCGTTATATGGTTCCCATCCTGGAGAGACGGCGCGTAAGGTTGGCGCGTATCTCATGTGGCTGGCGTTTGCTACTACCTGCGTTACCAGCTCGATGTTTGTCACCGCGCTCGCTCCCAATCTCCTGGCGATTGAGTTGACGCGCAAAATCGCCGCAGTGGAAATCACCTGGACGGACTGGTTTTTCGGTTTCTTGCCGGTCGGTGGCGCACTCCTACTCGTCCTGCCCTGGCTTGTATATAAACTCTATCCGCCGGAGACTAAAAGCAGTATCGAGGTGCCCCGGTGGGCGGCGAGGGAGCTCGCATCGATGGGCGGAGTGACATTCCAGGAGTGGCTCATGGGTGCACTGGTGGGACTTGCGCTGGTGCTTTGGATTTTTGGTGGCGGCGTGATGGACGCTTCGCTGGTTGCGCTTGTGGTTATATGCGGGATGCTGGTGGGGCGGGTTGTTACGTGGGACGACATTCTCGGCAATCGTCAGGCATGGAACGTTCTCGTCTGGTTCGCGACCCTGGTCGTGTTGGCGGATGGATTGAACAAGGTTGGGTTCATTTCCTGGTTCGCCGGGAGTGCGGCTGCGCTGCTCGTTGGATATTCGCCGCAGCTCGTGATGGTCGTCCTGGTGGCGCTGTTCTTTTTCGTCCACTATCTCTTTGCGAGCCTGACGGCGCATGCCACCGCGGTGCTGCCGGTGGTCCTGGCGGCGGGTGTGGCGATCCCGGACATGCCGGTGAAGACGTTCGCGCTTTTGCTCGCCTTCTCCCTGGGCATCATGGGTGTCATCACTCCGTACGCAACGGGACCGGCGCCGGTGTATTTCGGAAGTGGATATATCTCGCGGCGGGATTTCTGGCGTCTTGGCTTCGTGTTTGGGTCGATTTTCTTCTTCGTGCTGCTGCTGATCGGTGTGCCCTGGCTCGGGCGTTGAAGCCCGAGTCACCGGTTGATAGCGGAGCCAGGCGAAGTAATCAGCAACCGTGGTCGCCCGGCGCTTCGCCGCCGCGTGATTAATTCAAGGCGGAGGCAATCCGTGCGGTGAGCTCGGCGGTGTTCAGACGACCGCCAATATCAGGTGTGCCGGCACCCGAGGCGAGGGTTCGCTTGACGGTCTCGTTCAATCGCAGGGCCGCGGGTTTTTCTCCGAGCCACTCCAGCATCATCGCAGCGGCAAGAAAGGCACCCACGGGGTTGGCGATGCCTCGACCCGCGATGTCGGGTGCGGAACCGTGCACGGGTTCAAACAGCGATGGATTTTTCCGCGACGGATCGAGGTTGGCGGATGGATTAAGTCCGAGGCCGCCCGTGATTGCACCCGAAAGATCAGTGAGAATATCGCCAAACAGATTGGAGGCCACCACCACGTCGAATGTCTCGGGGCGACGGACGAAGTTCATCGCGATGGCGTCGATGTGCTGTTTGTCGACCGCGATATCGGGAAATTCCGGAGTGAGCTGTTCGAGCACGTTGTCCCAAAGCACAAAGGCATGGCGCTGGGCGTTCGATTTGGTCGCGAGGGTGAGTTTGCGCCTGCGCTGCCGCGCGAGATCGAAGCCGAAACGCAAGGCGCGCTCAATCCCGCGCCGCGTGTGCAGGGCGCTTTGGACCGCGAACTCCTCGGGCTCACCGATGCGAAATCGACCGCCGACATCGACGTACTCGCCCTCGGAGTTTTCGCGCACCACCACGAGATCGATCCGCTGTTCACTTCGGAGCGGATTCGGGACTCCGGCGAAAGTCTGGGCCGGACGAACACAGGCCCACAAATCGAATGTCTGTCGAATTTCGATGAGCGGTCGAAGCGTGATGTGATCCGGCAGCTTCGCGGGCCAGCCCACGGCGCCGAGTAGAATCGCGTTGAACGGACGCAGCTGTGCGAGGAAGTCCGCTGGAACGACGTCACCGTTGCGACCATAGTAGGCAGCGCCCCAATCGAAACGGGTAAACTCCAGATGGAAACCCCCAACCACGCGCTCCAGTGCAGTCAGAATCTCGACGGCTGCGTCGGTGACTTCCGGACCAATTCCGTCGCCAGGGTACAGTGCAATTCGATGAGTTTTCATCAATAGATCATGGGTGGGTGTCGAAGCGAGGAGGAACGGGGATGGGAGGAACTATCGATTGAGAGAAGTTAGACCCGCGAATCCGGAGTTGAAGCGGGTGTAGGGCGAACGCTGATACGCTGGCGCAGACCAGTCGGCGTGTAAACAGCAGCCGTGTTCGAACTGTTGAATTCCGTGGAAGGACGACAGGTTCGCCGTTCCAAGCCGTGATCGCGGTGGTGAAGAATCAGGGTTTGGCTAACGCCGCGAGGCCTGCGCTGGCGATTTGTCCATCCTGCTGACTGGTCACGCCGGATACGCCAATCGCACCGACAATCTTGCCGTTGACGGTAATGGGCAAACCGCCCTCGACCGGCATCGCACCGTGCAGCGCGAGAATACGCGCGCCGCCTGGGCCCGCGGCGACACCCTCTTCAAACGTTTTCGTTGAGCGGCGGAAGCCGGCCGCTGACCAGGCCTTTTGCTGCGCCACCGTGATACTCGCGATCTGGGTATCGTCCAACCGCTGGAGCAACACGAGATTTCCGCCGGTATCGACGATCGCGATCGCGACGTTCCAGTCGTTCTTGCGCGCTTCACTCTCGGCCGCTGCCATCACTCGTTTAGCCTGCTCGAGATTGATGGCAGGTCCGTATGATGGCCGGTTCTGGCCGTGGGCGACAAACGCGATGGTGCTGGCAGCAAGTAGAGCGAGGAGGAGTTTGGGCATTTTCATTTTGATGGGGGGAGAGTGGAATGATCGGGAACTCGTGGTCGGGGCGACATATCAGCACGATTGCCCGCATCCCGCTGTCCCGGCCGAGGCGGGCGAGTTCCACATCATTGAGCGAGCGCGGGACCACGTCAGGCGCGGTGTGGCAGTGCATGTCAATTGCCCCTTGGAGCCACCGGCTCTCGGAGTGGGACTTTGTCCCGTCTCCGATGGACTTATACTTTCGCCGAACCTGCTCCACCATGGTCGGATCTGGCACCCGATTAATCAAACAATCCGACCATGTTAATACAAGGTTTTTGATCAAGCTATTTTTTCGCGCTTCCTAAGTTAAGCCACCAGTGAAGATGGACAACGGGTGTCATCGCAGTCCCCGTGAATCGGATACGCGCATGCGGTGGCGTGGGCGGGTCAGAAGCTGGTAGTATTTCGGGCGTCGTTTCCGCGCCCGGGGCTCGGACCGGAAAATTCAAGGAGCGCTGACGCGCCTGAGGTCGGCGGCCGTCGCCGGAACGAATGGCGCCGCCGGCGCGCCAGTCCAGCGATGCAGGATGATTTTGGCCGTCTGCGCGTTCTGGGTGCCTGAATTCACCACAAGGTAAAACAGACCCGCACCGACCGGCTGCAGGCCGACGTCGGCTTTCTGATTCCAGCCGCGGATGCCCGTCGCCGGGTCCGCGAGTCCGTCGGCAGCGAGCGCCAATAGCAGTCCGCGCTCAGTGCCTTTGCCGCCGGGACCCGGCACGCCGACCAGATCGCTGACGATCGGCTGAGTGCGGGCTTCGACCGCAAACATAAGATAATTTGGAAACGCCGGCTTGGTACCCTTGTAGACACCCAGAAACCAGCGTCCCAGCACAGCGTCATAAGCGAGGTTTTGCACGCCGTAGCGGGTATTGCCGGTGCGCATAAAATATTTGCCGCGCACCGGTGCGGGGCCGCTCCGATGCGGGGCCGCCTCGGCGAACGGGCGCTCATAACGACCCCAGTCCGTGGTATCATATTGCAGCAACACCTGGTGGTCGTTGTCCGCGCGCGCGTGGTTGGCGTAAATGCCGTAGGCGACAGTCAGAAGGCTGGGGCCATCGGAGTGACCGAACTGCGGGCCAAAACTCACCCCGTCGATGCCCGAGCAGCCGTAGCGGTGATCCGGAGTCTGCGCCACATTGCCATCGAAAACGCCGTCACCATTCAGGTCGGCGGTGTAGTCGTTGACGACCTCGGGCAAATAGACCGTACAAAAAAGCCCTGACTTCGTGGCATCGAGGCCCACGCGATCGAGCCGGCCGACGTCGATCACCGCGATGTAGAACGCCTGATCCCTCTTGTATTCGAGCGAGCCATACACGCGGCCGTCGCGCGGATTGAAATCAAGATCGCCAAGGTGCCCGGCCCATCCGACGAGCGTGCCGATGAGTTTCCCGCTAAAATCGTATTTCGCGAGCAGAGTCGTGAACGAGTAATAGATATAACCGCCCTGCACATCCACCGCGATACCCTGCACGTGGCTCGTGGGCCAGGTGCCGCCGTCCTGCTCGAGCGGCAGGCGGTCGAGGTGCGAAGGCGCGGTGGGTTGAGCCGTCGCGACCAAGGCGGACACGAACAGCAGGAGGATGGGCAGATTAATTTTCACCAGGAGGTGCGGAGAGAGAAAGATCCCTTGGCCCTGATGTAAAGGCGGCGCCCAAGTGCGTGGTTGGGCAGGTCTGTGACCTGCCTCGCCCGGAGACAGCTCCCCTGGGCATCAGTCTTCGCCGTGCTGGCGGTCGTCAACAACACGCTCTATGTTCAGACCGCTGGGCGCGTCTGGGCTTTTCGGCAAGTAAGGTCGAGAGGCGCTCGCCATAATATACGGGCTCGGCGCGGCCTAACAACCGCGAGTAATCGCATGTCGGGCGACTATTTCGTACTCGGCTTCCCCTTTTTCCGATTACGAGACGAGAGTTCTATTTGCGGCCGAGCCCCCTTTGGTCAAGGTCCCCATCTTGGTTGTTGTCCTCGTCATCCTCTATCTTTTCGCCGCATCTTCTTTCACCGGGGCCACGTTGTCCTATTTCACGGGAGTCGACGCGACGGTGGTGCAGTCCCTCGTGCTATGCGTGCCTGCGCTTTATCTCGTCACGATTTTGATCAGCTTGTACCGGCACCACGTGCTCCTCGAACTCGCAGGGATCGCGAGTTCCGTGGCCATGGGTTTTCTCAACTTTGCGTCCATCGCGGCCGTGCTTTGCTGGCCGGCTTCGTGGCTGGCGGGCCAGGTCGGGATGGCGGACGAAGGCGCTTTCATCGCGTGGACGCTCTACGGTGGCTCGGTTCCCGTCGCGATTTTCGGACTCGTCAATGCACTCACGCTCCGCGTGACCACCTATGACGTTGGGTTGCCGAATTTGCCAGCGGCGTGGCATGGCCGGCGCCTTGCCGTGGTCAGCGACATCCACGTCGGTAATATTTTCGGGCCGCGCTTCGTCCGCAAAATCGTCAAGCAACTGAACGAACTCGAACCCACCGCGGTTTTCATTCCCGGCGACATGTTCGATGGCGCCGCAGTCGACATCCCGGAAACCGTCAAACCGTGGGCCAGCTGCCGTGCGCCGGCCGGAATTTATTTTGTAACCGGCAACCACGAAGAGATCCGCGATCGAACCCCCTACCTCGCCGCGTTGTCCGGGGTCGGAGTAACCGTGCTGCACAACCAAAAAGTTGTCGTCGACGGCTTGCAGATTGTGGGGATCCACGATGCCGAAGCCCACCGCCAAACGGTGTTACAAGAACGGCTGACGCGGGCGAAAATTGATCGCGCGGGTCCCAGCATTCTCCTCTCGCATCGGCCCGGGCGTTTGGACGTGGCCGAAAACGCTGGAATCTCACTGCAGGTATCGGGTCACACGCACGCGGGCCAATTTTTTCCGTTCAGTCTCATGGTTCGCATGATCTACGGCCGATTTGGCTACGGTTATCACCGGCACGGCTCACTTCAAGTCGTAACCAGCAGCGGCGCCGGTACCGGCGGGCCGCCCTTCCGCGTCGGCACGCGGACAGAAATTGTGGTGATTCAGCTTCGAGCCGGCCCTGACCATCGCTCAGCCGACGCACTGAAAGAGGATCGCTGGAAAATGATTCTGGAACCTGAACTGCGGCAGCACGGCAAAGACGTACACCGTGCCCAAATACGGTCCGCACTTTCCCTCTTGACCCGATGGTTCAAGTAAACTGTTGGTTACCTCGCCCCGTGCCAGATTACTGATACCGCCAACCGTCCATTAACCTATGCAAACCGCCGTGTTCTCCTCGTTGTTCGTCCGGCTTCGTTTTGTGGTCCCGCTGTGCGTGGGGCTGCTGTTAGTTCTCCCGCTCGTCAGCCGCGCCCAGTCCGGCACGGGCACTATTATCGGCCGCATCCTGAATGAGGGGACCGGCCAGTACCTGCGCAGCGCCACCGTGACTGTGCCCGGCACAAGCCTCGCCACGGTCGCTGAGTCCGGCGGCGTCTACACGCTCACGGGCGTGCCGGCCGGCCAGGTTCGCGTCACCGTGGCCTACGCCGGTCTCGATCCGGTCGAAGCGACGGTGAACGTGATGGCCGGCCAAACCGTCACGCGTGATTTCGAGATGGGCACCAAGGCTGATGCGGCGGTGGTGAAGATGGGCGAGTTTCGGGTCATCACCGAGCGCGAGGGCAACTTCCAGGCGATTCAGGAGCAGAAGGCGGCCCTCGAGATCAAGTCGGTCGTCGCGTCCGACGCCTTCGGCGACGTCTCCGAGGGCAACATCGGCGAGTTCATGAAGCTGATGCCCGGCGTGATGATGGATTACGTCGATGCCGACGTGCGCACGGTGAGCATCGGTGGACTCGATCCAAAGTACGCGGTGATCATGATGGACGGCGCGCCGGTCGCGAGCGCGGGTTCGTCGAACATCGGCACCGGCCGGGCGTTCGAGTTCGAGCAGCTCTCGATCTCCAGCATCGAGACCGTTGAATTGAGCAAGACGCCCACGCCCGATGTGTCCGGCAGCGCGCTGGCGGGCGTTGTGAATCTGCGGAGCAAGGGCGCCTTTGACCGTAAGGGCCGGCAGATCCGCTGGTCGGGGAGCGTGCAGATGAATTCGAATCAGATGACCCTGCAGCGGACGCCCGGTCCGACCGACCGGAAACTTTCCAAGGTACAGCCGAACGGCTCGCTTGAGTTCTCCGACGTTTATGGGGAGAAGCTCGGCGTCATCGCCGGGTTCAGCTTCGCCCGCACCATGGTGGAACAGAACATCATGTCCCTCGGGTACGCCTTCAATACCAACCCGGCCGACAATGCCACGGAGATCCCGCGGCTCAGTTCGTTTGCCCTGATCGATGCGCCAAAGACCACCAACCGTGGCAATTACAACCTGCGACTCGACTACAAGGTTTCGCCCAACCTGACGGTGTTCGGCCGCATCGACTACAACACCTACTCCGCGCGAAACTTTCAGCGCAATCTCACGCTGCGTTTTCCCAGCGCCGTGAATGGCCCGGCGGCGGCGGACCCGCGGCAGACGGGCGTCGAGTACTCGCTCACCTCGCAGACGTCGACCAACGCGACCGCGGAGATCCACAACGGCAACGGCTTCAACAAGCATGGAGCCACGACCACGGCGCTCATTGGCGGCTCGTATCGGCGGGGTGCCTTCCGGGCGGACGCGCAGGGGCAGATGTCGCGCAGCACGAACTACTATCACGACATCATCATGGGCTTCTTCAACGTTGCCAGCACCGGCCAGCTGCCGGGCCTGACGTTGCAGTGGGACCGGGCCAGCGCCGGCGATGCGGGCATCAACATCACACAGCTCGCCGGCCCCGACTTCCGCAATCTCGTCAGTTACCAGGCTCTCATCCAGCCCACCCTGCCGACGGGCGGCACCCGCCCGGCGATGAACGGCCGGTATGAGTTCAACAGCAAAGACCAGAAATGGACCGCGAAGACGGATATGCGCTACAACCTTTCGTCGCTGAGGATTCCCGTGCTCTTCAAGTGGGGCGGCGACATCAGCCAGACGATCCGCAATGTCGATCGCATGGATCTCGCTCCGTGGATCTATCTCGGACCGGACGGGCGGGCGAACACTGGCGACGAAGGCTGGGTCGCTGAGCCGCACTACACGGCCCGCAATCTGGCCGGTGGCAACCTGCAGGGCATCCCCGGTCTCGACCGCTACGCCCGCGCGCGGGAGTTGGGTTCGAATCCGGAGCGCTTTCAAACCGTGTCCGCCGCCGAAGAACTGCGGCTCCGGCTGCGCGGGCATTGGGACGTGAAGGAGCAGATCGATTCCGCCTACACGCAGTGGATCTTCAAGGTGACGCCGAAGTTCGATCTCGCTCCCGGCGTGCGCGTGGAAAAGACCCGCAGCACCGGTCGCGGTCCGCTCGATCGCGGCGATCTCGCCGCGCGGCGAGCAGTCGGTGCGGCGCTGCCTCCGGCCGCCGCCCCCACCACGGCTGAATACTACACCGCCCGCTATGCCGGCAATGCGTCGAACTCGTCCGACTACCACACGTGGCTGAAATATCTCCACGCGACGTATCGATTGACCAACGACCTGATCTTCCGCGCGTCCTTCAACGACTCGATCACCCGGCCGGATCTTAGCAACCTCGCGGGCGGGATCACGCTCAACCCCGACTCGACGCCGCCGACGGCCTCAATTCCGAATCCCGAGCTCGAGGCTGAGGCCGGGCGAAACATTTTTGTCAGCGCGGAGTATTATTTCCCGAAACGGGCCGGTTTCTTCACCGTCTCCGGAGCGCGCCGGGACATCACGAACCTGATCCGCAGCAGCGTCTACGTGCTGGATACCGACGAGGACTTCCCGAATTCGGAGGACCTCGATCTTCGCGGCTACCGCGTTACGACGACGGACAACATCGGCAAGGCCCACGTCGGCACACTCGAGTTCAGCTATCGGCAGAACATGGTGTTCCTGCCCGGCGTGTGGCAGCGGCTTTCAGCCTTCGCCAACTACACCATCCTGCGTTACGACAACTACGAGAACTTCCGCCGGCCGAAGAACCTCGTGAGCGGCGGGGTGTCGTTCGACTACAAGAGCTTTTCCGCCCGCTGGAACGTGGTGTGGGTTCCCATTCACCGCCGGGGTGCGATTCCTGCCAACGGCTGGGTGAACATGACCGGCGAGCGCCTTAACCACGATGTGCAGCTGGGCTATCGCGTCTCGTCGATGATCACTCTCTTCGTCAACGGGCGCAACATCTTCAACC
>JBBQEG010000192.1:0-9946 GCA_038320495.1 Opitutales bacterium | reverse complement strand
GCCCGACGCCTGGAACTATCCACCGAGTTTGAAACTTGAACTGACTTGGAAGACGGCGCTGACGATCGCGAAGGCGATGAAACCGACGAAGATGAAAACCGCCATGAGCACGCCGCTGGCAATCACCTTGGTGAACATGTTCAGCTGGTTCGCGATTCGCTTCTGATAGGCGAGGGCGATCTGCTTGAGACTCGGGACGACGTTGCCGGTGTTTTCACCGACGGCGAGGCGGTCCAACACGAGGTCGGGAAAACAGCCCGTGCGCGTGAGCGCAAGTGACAGCGCTTCGCCTTCGAGAACGCGGGCGGTGGCCGTGTTGAACGCATTCCGGTGCACCGTATTCCCAATTTGTTTTTCCGTCATGCGGAGCGCCTCGGCGGCGGTGATGCCGTTTTCGAGCAGCACGGAAAGCGTTTGCGAGAACGCGAGGACCGTTTGCGAGACGATGAACTGCCCGGTGAGCGGCAGTTTGAGCAACCAGGAATCGGTCACGGCTTTGCCGGCCGCGGTCTGACGCCAACCGAAGAACGAGACGGTGCCGACCACGAGGAGAATGAGCGTGGCGATTCCGTAGATGCTCAACGCGAACTCCGAGGCGCCGATCAGGATCGACGTGGAAGTCGGCATCTTGCCGCCGAGCGAGGCGAGCAGCGTCTTCAATCGCGGCAGCAGAAACGTCAGGAAAAACAGGATGACGCCACCGGCCACGGCGACCATGAAAACCGGATACGCGAGCGCGGTCGCGAGTTGCCGGCGTAGTTCCGCCTGCTCCGTGAGATGCTGGATCAACCGTGCGAGCGTGTCGTTCAGCGACCCGGTGGCCTCCCCGGCCTGGATCAGATTGGTGATCGAAGGATCGAACACCTGCGGGAAGCTCGCCATGGCGCGGGAGAGCGGCGCGCCCTCACTGATCTGTTCCCAGATTCCTTCGCACAAGGTTCGGAGCCGCGGTTCCTTGATGCGCACGGACAGCAGGCGGACTGCTTCGCCGGCGGAGAGCCCGCTGGTGGCCAGATCATGCAATGCTTCAAGAAACGGCAGGCATTCGTCGCGACGCGGTGGTTGGCTGTTCTGGCGGCGCGTCGCTCGCGCGGTCGCAGTGGCCGCGCGCGGCGCGGTCTTTCCGTTTTTGCCACTGGCGATCTCGTTGACCGAGGCGACTTGCAGTCCGCGCGCGCTCAACAGGCGCAAGGCGTCCTTGCGGGTGGGCGCTTCGAGGTCGGCGGCGACGGATTGTCCGGCACGATCGCGGGCGGTGTAGGCGAAACGCGGCATGCCTTATTTCTCGCCGATCGTGATTACGCGGAGCACCTCGTCGAAACTCGTGTGGCCGGCCTTCACTTTTTCCCAGCCGCTTTGCCCGAGGGTGCGCATGCCGTGTTTCCGGGCGCATTCGGCGAGGGTGCGCGTACTCTCGCGCTTCAGCACGAGTTCGTGCATCTCATCATTGAGCCGGAAGATTTCGAAGATTCCGATACGGCCGCGATAACCGGTGCCGCGACAACGATCGCATCCGACCGGCGCTTTCAATGAATCGATCAGATCGGCCTCGGCGGGATCGCAGCCGAGGATCTGGAGGTTTTCGAGCAGCTTGATGCGGGCAATCGGCGCGGGCCGCGAGCATTCCGGGCACAGCCGGCGCACGAGACGTTGGGCGATCACCAGCTCGATCGCGGAGGCGACGAGGAACGGCTCGATGCCCATGTCAACAAGACGCGTGATTGCGCCGGGGGCGTCGTTGGTGTGCAGCGTGGAGAAAACCAAATGGCCGGTTAGCGACGCGCGGATCGCGATCTCCGCGGTGTCCTTGTCGCGGATTTCTCCGACCATGATCACATCCGGATCCTGACGCAGCACGTGGCGCAGCGCATCGGCAAAGGTGAGGCCGATCTCGGGCCGGACCTGCATCTGGTTGACGCCGGGAACCTCGTATTCGATCGGGTCTTCGATCGTGATGATGCGGAGATCGGTGGAATTGATTTTCCGCAGAAACGCATTGAGCGACGTGCTCTTGCCGGAGCCGGTGGGGCCGGTCACCAGGACGATGCCATGCGGGTAATCGAGAATGTGCGTGATCTGCGCCTGTTCCTCCCGGCTCATGCCGAGCCGGTCCATGGTGTACGCTTCCTTCTTCTGATTGAGGAGGCGCAGTGAAATCGATTCGGCGTAAATCGTGGGGACGGTGGAGACGCGGATGTCGAGCGTTACCCCGGCGGCCTTGAAGTTGATGCGGCCATCCTGCGGCAGGCGTTTCTCGGAGATGTTCATCCGCGCCATGATCTTCAGGCGGGAGATGATGGCGTCCTGAAAGCGTAACAGGTTTTCCGGTACGGGCACGGGGACGAGGAGGCCGTCGACGCGGTAACGGATTCTGAGCTGACCTTCCTGCGGTTCGAAGTGGATGTCGGTCGCCTGGTCTTCGATCGCCTGCGAAATCACATCGGTGACGAACCGTACGACGGCGGCGTCCTCATCGACGACCTCGTCAGCCTCTTTTTGCGCTTCGGGCGCGACATAGCTTTCATCGGAATCCTCCAGCGAGCCGGAGCCCACGCCGAAGTTTTCGATAATGAGTTGGTGGATACGTTCGGGGACGGCGAGATGCCAGACGAGCGGGCGGGCGGAAAATGTCCGCAGCCAGTCCGTCATCGTGGGATCGGGCAGCCAGGCGCTCGCGATGTGGAGAGGCGCGGTGTCTGGACTTGAATGTTGAGCTTCGAGCGAGCCCATGGTGGCGCCTTCTCCGGCTGGCTGCGCATACCGAATCGGAATGATCTGATACTCGTGGACGAGACGCGCGGGGAGGACGCCGCGGGCGTCGGGCTCGGTTTCCAGATTGCTGGCGATGTCGAGGCCCGCCGCTTGCGCGAGCCGGGAGAGAACTTCCGTTTCCGGACGGCCGAGGGCGGCGGCGAGGGTCTCGAGTCGTTTCTCGCGCGGGGCTTCGATGACGGCCTGACGCTGTTCGTCGGTCAACAAGACCGCGAGGGAGGACGGGAGAGTTTCCTGGTCGAGAGTGGTCATGGGAGCAGGGCGGATTCTGTCCGGCTGGCGAATCGAGCGATTGCCAGCGGACGAACGAGAATAGCCTTCATCACCGGATTCGCCAGACTTGCATCAGCAGGACCGTGGGCAGGCATATCGATGGAGGGCGAAGAGCGATCAGCTTAGTTGGGCAGAATGTTGTCCAACACGGACGGTTTCGCAGGTTGGAATTTTGGATCGAGCTGCTGCAGGATTTCGTCGCGGGTGGGCAAGCGTTCGATGCGGTTCATGGCCTCGGCGTTGTCGATCACCGGATCGTTGCTGAGTACGGTGGGACGAAGGAAGAAGATCAGCTCCTGGCGGGACTTCTCTTTGCGGCGGGCGCCAAAGATATCACCGATGATGGGAATGGGGCCGATGCGGCTCGAGCTCTTGGCGTCGGTCGTCTTTTGAAAGCCGCCGAGCACGATGATCTCGCCGCTCTTCGCGGTGACGTACGAAGTTGTCTCCCGTTTACCGATGATGTATTGGGTGTTGCCGTCGACAGGAACGGTGCCGATGACGTCTTCGACGGCCTGTACGATATCGAGCTGGACGGAACCATCGATCCCGATGAAAGGAGTGACGGTTAAGTTGGTGCCGATCTGTTGTTGCGTCACGGTCGAGGTCGAACCGCCGACCGTGCCACTGATGACGCTACCGGTTACGACCGGGCGGGTTTCGCCGTTGAAGATCTTCGCTTGCTTGCCGTGGCTGGTGACGATCGCGGGCACCGACATGATGGTGTTGTTGCTCTTCCGCGGCGTGGCGCTCATGGAAATAGTGGCCGCGAGATCGAAGCGTCCCGTGATGCCGGGCCGGGTGATCACGCCATCTTCAACCGTCAGGTTGGCGGGATTGCCTTCGGTGAGGGCGAAACCGACGAGCTTGTCACCTTCGAGGCGCAGCCCGAGGGCGCTGATACCCGAGCTGTGTTGGTCGCTCAGGGTCACCTCCGCGATCACGACCTCGATGCGCACCTGGGCCAGGACGATGTCGAGTTTCTCGATAAGCTCGTTGACCATGCGAAGATCGTTCGCGGTGCCGGAGACGACGACCGAGTTGCTGCGATCGTCGTTAACGACTGTCATCAGTGCGCTGAACTCGTTCATGTCGGACTGGAGACCCTCGGCAGGGTTGCCGGCGCTCGAGCCCGAGATGATGTTCGGTTGCGCGGGCTGCGGGGGAACACCGGGCGCACCCGGTTGCGGTTGCAGGGGCTGAAGACCGCCCTGACCCGGACGGACGGAGCCGGTGGTCTGGCGCTGGATGGCGGAGGTTTGTCCGGAAATGATCCGGCTAAGAACCGTCACGACATCAGCCGCCTTGGCGTGCTTGAGGTAGATGACGTCGTTGCGCGTGTTGGGGTCGGCTTTTTGGTCGAGCCGGGCGATCAGGTCGTCGAAGAACTCATGTTGCCGCGGATCGGTGACGAGTACGATCTGATTGGTGCGGTCGTCGGCGTTGTAGGTCGTCGCGCTCCCCAGCTGTTGTTGGAGTGTGCCGGAGAGGATGGTGCGGAGCTTGTTGACGAGGTCGCTGGCTTTGGCGTGCGTCAGCGGATAGAACTTCGGCTTCATGCCGGCGGTGACCGGCTTGTCGATCTGTTGCAGGAGGCGTTCAACCCGTTGGAGGTTGCTGATGCTGTCGGTGATCAGCAGCGCGTTGGAGTTCACCAGGAGGATGGGACCGCCGTAGAACGGATTGAGAATCTGCTGGAGCATCGGCTGCACCTCTTGGGCTCGCGCAAATTCCAATTGGAATAGCTTGCTGGCGGCCTTGCCGCTGGGTGGCAGCTCCAAAGCGGAACCGGAAATCATTTCCGGAGCTTCGGTGCGCACGTTCGGGAGGTTGACGACTTTGAGGAAGACGTCGTCGAGGGGAGTGATGCCGATATTGTTGAGCGCGAGTACCGTCTCGATGGCGCGGATCGCCTGCGACTTGGGAATCGGTTTTTCGATGACCAAATTGTACGTCGAGGTCTGCAACTGCTGCGGTCGCAGGATGATTTTGCCCGTGTAGATTTCGAGGGCGGTGAGAACCGTATCGATGTCGGCGTCGGGTAGCTTCAGGCGGACGAGTTCCTCGCCAGCGGGGTTGGCTCCGGGCGGGGGCTGGTTTTGTGGCAGCTGGCCGCCAGGGGCGGGAGCTTGAGCGTACGCGTCAATGAACAAAGCGGACGAGAGAACAGCCAGGCACAGGCGGACGGATCGCGAAGTCATGCAGTTATGGAAATGTTGGAAGGCGAGCGTCGCGCCGGAACGAAGGAGAAAGGGCAAAGAGATCGCAGATGTAAACGGTCTTGTGTGGCAGGTTGTGACGACAAGTCGGGCTGAAAGTTGCCGCTGATTTGAAGATGAGGCCTCGAGCGTTGGGGATTGCCGATTTGCCGCTTGCGGGCGCTTGGCCTGCTGCCAAGGGTCGGCGGCCATGCCGAACACGTTCGGAAAATTTTTCACTGTCACCACTTGGGGCGAAAGCCACGGGGCTGCCGTGGGGGCCGTCGTGGACGGTTGTCCCCCGCGTTTGCCGTTGGAGGCCGCGGAGATCCAAGCGGAGCTGGATCGGCGTCGGCCGGGGCAGAGCGACATCGTGACACCGCGCAAAGAAGACGACCGGGTTGAAATTCTCTCGGGTGTTTTTGAAGGGCGCACGACCGGAACGCCGATTTCCATGCTCGTTCGGAATGCCGACCAGCGGCCGGGAGCGTATGATGAGATGCGGGACAAGTTTCGCCCCTCGCATGCTGATTTCACGTATCAGGAAAAGTTTGGAATTCGGGATCACCGCGGAGGTGGCCGCAGTTCGGCGCGGGAAACCGTGGGACGGGTGGCGGCGGGTGCGATTGCCAAGAAGATCCTGGCGGCGGGACTTGTGACACGGGGTGACGCGGCTGGCGTGTCCGCTCCGGCGGGCGTGGAGATTCGGGCGTTTCTCACGCAAGTGCATGACATCGAAATGCCCCTTGAGGCGCTGGTGGATTTTCCGTCGCTCGCGGAGGTCGAGGCCACGGCAGTGCGCTGTCCGCATCCGGCGACGGCAGCGAAGATGATTGAGCGGATCAAGTCCGTTCGCAGCGAAGGCGACTCGGTCGGAGGCATCATTGAGTGTCGGGTGCGCGGCGTGCCGGCCGGGCTGGGCGCGCCGGTGTTTGATCGGCTGGAGGCTGATTTGGCGAAGGCGATGCTCTCGTTGCCGGCGACCAAGGGCTTTGAACTGGGCAGCGGTTTTGCGGGAGCGCGATTACGTGGCAGTGAGCACAATGATCGGTTTGAACCGCGCGACGGCCGCGTGCGAACGGCCACGAATCGGAGTGGCGGTACGCAAGGTGGCATCAGCAATGGGGAGGAGATCGTGTTTCGGGTCGCGTTCAAACCGACGGCGACCATTTTGCAGCCGCAGCAAACCGTGGACGTTCACGGCGCTGCGACGGAGTTGATCGGGCGGGGCCGACACGATCCCTGTGTGGTTCCGCGGGCCGTGCCCATCGTTGAGGCGATGACCGCAGTGGTGCTGCTGGATCACTGGATGCAGCAGGCGGCGCAGTGCGAGACGTTCCGTTTTTGAGCGATTTGGATCATCGGGAACCCTTCAATCCTAAGAACCGGCAGGAATGCCTGTGCCACCTTCCGGGTCGAGCCGGGGTAGCGGTGATGCGTCTTCGGCGCGATCTTGTCTTCCTGAGTTTTCCGCCCTTGTTTCCCCTGCATGTCAGAATCGGAAAAGCCACTCGTCACCTTGATCTTGGGTACACCGGGCGCCGGCCGGCGCGAGGTTCTCCTTGACCTCATCCAGGATGGGCTCGCGGAAACGGACCGCCCCGCGGTGATGCTGGCCGACGTGGAGTTGGCCGAAGCGGTGGATGAAAAGTTACCCAGGTTGGCCCGCTGGAGCTGGCTCGATGAGGGTGCGATTTCGGGTACGATTCCGGAAGGCGCGACGCATGTATTTTTCATCACGAATGGTCGGCGCAATCCCATCGATCAGGCCGAGGTCTTCAAGCCGTGGGTCGAGGCGCAAGGCGGCGAAGTCGCGCGGGTGATCTGCATTATCGATGCGCAGTTGGCCGAGCGTCATCCTCCTTTGCTGGCGTGGTTCGAGGCCTGCGTGCACTTTGCCGACGTCGTTTTGCTGAACAAGCGCGAGGGGTTGGAAAACAAGTGGGTCAGCGACTTTCTGACGCATTTCAAGAAGCAGTATTATCCGTGTCACTTCGAGCTGGTGAAACACGGGCGCGTGCACAACCCGGCGCTCATTCTGGAACCGCAGGCACGGCGGATGACGCACGCGTTTGACGAGGAACAGGACTGGATCTTCACCAACGCGGAGGGCGAAGTCATTGATGAGCAGGAAGAGTCTCCGGACGGAGAGGACGATATCGAGGCGAAGCAGGAGGAGGATCCGTACTTTGAGCGCCATTCCGGTGGCCGGCGCGTGAAGGAGATCCCGGATATCACCAAGTTTCTCTGATCCTCTGCTCCGGGTTGAACCTGGGTCGAGGCCCAAGCTCGGGACCACTCGAAGGTCGATTCGACCTTCGGTCCCAAGACTCACGGCGCGGAGCAGGAGGCTACTCCGCGTCGGATGTGGTGGCGGTTTTGAGTGGCTGGCGCGTGAAGTGCGCGACAAATTCGGGTGAGCGCATCATCTCACCCAGTCGATGACTGAGCCCCGGGCGCATGACATACAGAAATGTGCAAAGCCGGCTCAAAGCGCGACCCGGGGCGAGTCCGAACCACACCAGCGTACCGGTCAGCAGATAGAGCGACGCCAAGCCGCCGGCGATGGCGTAGGCTTTGGGGCTGAAGCTGATTGGCAGGTGGCGTGTGCTGAAGTGAATCAGCGCGACGGATGCTGCGACGGCCACGCCGACGGCCCAATGCGTGCCGGCCACGTGGCGAACGGAGGCGGGCGGGCGACGCATCGGGTTGGAGCGGGCGCGGCCCGCCTACTTGGCAGCAGCGACGGCGCTGACAAAGGCTTTGGCCTTGGCGGTAATGGCGTCCCAGTTCCGTTCCTTGAAGGCCTTGCCATCGACCAGCGAGCTGCCGGCGGCGACGGCGAAGGCGCCCGCCTTGAGGAACTCGCCGACGTTATTTTCGTTCACGCCGCCGGTGGGAACCATTTCCACGTGCGGGAGAGGGGCTTTGACGGACTTGATGTAATTGGGACCGAAGAATTCCGCGGGAAAAATCTTTGCAGCATCGGCGCCCGCTTCGGCGACGGTGATGATTTCCGTGGGCGTGAATGCGCCGCAGAAAATCGGGACGCTGTAACGCTTGCAGGTCTCGATCACATCGAGCCGCACGCCGGGAGTGACGATGAATTTGGCGCCGGAAAGAATGCCGGCGCGCGCGGTTTCTGCATCGAGGACGGTGCCGAGGCCGAAAAGAAAATCCGGGAAATCGGACGTCGCTTTTTCGAGCATGCGGATGGCGCCGGGGGTCGTCATGGTGAGCTCGATACTCGTCAGGCCGCCGGCCGCGAGGGCCTTGGCACAGTCGAGGAGCCCATCGGGAGAATCGGCGCGGATGAGGGCGATGACCTTCTCGGCTTTGAACTTGGCGAGGATGGCGTCTTTTTTCATGGCTTGGCGAAGTGTGGGAGGCGGTGCGAGCGAGTGAAATCAATTTTCTTGCGCCGAAGCGATCGGCTGTGTGTCTTGCCCCTTCGTTGTTGCCCGGGTGGTGGAATTGGTAGACACGCAGGTCTCAGAAGCCCAAATCGCGATTTTTCCGGGTGCGTGTAGTTGTTTCCTGGTTACGCTCTCAGAGGTAAATCTGGTGATTCGATGTTTCCCGTTGTGCCTCGTCGTGCTCCGATTTTAGAGAAAGGTGTAGAAAAAGAGGTGTAGAAAAATCTGGGCGCTGTTGCGCGCGATTTCTCGGGGTTTCTCCCGAGACAGACGCGAACCGACTCCAATCTCCCTGCGAATGCGGGTCAGACCTCGGCCGCCGGAAGGAGTGAGTTCCCCCTTATCGATCATCTCGAATCGGGCGAAAGTGCCCGCTGACAGTCTACTCCATCTTCGACCAATGCCAGCATCGCGGCCGGATCCCCGCGTGATCTGCGATGTCCTGACTATTCCGCCCTCAAGCGGATTGCGAATGGCAGCACCATCTCGAATTGTCGCGAAGGCCTGGTTGATTGCGCAGGGCTTGTCCATGTGATGGCGTGGAGTGAGTGCTGGAGCCCGCCAGCCTCACAGATGGCGGGCCTCCCTGAAGGAGAAATATCCGAGTCCCCGCGCGTCCGATTTCACGTCGCCGACGTGATCCTTCTGACGGATGCGTCCGAGAGACGCCCGCTGGGCGCTAGGACGGGGATCGGAGAAGATCCGGCACGCAGCGAATCGCGTCGCGTTTGGTCGCTTCGTCAACGGGCGTGTAGTTGCGGCTGACGAGTTCTAACGCGTGGCTGATAATGTCGCAAACGACCGATTCCGGCACCTCTGCTCGTTTAAGCCAAGACGTGGTGTTTTGGAAGGGATGTGACGTGCCGGGGGAAGAAGGCTCGGACGAACAGAAGTGAGATGATCGGGTTTTCCATCTCACCCACGCGATCCAAACAGGCCGAGGTTCCAGCTTCTTGTACCGTCGAGTCTCTGCGTCGCGGTTGGCGCGGTTGGCAAAGCGCCCGGTCCTCGTGGCGGACAGGCCCCTGTGGGCCGCCGCGAATTGTGCGGTGCGAGTCGGCACGGATTATTCGGCTGTCCCCGCTTTCAACAAACGCCGTGGTAAGGAACGCGGTGGACCGGCACGTGGGGCAGAAGCTAGAGACGAAGCAATCCCGGTTCGGAAGGGCGTTTCTATTTACGTAGTCAGCCCCTCGCCGCAGCCGATATCCGCGAAAAGGTGGCTCACCACCGTCACGGGCTTCCCCGGTTGCACGAAACTCGCGACTCGGTGGTTGTTTCGGGACA
>JBBQEG010000191.1:0-9956 GCA_038320495.1 Opitutales bacterium | reverse complement strand
TGGCTCTGGTTTGCCGCCGGCTTCTACGCCGCGGGGTTCCTGCTCGGCACGGTGGCTTTGCTCAAGCAGGGACGCCCTTCCGGGGTGGCGACGTACGTGCTGATTGCCATCGGGTACGTCGCGCAACTCATCGGTCTCGGTATTCGCGGACGGATCGTTGGGGGGTGTCCGTTGGGGAATCAGTTTGAGATCTTTCAGTTCACGGCCTGGTCGGCGATCACGCTGTATCTGGTTATTGGAGTCACCTTTCGGAACAGCCTTCTCGGTTATTTCACGGCCTGTCTGGCGACTGCGATGACGTTGTTATCCCTGGCGATACCATCCTGGGACGCCACTCAACGTACGCGCATCTTCGGCAACAATCCCTGGATCGAGCTGCACGCGGCGCTGGCGGTGTTTAGCTACGGTGTCTTCGGATTGCTGGCACTGACGTCGATCATGTTTCTCCTGAGGAATTATTCCCTCAAAGCCAAGCACCTGGGCGGCGTGTTCTCCTTTCTCCCGTCGATTCTCGATCTGGATCAAATCGGGGTTCGTTTGCTGGGCGCCGGCGTGGTGATTCTTGGAGTGTCGCTGGCGGTGGGTTCGGTCTACTGGGTTCGCGACTTCAGCGCCGTGGACCTCACCAAACTGATCGCCACGATCGCCGTCTGGCTCGCGTATGCGGTGGCGCTGGGTTTACGCCTGCAAGGTGTCTTACTGGCGAAGCGTTTCGCTTGGTCCTGTCTCGCTTTGTATGCTGCGGCTCTTCTTTCGTTAGGGCCGGTGGACGCCAGTCGGAACTCCGATAAAAACATTACCGCGCAAGCCGCCGCGAATGTTGCCAACCCATGAGTGCGGATCGGCTTTTCGTCATTGGAACGACTCACCATCGCGCGCCGATCGAGGTTCGCGAGAAACTGTCGCTCACGCCCGAGAATGCGGCCGCGCTGCAAACCGAGTTTGCGGGCATGTCCGGCTTGAAAGAGTTTGCCGTGCTCGCCACCTGCAACCGCATCGAGTTCTACGGTTTGGCCGCGAACCCGGAAGCGGCGGTGCGGATGAGCGATACGTTCTGCGCCCGGCAGAAGTTCGATCCGATCGAGTTCAACAAGATCCGGATCAGCCTGCGCGGCCGGGAGGCGATCCAACATCTACTTGAGGTCGCGGCCGGCATCGATTCGCAGATCATCGGTGAAAACGAGATCTTTGGTCAGGTGAAGGACGCGTATGCAGCCGCGCAAGCCCGGGGCTCGACCGGTCCGGTGTTGAACCGGATTTTTCAGAAGGGGTTTCAGGCGGCCAAGCATGTCCGGACGCACACCGGGATCACCGCGGGTCAAGTGAGCGTGGCCAATGTCGCCGTGGAACTGGCACTGAGCATCTTTGGCAGCTTGAAGGATACGCGTATCCTACTCCTGGGTACAGGGGAAATTGGCGAGAAGACGGCCAAGGCGTTTCAGAGCCGCGGAGCGGCGGCATTGACCGTTGCGAGCCGGCGCCTGGAACGCGCGATGGAGCTGGCGAGCGGGCTCGGAGCGAGCGCGATGCCGTTTGAGCAATGCGAGGCCCGCCTGAGCGAATTCGACGTCGTGGTCTGCGCCACGTCGGCGCCAGGTCACGTGATCACGCGGACCGGGGCTAAAACGGCGATGCACAAGCGTCCGGTCCGACCGCTGTTCTTCATCGATCAAGCGCTCCCGCGCGATGTCGATTCCACCGTCGCCGAAATTGATAATGTGTTTCTGTATAACTTGGACGACCTCGCGAAGATCGCGGACGAAAACCGCGCCGCGCGGGCGGCCGAACTCGTCAAGTGCCGCACCATCATTGCGGAGAAAGCCCACAACCTCTGGATGCAGGTGGCTGCGCAAGTCGACGCCCTCGGAGTGGTTGAAGCGGCCCCGACGCTTCAACGCAAAGAGCACGCATAAAGGCTCTCTGATTATAAGCCCGGCGCGAGTTCCGATGCCGGCTTCAACCTCACCCGCGTGCTTGCCGTGCCCGGTTCAAGGCGCTGGCCAACGCGTCCAGCTTGATCGGTTTCGCGAGATAGTCGTCCATGCCGGCGGCGAGGCAGTTCTCGCGATCGCCGAGCATGGCATTGGCCGTCAGGGCGATAATCCACGGACGGTCGGCGCGGTCCGGCCAGCGTTTGAGAATCTCTCGCGACGCCTCCAGTCCATCCATCTCCGGCATCTGGATATCCATGAGAACAATGTCGTAGTTCTGCCGCTCCAACGACTCCAACGCCTCACGTCCGTTGGCGGCGACATCCGCGCGATACCCGAGCTTTCTCAACATGGAGAGGGCGACCTTTTGATTCACCGCATTATCCTCGGCGAGCAGGAGGTGCTCCGGCCGCAGCGGCCCATCCGGAACGGGGCTCGGGGTAAACGGGTGCACGGAGCGCGTCCGCTCCCCTCCCCGATCCGGTCGCAACGATGCGCTCAACGCGACGACCAGTTGCGCGGGCTTCGCAGGTTTGGTGAGGAACGCCGCGAACAGTCCCGGTTCGCTCACGTCCTCACGCGCACCAATCGAGGACAACAACACGAGTGGCGGAGCCTCGGCGCCTTGAAGACGATGAATTTCCCGCGCGAGCATTTCGCCGTCCATGTCCGGCATGTGCATATCGAGAACCGCGATATCAAAGATTTCCGCGTCGCGCAGCCAGCCCAGGGCTTCCGGCCCGGAGGCTGCGGCACGCACCTCCATTCCCCAGCCGAGGGCAAGTTCGGTGAGGATGCGGCGGTTCGTCGCATTGTCATCGACCACGAGGAGTCGGCGCCCGACCAGAGTGGAGCGCTCCGGCACCTGCCAGGAGCGGGGGCGACTGCCGAGCGGCTCAACGGCGATGACAAAGTGAAACGTCGCGCCGTGGCCCACGTCGCTTTCCACCCATAGGCGCCCGCCCATGAGTTCCGCCAGGCGCTTACTGATGACCAAGCCGAGCCCGGTGCCGCCGAAGCGCCGGGTGGTCGAGGCATCGACCTGCGAGAACGGTTGGAACAGCCGATTCACATTTTCCCGCGAGATGCCGATGCCAGTGTCCCGCACCGCAAAGAAAAGCTCCATCCGTCCCTCGTCGTGCGGCATCGCATGGAGCGAGAGGACTACTTCCCCGCTTTCGGTGAACTTGGCCGCGTTGCCCAATAGATTCACGAGGATCTGTCGCAACCGCGACGGATCGCCGCGGACCGCGCTAGGCACCCCATCGGCAATTTCGTACAGGAGATCGATTCCTTTTTCAGTGAAGCGCGGCGAGAGCAGATCGAGCGCCCCTTCGACACACTCGCGGATGGCAAACTCCACGCGTTCGAGTTCCAGCCGGCCCGACTCGATCTTCGAGAAGTCGAGGATGTCATTGATGATCGTCAGCAACGCATCTCCGCTATGGCGGATCGTCTCAACGAAATCGCGTTGCTCGTGCGAAAGATGCGAATCGAGGAGGAGCGACGTCATCCCGATGACGCCGTTCATCGGAGTGCGAATCTCGTGACTCATCATCGCCAGGAACTGGCTCTTCGCGACATTCGCAGCCTCCGCCGCTTCCTTCCCGGCGTAAACCTCGGCAGCCTGTCGCTTGAGTTCGGTGATATCCACCAGCGAAGCGATTTGGAGTTTTTCGCCAGAGATAGGATCATGCAGAACCCGGACCGTCAGCGACGCCCAAACGAGTTCTCCATCCGGATGAATGTAACGCTTTTCGAGCGAGAACCAGTCCATCTCTCCCCGTTGCACCTGAGCCGTCAACTCCTCCTGCCGGGCGCGGTCATCGGGATGCGTGGCTTGGACGTAGCGTTCACTCTCGAGGCGTTGCTCCACCGGAACACCAGTGATGCGGGCATGCGCGGAATTGACGGTGTGCGTCTCGGCCTGACGCCCGACGATAAACCAGGAAAGTCCGATCGGCACGAGTTCGAAGATGCTCCGGAAACGCGCCTGCTCTTCCGCGAGTTTCTGCTCCGCTTGTTTCCGCTCCGTGATGTCGACCACCGTACTGAGCTCCTCGAACGCTCCGTTGGGAAAAGTCCGGCGCTGTTGCGTCAGCAACACCCACGTGAATCGCCCCCCGCTTTGACGATAACGTTTCTCGATCGAGAAGTGCCCGATCTCACCGGCGGCGAGACGAGCATGGAGCGCCTGTTGACGTTCGTATTCCTCCGGCACGCTGATGTTCGCGAAAGCGCCGGGGCGGGACAATTCCTCCAGCGTGCGACCACAGATGCGCGCATGCGCGGGGTTGATCAGACGCACCGTTTTGCCGTCAGGATCCACATGGCTCCAGAGAATGCCGATCGGCGCCGATTCGAAAATAAACCGAAACTGGGCCTCCTTCTGTTCCAGCTCATCCTGCGCCCGCTGCAAGGGCGTGACATCGACCAGCGTTGAGACCTCTTGATAGCCGCCCTGCGGATCGCGAATCCGGTGAAAACTCAGCTCGGCCCACGTCTGTTTTCCATCCAACCGCAGGTAGCGCTTTTTGATCGTGAAACGATCGATCTCGCCGCGTTCGAGCCGCTCATACTGTTCCTGCTGCCGCGCCCAGTCATCCGGATGGGTGATTCGACGAAATATATTCGAATCCCGCATCTGATCCAAACTGAGGCCGAGAATCTTCAAATGAGCATCATTGCTCATCCGTCGCCGGCTGTCATCAGAGCCCACCCAGAGCCACGAGAGACCAATCGGCGCCGTCTCGAAAATGAAGCGAAACTCCGCCTCCTTCTGCGCAATCTCCGCCTGAATCCGCTTTCGCTCCGTAATGTCGAGTTGCAGTTCCAGGAAACCAGTGACGATACCGTTCGCATCCTTGATTGGTTGAATATCGAGTTCCATCCAACGCCGCTGACCGTCCTTGGTATAGTTGAGCATCTCGCCCCTAAACGGAATGCCGTTTTCGCACGCCGCATCGATTTCGGCCACCATCGAGGCTTTGCTTTCCGGGCCGCGCAGCAATTCACCCGGGCGTCGCCCCTTCACCTCATCGAAACGGTAACCGAAGAAACGAGTGAAGCTCTCGTTCACCCATTCGATCCGCCAATTTGCATCGGTGAGCATGACCCCGCTGGCGGTTCGGCTGGCAAGCAATGCCAGCTTGCGCGCCTCCGCCTCGGAACGGGACAGGTCAGCCGTCATCTCACGCGCGAGTCGCACCGCAGCCGCCCGTGAATTTACGAGCGACCACGTCAACCCGGCGGCAACGAAGGACAACAGAACGCCGCCGGAAATGAACAGCCATTCCAACAGGTGACCCGCCTGTCCGCCAAAGTCCGCCCGGGGATGCAGTCGCATCGCCCACTCGCGACCATAGAGCGTGACAGAAACGACCCCGTCCTGCGCCGCATCCACCGCGAGTTTCGTTTCCGCCTTTGCCCTAGCGTCTGGGGGGCGCGAATCAAAGAGCAACATCCGGCCGCCCTCAGGCGTTCGTTCCGTCACTTCCAGAGCGGCTTCTCCTCCAACCGTGTCCAACGCCGCCGCCACGAGACGATCCATTCGCAGGATGGCAAACGCCCACCCTTGCACCGCGAACGAACGCGTCGGAGCCTCGGCGGGACCGCTCGGCGAATCGTCCACCGGCACCAGCAACAGCGTCCCGCGGATTTCCCGCGGTCCTTCGAGGAGATCCAGGCTCGCGGTCATGGTCGGGGGGCCGGTTTTCATTGCTTCCTCCGCCGCCCGCCGAATTTCCGGCCATGCTCCCAAGTCGCGACCCGGTCCCGCGAGCGGCGGGATCGCTGGCTGCGCATGCGTCACCAGGAAAACGTCCGTCGCCGCCCCGGTCCGTTCGGCCGTGAAGTCTCCGCCACCTTGTGCGCGTATCCGCTTTTCAATGTCATCGAGTCGGGCCCGATCCACCCGGCGCGCGTAGCCAATCCCATCCGTGACCTCATCCACGAATGGAGCCACCGTAGCCATATACCGCAGCCACGATGCGTTAGCCATCTCTCCCCCGGGTCCCGTCAGGGCCCGGGCTGACTGTAAGAACTGCGCCGTGGCGCGTATCCGCATTTCAATTGCGACGACGACCCGATCCCCGAGCCGCCCAAGATGTTCATCCGACTCGCGTTTCAGTTCTCCGCGCACAAACATCCAGAACAGCCACGTACTACTCAGCCCGACCAACAACACGATCCAAGGCAGCACCCGGCCTGGAAACCGACGAGGTAAGGGTGCGCTAACGTTTTCCACCATTTTCCTAAAGAGAACGACCCGTTCCCCGATTGGCGAATTCTTTGCAGTAACGTACCTGAGTTCGGAAGCATTTACGGCATCCCCGGAAACTCTCCCATGTCCGACTCATCCGATCCGGAAATCCCGGCGGCTACAGTTGGCGCACGAGCCAGTCCGCGGCCGTGCCACTCGCCGGTTCGCCCAAGCGGGCGCGCAATTGTGTGGTATGCGCGATCGTCCGCGTCAGGCGATCCGGATTGTGGATACAGTCGCGAACCTGGGCGGCTAGAGCCTTGGGAGTGGCATCCGCCTGGATAAACTCGGGATACATCGGTTCCTCCAGCAGGAGGTTCGCGATTCCCAGGTAATCCACTTTCACCAACATTCGTCCGAGAATATAGGTGAGGGGGTTCGCCCGATAGGCGATCGCGCCAGGAATTCCCGCGAGGGCACAATGCATCGACATGGTCCCGCTCGAGGTGAGGACCGCGCTGGCGGGCTGCGCTGTATTCTGCCCGGCGCGTGATTCAGCACCGGTTTCCGACACCCGGAGCAGCTGCACATTTTCGGGCGGATGCGCCGCGCGCAAAACGTCGAGGATATCGTCGCTCGGGTAGAGCACCGCCGCCCGGGCCTCGCCGTGCTCCCGCTGGTACTCGAGAAACCCGGCGAGCAGGACCGGAAAGATCCGCGCGACCGCCTGTTTACGACTACCGGGCAGAAGCAAAATCGGACCGTGCGGATCGTAGCGCACGGGTGCCGCATAATCGGCGACGACAAAAGGATGGCCCACGAATTCAACCGGCAGCGGAGTATCGGCGTAGCAGGCCGGCTCGAACGGAAAGATCACGGCCATCGCGTCGAGATCCCGCGCCATGGTGAATCGGCGCTTCGCTTTCCACGCCCAGATCTGCGGCGAGATATAATAAACCGCTTTGATGGTACCGCCGCCCTTCACGGACAGACCTTGTTCGCGCAGCGCCGCGGCCAGGCGCAAGTTGAGGCCCGGATAATCGACGAAGCACACCACCCGCGGGCGATGCTCCGCGATCCAGCGCAACGTCTCCGCGAAGAGCGCCTTGAAAAACGGATAGTTCTTCAACACCTCGACCAGCCCCACCACCGACGAGGCCGTGAGATCGTGAAGGAGCTGGGCCCCCGCGGCGGCAAGTTGCGGTCCGCCGAGGGCTACGACGTTGAGCTGCGGCTGGCGCGCCCGCGCTTCGCGCACGAGACGCGCGGCGTGTTCGTCACCCGAGTGTTCGCCGGCAAGGATCAAGACATCCACCCGCGAACCGACTGGCGGCGGAAGCCGAAACGGCAACGCCTCACTCATTTGGCGGCGGCGCGGATTTGCTCGGTGATCGTGATGGCGACCTCGAGCGCGCTCTTACCCAAGGCCGCGCCAACTTTCGGCTGACTGACGGCGGCGACGCTCTCGACAAAGTGCGCGAGCTCCAAGGCGAGCGGCTCGCCTTTTTCGATCGGGATCTCGCGGACCGGCAGCGAGCTCAAGTCACCCGCTTTGACGAGGCCGATCTTCATCTTAAGCCCATACGCAATGATGTCGGTCTTCTTCACCAGATGGCCGGCTTGATTCATGAAATCGAGCGAGAGGTACGCATCGCCCTGGAAGATCCGGATCTCTCGCGCCTTTTTCATGCTCATGCGACTCGCGCTGAGATTGGCGACACAGCCATTCTGAAACTGAATGCGCGCGTTCGCGATGTCTTCGCTTTTCGAGAGGACCGTCACGCCCACGCTGTCGATGCGGGTGATGGGCGATTTGACCAGCGCGAGCACGATGCCGATGTCGTGGATCATGAGATCGAGCACAACGCCGACCTCAGTTCCCCGCGGCTGATAAGGCGCGAGACGTTCCGCGGTAATGTAGCGGGGGTCGTCGATTTCCTTTTCGAGAAAACTCATCACTGGATTGAAGTGCTCGATGTGGCCAACCTGCACGAGACGGTTGTTGGCGCGCGCCGCCGCCAGCACCTGCTCGGCTTCGTCGAGGGAAGCGCAGAGCGGCTTCTCAATTAAAACATGGGCGCCGGCAGCCAGGAGTGGCAAAGCGACCTCGGCGTGGAGATCGGTGGGCACCACGACCGAGACGGCCTCGCAGGCCGCCCCGAGTTCAGCGATCGTGGCGAAACGACGGCAACCGTGGCGGGCGCAAATTTCAGCCGCACGGGTGTCGCTCGTCTCGTAAATTCCGACGAGTTCCGCGCCCGGGAGGCTGGAATAGATACGCGCGTGATGCTGCCCGAGCGAGCCGACGCCCGCCACACCGCAGCGAATCTTCTTGGATGCCATGGCCGGCGAGTGTGGGAGTCGCGCCGGCGTCGGCAACAACGGAGCGTGGCCTAGGGGGCGTGACCTACGACACCGGCCGAACGACCTCGGGCGAGGAAGGGCGCTCGCGAACAACCCGTGCACCTCCAACCGGCGGGAACCCGCTTCCGCCGAAAAGTCAGGTCAGCACGCCGTCATGCAGGAAGGTTTGCCGCTGCGTTTTTGCCGCGTGCGCCACATTATGGGTCACGAGGACAAGGGCGGTGCCGGTTTCGCGGCAGAGCGTGAGCAGCATTTCGATCATGCTATCGCCGGTGTGTTCATCGAGGTTACCCGTGGGTTCGTCGGCGAGGATGAGCTTGGGGGAATTCATCAAGGCGCGGGCCACGGCCACGCGCTGGCGTTCGCCACCGGAGAGCTGCATCGGGAGATGCGCGGCGCGCTCCGCCAAACCCACGCGGTCGAGCAGATCGTGCGCGCGCTGGCGCTCGGCGGCTCCCGGGGCGCGTCGAATGCGCGCGGCCATGAGGACGTTTTGCAGGGCATCGAGTTCCGGGATGAGATAGAAGGACTGGAAAACCATCCCGAGGAAATCCGCGCGGCGCTCGCCGCCGGCACCCGCGCCCGCCCAGCTGACCGTGCCCGCATCGGGGGCGTCCAAGCCGGCGAGAAGATGCAGCAGCGTCGACTTGCCCGAGCCGGATTCGCCGCGAATGGAAATACTCTCGCCGCGATGCACTTCGAGATTAACGCCACGAAGCACCTCGATGCGGCGGTCACCACTGAGGTAGTTTTTCCGCACGTCATGCGCACTGAGGACCACGTTACTCACTGCGCAGCGCCTCCACCGGTTTGAGTTTGGCGGCGCGCCAGGCCGGAACGAGTCCGGCCAGCGTGGACGCGACAATTGATCCAATAATGATGATGGTCAGATCCGATCTGGTGGTGTGCGACGGCAGATCGACGAAGCCGTAAAATTGTTGAAACACCTCCGGGCCCACCGTGAGACGCGCGAGGATTTGCACGATCTCATTGCGGAACGTGATGACGACCCAGGCGAGGCCGAGCCCGGCGACCGTGCCCACCACGCCTAGGATGAATCCCTGCGCGCAGAAACACGCTGCCACAGCGCGTGAACTCCCGCCCAACGCGCCGAGCAGCCCGATCTCGCGCGTCTTCCGCACGACCGCGATCAGCAGCGAGCTCATGATGGAAAGCGCCGCCACGGCGACGATGAAGGTGAGGAGAAAGAAAACCATATACTTCTCGAACCGGATGATGCTCTGGAAATCGGCCTCCGACTCGAACCAAGTGAGCGCGCGTTGGTGAAACGGAAGCGCGGTATTCATCGCCGCCGCGGCCTCAAATTCGTCGACGCCCGGTTTCAAGCGGACGTTGATGCCGTGGACCGTGTTCCCCATGCCATAAAGTTCCTGCATCAACCGAATCGGCGCGATCACCGTGCTGCGATCGAGATGCTGATGGCCGATCTGAAAAATACC
>JBBQEG010000190.1:0-10034 GCA_038320495.1 Opitutales bacterium | reverse complement strand
GGCGGCTGTCCGGGCGGGCAAACACCTGGTGGTGGAGAAGCCCATTGAGATTACGACGGAGCGAGCGGACGAATTGCTCCGCGCCGCCGATGCCGCCGGGGTGAAGGTCACGCCGATTTTTCAAGCCCGGTTTGGCGAAGGCGCCCAAATCATCAAGTCCGCCATCGAGGCGGGGCGCTTCGGTCGGATGGTGTTGGCGAGCGCCTATGTGAAGTGGCATCGCAGTGCCGAGTATTATACCGGCTGGAAAGGGACGTTGAAGCTCGACGGCGGAGGTGCGCTGATCAATCAGGCGATTCATGCGATTGATCTGTTGCAGTGGTTCGCCGGGCTGCCGACAGAAGTCTTTTGTTGGACGACCCGGCGCGTCTACGGGCATATCGAGGCGGAGGATACCGCGGCGGCGACCTTGCGTTTCCCGTGCGGGGCCATGGGCAGTATCGAAGCGACCACGGCGGTGAGGCCGGGTTGGGCACGACGGATCGAATTATGCGGTGAGCACGGCTCGGTGATGCTCGATGGGGATTTTATTTCCCACTGGGACTTCGACCACGAGGTCGAGGGTGACGTGCAGATCCGAGCCGCGAAAGATACCGGGGCCCTCGGTTCCGGCGCCAGCGCGCCGAACGCGATTAGTTTCGAAGGGCATCGCCGCCAGATTCAGGACCTCATCGACGCGGTGCGCGAGAATCGGCCCGTGGCGATCGATGGACACGAAGCACGCAAGGCAGTCGCGCTGATCCGGGGACTCTACGCGTCTGCAGAACGAGGCGCGCCCGTGCGGCTTACGTGAGATCCGTCCAGGTCGACGCCTCGGGCGGACGAGCGGTTCGGGATCGGAGAGCACTGAGTGTGCTCGCGGCCGTTGGGCTGCTTGCCTCGATCGGTCGCGACAAGGTCGAGCTCGCGGCCGCGTCCGTCCGACCCGGCGGATTCGGTGGGAACGAGAGTGCCGGGCCGAGGGCTCCGGCATTTTTGGCTCATGGACTTTGAGTTGCTGATTTTTTTCTATGTCTACCCTTCCGATCTCTCTGCCTTGGTGGCGCACGCTGACGCGTGAGCACTGGTTTGTCTTCAGCATCGCCTCACTGGCTTGGCTCTTCGACTGCATGGACCAGCAGTTCTTCAACCTGGCGCGTGACGCTGCGATGGAGCAGCTTCTGGGCGACAAGACGAAGGCGCGGGAGTATGCGCCGTACACGACCTCGGTCTTTCTGCTCGGCTGGGCCGCAGGGGGACTGTTTTTCGGATCGCTGGGGGACCGCTTCGGTCGAGCCCGCATCCTGACGCTTTCCGTCCTTATCTACTCGGTGTGCACGGGCTTGAGCGCTCTCTCCACCGGCTTCGTGGATTTCTGTGTCTACCGCTTCCTGACGGGTCTGGGCGTGGGCGGCGTCTTCGGCCTGGCGGTGGCACTGGTGGCGGACACGGTCCCGGATCGCGCGCGGGCGCCTGCATTGGGTTTGCTGCAATCCCTGTCGAGCGTGGGCAACATCAGTGCAGGCCTGATCGGTATGGGCATCGGAATGCTGGCCGCTCGGGAGTTGCTGCCGGCGGGGCTTAAATCATGGCAGATGATGTTCATCGTGGGCGCCGCTCCGGCGTTTCTGTGTGTGTTCATTCTCGGCCGTCTGAAGGAGCCGCAGCGGTGGTTGGATGCGAAAGCCGCGGGTGCGAAAACGGGCGTGAAGTTCGGTTCTTATGCCACGTTGCTCACGCACCCGCGCTGGCGCCGGCATGCGTGGTTGGGGTTGCTGTTGTGCAGCGCCGGCATCATTGGTCTCTGGGGCATCGGCAACTTCCATCCGACGATCGTTCGGTCGATTGTGGAGGAGCATTTGGCCTCCAAGAATCTCAGTGCGGACGCCCTGGGCAGTGAGAAGGCCTATTGGAGTTCGATGGCCCTGCTGCTGCAAAACGTCGGCGCGTTTTTCGGCATGACGGCCATGGCCCGGGTGGCGCAGGTGAAAGGCCGGAAATTTGCGTTCGCGCTCGCGCTTTTTCTCTCGTTTGCAAGTACCGTGCTGGTTTTCAGCAGCTTGCGCAGTTTCAGCCAGATCTTCTGGATGATCCCGCTGATGGGCTTTGGGCAACTCGGCGTGTTCGCGGTTTACGCGATTTACCTGCCTGAATTGTTTCCGACCAGCCTGCGCAGTACCGGGACGAGCTTCTGCTACAACTTTGGCCGGGTCGCGGCGGCGACGGCGCCGTTCACGATTGGGCAGATCACCCGGAGCTTGGGCGGAAACCTCGAAGGCTTCCGCACGGCAGGATTATGGGTCAGCGGAGTGTTGCTGCTGGGTATCGTGGTGCTGCCATTTCTGCCTGAAACCAAGGACAAGCCGCTGCCGGAGGAGTGAGGGGCGGCCACCGGGTATTGCCCCGGGAAGGGGCCGTAAAGAAAGGCGACAATCGTCGGAGACCCTTACGGTTTCCGGCGATTTTTTTGGCTCTTCAGTTTCAATATTGAGGCATACTAAAAAAATTTCCGAAAAATTAAATTTCGTAATTATCTGATAGAAAATAGTATAGATGCAATTTTTAGAAAAACGCGTTTGCATGTGTGCCAATCGGCATATCGACTGCTTAAAATGGCATCAATCCTACTTAAAGATGAAAACGTTCACCAAGTCCATCCTCGCCGCCGCTTCCGCGGTGTTCCTCGCGCTCAGCGCTCAAGCAGTCACGATCGATCTTTCGATTGCGCAGTCTATCGGATACATTGACCCAGGTACGCCTTCCAGTCCTGCCGATGAGGTCGGGTACATCAACAAGCTGCTCTCGATGACGGTAGGAACCAGCGATACCAGTGGAACCCCGGATTTCTACCGCACTTCTGGTCCCGCTGGTTTGCAGGCGGTCACAACGCTAGCTACAAAAGACGAGTCGAATAACCCAGATCGTACGGATGTTCCCGTCGGCATTTTCGACTACGCGATCGGCAAGTACGGCAACAATAGCTATGTGTGGTACATCGGAGGCTTAGGAAGTCTCAATGCGTTCACGATTCCCGCATCGGCTCCGAGTGGAGGCCTCTCCCATCTTTCACGCTACGATTCCACAGATTCCGATATTCCTGCCCCCCCCGGGGTTCCAGACAGCGGTTCGACCATCGCGCTCCTTGGCTTGGCTGTCGCCGCCTTGGCTTTCGCGAAGCGGAAGTTCTAAATCAGCGAAGATCCTTTCATCAGAAAACCGAAGGCCGCAAAGCCTTCGGTTTTTTTGTGTCTGCTTGGTGCGCGCACGAAACTCGTAAGCAGGGCGAGTCCAACGGGGTCACGGCGTGTTCTGTTAGATGAATAAACCCACGATTTGGGGGGATGCGGGGGGATCACTACAAAGCCTCGCAGAATGGACTATCAAAAAACGCCCTGACCCCGTGAGTTTTGCGGATTTTGCAAGACGACGGCCCGTCGATATCCCATTGGCGGTGAAATTAAATCGTTCCAACACTATCTTTCAGGCCTATTATTTCGCCGGTAAACCTTATACTTGCTCGGTTTAGGGCTGATTACGCGGAGTCTCCAACGGGGTCACGGCGTGTTTTGTTAGATGGAAAGCCCGCGATTTGAGGTGGGCGCGGGCGCTTTGCTTTGTTGCTTAGGTGGGACGGGTGGAGTGTTTTGGGTGGATGGCGCGGCGGTTGAGAATTCAATACAAGGGGGCACTGTACCACGTCTTAAACCGGGGGAGTTACCAGCCGCGACGTGTTCGAGACCGTGGGTGCGGTACAGGCGTTTGTGAGCGTGCTGGTCGAGGCGGTGAGCCGTTACGGAGGGTGGTTGCATGCTTACGTGGTCATGCAAAATCACTCTGGGATGGGTGCAGCCCGGCGAGTGGCTGCTTTCATCTGGCCGTTGAAACCCCTCGGGCGAATCTCGTCGAAGGCATGCACTGGCTGCAAGGCACCCTGGCGACGCGATTCAATCGTTACCGCGACGAGCGTGGGCACTTGTTTCAAGGCCAAGCCCATCTGTGTCTGCCGTGAAACACGAGTCGCAGTTTTGGAACGGGGTTTACGGCTCGTTGCGGCCCCATAGCGCCACTTCATGGTCGTGCCGTTGAGGTCGGAACAAGTTAATGCGGTGAGTAAAAAAACGCATGGCCGCGACCTGGGAACGGCGCGGTCTAGTGAACGGAAAAGAATGCTTATTCCTTGACGGATCATCGCAAAAATGCGATAGATCGGGCATTGATATTCAATGCCCTCGATCCACGTCGTCTTTTACCAAGAGCAGGATGGCGACGCGCCCGTGGTCGATTGGCTGAAAGATCTCCGCCATGCCAACGTTAAAGCCTTTCTCAAATGCCAGGCGGCCATCAGCCGCTTGGCTCTGCTCGGCCACGAGCTGCGACGACCGGAGGCCGATCTATTGCGCGACGGCATTTACGAACTGCGGGCTCGTTTGGGATCGGTCAACTACCGCCTGCTTTACTTTTTTCACGGGCAGACTGTTTCCGTCATCGCTCACGGGCTGACCAAGGAAGCCGCCGTGCCCGCCGCCGACGTCAAACGCGCCCGTGCCCGCAAAGCCCCTTCATCACCAACCCGACCGCCCACACTTTACAGAGGAGAAATTGACGATGCCTAAAAAAACCAGCAACGACGCCCTCAAGATTCTAGCCCACATCGCCGGCAAAGACCCGGCGATGCAGCGCGGATTCGAGGAGGAAGTCGCCAATCGCGAAGTCGCCCAAAAGATTTTCCAACTTCGCCAAGACTCCGGCCTTTCCCAAGCGGAGCTCGCTCGACGCGTCGGCACGACCCAATCCGTGATTTCTCGGCTTGAGGACGCTGACTACGAAGGCCACTCGCTTGCCATGCTTAACCGCATCGCCGCTGCGGTGGAGCGGCGGGTTGAAATCCGTTTCGTGCCGCGCAAACGGCGGCTGCAACCGGCCTGAGTGCATCGAACGAGATCGACCGTAGCTTGGTGCAAAGCCAAAAGGGATGCCCCGATGGAGTCACGGCGTGTTTTGTTAGATCGGAAGCCCACGATTTGAGGTGAGCGCGGACACTTTGCTTCGTTGCTTAGGTGGTGCGGGTGGAGTGTGTTGGGTGGATGGCGCGGCGGTTGAGAATTCAATACGAGGGTGCACTGTACCACGTGTTTAACCGGGGGAATTACCGCCGTGACGTTTTCGAGACCGTGGGTGCGGTGCAAACGATTGTGAGCGTGGGCACTTGTTTCAAGGGCGTTCCCTGTCTTGGCTGATCTGTCGGCAATGATCCTTGTCGCTGTCCGATTTTGGACGGCGCAATGCGTTTTCCTGTAACATCCGGGTTGTTTTGAGAACGGTGGCAGCGGTGGCGGACTCGCGAACTGGACTTCTTTCTCAAAACGCGACCTTCTCGGGTAGGTTACCCTTGGTTTCGAGCCCCTCGTTCATGAACCCTTTATTGATCCTCCTCGCGTTAGCGGTGCCTTCGGCTGTCGCGCAAACTGATCACCGTCCTCTACAGGGCGCTCCGTGGTCGCGTCACCCCATCGACGAGGACGGCCGTGGGGCCGACGGGACCAAGTTCGCCGATATCAACGCCGATGGTTGGCTGGATATTGCCACTGGGTGGGAGGAAGGCGGCGAGACGCGGGTTTACTTGAATCCGGGCCCGCAGGGTCCGATCAAAACACCTTGGCCCAAGGTCCGCTTGGACAAGACGCCGTCGGCCGAGGATGCCGTTTTCGCCGATCTTGATGGCGATGGCGCATTTGATGTCGTTACCGCCACCGAAGGAAACTCCAACCGGGTGTTGGTTCACTGGGGCGCCACTGATCGCGGCCGAATTCTCGACGCAAGTGCTTGGACTCAGGCGGTACTGCCCGCCGTTACGGGTTTAGGTCGGTGGCTCTTTGTGCAACCGTTTCAATTCGATGGCCAGCATGGTCCGGATCTCATCCTCGGTTCGCGCCCGGGCCCCGACACCCCGGCGCCGGTCATTGGTTGGTTGAAGGCCCCCGCCGATGCGCGCGAGGTTGCGGGCTGGACCTGGCACCGCTTGTCCGATGCCGGCTGGATCATGTCGATCGAGCTCGTCGACATGGATGGCGACGGCGATCAGGATATTCTCTATTCTGACCGGATGGGGCCGACGCGGGGCATTTATTGGTTCGAAAACCTCGGGGCGGCGGCTATCGCGCGTGGCCAACAGCCGGCTCGGCATCAGATTGTCACCACCGGCGCTCACCAAGTGATGTTTCTGACGCTGGGGGATGTGGATGGGGACGGATTGCGGGATATCGTCGCCGGGATCGAGCGCAGCGCTTTGGAACGAGCCGAGCCTAATCGCTACAGCCAGATTTTGTGGCTCCGGCGAAAAGACGGCACGGGTCGCAACTGGTCCGAGCATCCGCTCGCAGTCCCTGTCAACACGGGTAACATCAAGGGTCTCGCCGTCGGAGATATTGATGGTGACGGCCGCGCTGACATCGTCGCCTCATGCGAAAATGCGCACGGCGATCGTCGCGGAGTCTACTGGTTGCGGCAAGGGGCAACCACATCTGATCGCGAATGGACCGCGTTCGATATCTCCGGAGCGCCTGGCATCAAATATGATCTCGTCCGCCTGCTCGATCTCGATGCCGACGGAGATCTCGATGTGATCACGAATGAAGAGTCCGAAGCCGGTCGCGGGCTCGGCGTCATGTGGTATGAAAATCCTCGTCGGGCGAGAGAGTGATTCTCCGGGCCTTTGTCGTCCGCACCCTTTACCCACCGTCACTCGCCACCCTCGATCGGCTCAGCTCCACCGATCACCCGTGGGTCCCGTTCGCCCGCCAACCCTTTCATGAAACGAATCCTACCCCAACTCCTCCTCGCGTGCGTCGTCCTCGTCGGGCTTCAACTTGTCCCTTTCGCCCGCGCGCAATCCCCTGGGCTGCACCTTGCCCAAGGAATTCTGGCGGGCGAAGTGACTCAGACGACGGTAATTCTGCAAACCCGCCTCACGGCGGTGACGGAGTTAACCAACGGTGATGTCGCGGGCGCTGCCGGCATTGGGCGTTTTGAAATCGCGACGGGCGACTCGTTCCGCGATGCGCGTCAAACCGCGTGGCTCAACGCCACCGCTCAGGGCGACTTCATCTTGAAGGTGCAGGTCGGTGACTTGCGCCCCGGTACGGTTTATTATTACCGCGTGGTTTACGGCCCCGATCCGACACGAACACGGCCAAGCAAGGCGGGCCAGTTCAAGACGCTACCGTCCGCCCAGACCGCCGCGCCCGTGAGCTTTCTCCTGACCAGTTGTCTGAACTACGCCTTCTTCCATGAAGGCCACCGCGATCGCCCAGGCTATCAAGGCGCGGATCGGATGTTGGGTTATCCCGCGCTGGATCCCATGCTGAAACTGCAGCCTGACTTCTGTATCATCAATGGGGATGCAGTCTACTATGATCACCCCGTCGCCACGCGGGCCAAGACCCAGCCTGAACTGCGCCGCAAATGGCATGAACAATACGTGCAGGGCCGCTTCGTGAAACTATTTGAGCGGGTTCCAGCCTACTGGCTGAAGGACGATCACGACTATCGTATTAATGATTCCGATACGACCGGTGATTACGAGCCGTCGCATGAGCTCGGCATCGCCACGTTTCGCGAGCAGGTGCCCATCGTAAACCCCGCCGATCCGAAAGCTGTAACCTACCGCACCCATCGGGTGGGTCGCGATCTGCAAATCTGGTATGTCGAAGGTCGCGACTATCGCAGTCCGAATGCGATGGCGGACGGACCCGACAAGACGATCTGGGGAGCGGCGCAAAAAGCCTGGCTCAAGCGGACGCTGAAGGAGAGTGATGCGACCTTTAAAATTCTGGTTTCACCGACCCCGTTGATCGGGCCTGATGACGGCAGCAAAAAAGATAATCATGTTAACGTGCGCGGTTTCCGCCACGAAGGAGAGGAGTTCCTTGCCTGGTTGAAAACCAACGGAGTTGCACCTGGTCAGTTCTTTGTGATCTGCGGCGACCGGCATTGGAAGTATCACTCCAAACACGCCACGGGTTTCGAGGAGTTCAGTTGTGGGGCGTTGAACCAGGAGAACTCCCGCCTGGGTCGAGCGCCCGGTGATCCCAATTCGACCGATCCGCAGGCGTTGGTCCAGCAATTCTATACAGATAAAACGCCGAGTGGCGGCTTCCTGCGCGTGGCCGTCCAGCCCGCGAGCGGTCAGACGGCCGCTCGGATTGAATTCACCCAGCACGACGATCAGGGAGCATCGTTATATCAACACGTATCGAGCCGACGCTGATCCGGCGCCGAACGTTGCAGCCCGAGAGACCCGACCGCTGGTCTCGCTGTTTCTAAAGACATAATCCCTCCGACTGTTCGGAGGGAACGAAGCGTCATTGGTCCCGCCTCGGCGTCATCTAATCGACGACCGCCGACCTATTTCTGACCGGCCCAGGCGGTTTCGAGTTTAAACACGCGCTGGGCGTTTTGGTGATAAAACTTCTCCAGCACGCTCCGTGGAAGGTTCAGGGCCTGCGTCTTCCGGTTGTTATAGGTGATTTCGCCTTTTCCGGCGTAGTAATCATAGTCGGCGCGATAGATCAGCTCAAGTCCGTTGACGTGCCCCATGCGCTGGGCGTCGGTGTACGGGCCACGCAGGAAGGGTTTCCAACCCCGGTCGACACCATAGAGGATGCGGTCGGGATACTTTAGAAACAGCGCCCGGACCTTTTCCGTGGGGTGGCGCGTCAGGTTGCGGGTGCGGGCGGACACTTCGATATGGAAGTTGGGGTATTTCTGCAGTCGAGCGGCGATGCCTTCAAGGTCGTGTTCCAGGCTGCCCAGATGTGCTCCCAAAACGACCAGAGTCGGATGCTTTTCCATGATGCGATCGCGGGCGGCAATAATCGCGGCGTGACTTGGGTAGTGAGGTTTTCCATACAGATGCCACTCGGGATTGGATGAGTAGTAATTATAGTGGGAGCTATCGGGATCGAGCGGCAACCAGGCGTCGATCGGCTCGGCCAAATGGGCGTGCAGGACTTTTCCTCGTTTCGCGATATGCGCGTAGATCGGGTCGAAAAGGGGATCGTCCGGCAGGATGAATTTCCCGTTCCGGTCTTTGATATCGATCCCGATCTCCTTCCAAATCTTCACGCCGACGGCGCCTTGCTCAAAGGTGCGGTCGAGAAACGCGATAACGTCCTGGACGTAGGTCGGCTCATTGCGACGCAGCAGGTCGAACGTCGATTCGAACGGCAGGGTCTGCGGGTGCTTGCGGTAGAGCTCCACCGCGATCGCATGCATTGGCGCAAGAAAACCATCCGTGCCGTTGTTGCAGACATTGATCGTCCGCACATTGATGCGTTGGAGCAGCGCGTGGAACGCGGGTAGATCCTCGAACATGTGGGAGTGCGAGTCGATCTTCAGGATCGATTCGTAAGCCGGCGCCGTTTCATCGGCTGCCTGCAAAGTCTGGCCACTTAATTGGAGGGTGACGACGACAACGGCGGCTAAAAGGGGGCGAAACAAAGAAGGCATGGACGGAATAAATCTCTGCTTCAGCATGTGCGTGGGCGGCATGACGGACGGGCGGGGTTTTCGTCTCTTCATGCGCTGCGAAAAGCCGGATGGCGAGCCGGATTGCTTCGCCAAGACCGTGGAGCGCCGGTGGTCCTAACAACGCAGGAAGGGCTTCGCATTTACCTGACGGAGACGGCCGCATTCTGCCCACTTCCGGCGATCGCAGGTGGAATCGTGGAGCCTGACCGCGTTGAAGAACGGTATTATCCCTCGCAGGCGCACGCGAATCTTCGTGAACTTAGTGAGGTTCTGGCCAAGCTCGCGAGGATGACGCTCTGCGGAAAAAAACAGATCCGGATGATGCGTTGGACCCTCGCGTGCGCCATGCTCGGCTTGACGCCGCTCGCGGTTCAGGGCGCCTCCCCGTCGGCGGCGGGCCAGCCCTTGCCTGCCTGGCAGCGCGGGATGCTCGACATCCATCAAATCAACACGGGCACCGGTGATGCAGCGTTTTTTGTTTTTCCAGACGGTACGACGCTGCTGCTCGACGCGGCCGCGGTGAATCG
>JBBQEG010000189.1:0-10066 GCA_038320495.1 Opitutales bacterium | reverse complement strand
GGCTGATCCGAGTCAAACCACGCCACCGGCTTGATTCCCGCCGCGGCGGCGTCTGCTGGCAGCCGAAAGGCCGCGCTGCGGTCGAAGTAAAAGTCAGCTCGCTCGGACATGCCCCACGCCAGTGGGTGCATCAGATCGAGTTTGCCTTCCAGTATACTGCCCGGCACGTAGAACTTTTCGTCGGAAAGACTGCGAAGTCTCCCGTCGGCGGTGCGCTCGGTGAGCGCACTCTGCAGGGGAAGGGCCAAATGGTAGGCAAGATTGGTCGAGGAACCGATGGTGATCACCGATCCACCGGCCGTCAGAAATTGTTTCAAAGCGGGCACTGATTTGTCGGGTGTGATCCGGCCGATCCAGGTCTCGTATTCCGCTGGGAGATTGCGGGGCCGCGCCATCGGCGGCGGGCGGACGCCGTGGGCGGGAATCGCTGCGGAGACGAAAATAATCGCATCATAGTCTTCGCGTAGTTTCCCCGCATCGATTCGATCCGAATAGATCACTTCAAAGGGAAACTCGAACTGCTCCAGCAACCAGCGCGTCCAACCGGATGGCATCGATCCGCCAAACCGATCCCAGAGCGCAATGCGGACCGGCCGCAGGGTAGTGAGCGTGCTCGCGGGAGGCGGAGTTGCGATCGTTTGCACCGGCAGACCAAGCTGGGAGGCCGCTTCGGTAACGAGGACGCGGGCGGAACCCCGGTCGGGAACATAGTAGGCGGATGACGCCCTTTGAGAGGCGGCCGGGGTGCGCTGGAGGCGGAACACGTCCACGCCGGCCTTCAGCAAGCGGTTCACCAGGACCGCGCTATCATTCACCCGATGGTCCACCAAAAAGCCCGCGACCTTTCCCGCTCCTTCGATCTGGCGGGGCGGTGGGGATTGCAGCTGGCCGTAAGGCAAACGCTCGAACGGACCTTCAAAGCCTTCGAGCATGCGGTCAAATTTAACGCCCATCTGAAAGGCCAGGGTCCAACCCGCGACGTCGTACGGTTTCGTGGGCGGTCCGCCCTCGACCCGAAAATCATTCGGATGGTCTTGCGGCTCGAACAGATCGAGTACGTGCGGGCGAAAAGCCTGCGCGGTCTTGACGATAAAGGAGCCTGCCGGATATCGGCGCCCCGCTGTTTCGAAATCGTGCGTGGCCCGATGAATCGCGACTCCGCCCTTCACGAGGGCGTTGATGAATTTTACCGCCGTGGGAAAGTCGGGTTGGTCCGCGGGAATGATATAGCCGCGCGGATCGCGCCACTCCGGTTTGCGCAACAACTCCCAATATTTGGCCGCCAGTCGCTCCGGCGAGGTGGAAGTCGACTCTCCTGTTTCCTCTGAAGTGGGGGTGACCTTGCCGGCTCGCTCCGCGGCCGCGAGCTTTACAATTTCGTCGAGCCGACCGGGACGGGTCGTCCAATGGTCCCGGCTACCGCGATCGATCGCATTTCGTCCCATGAGATAGATATTATACAGGAGGACTTCGCGATACCGGGAAGCCTGGTCGAGAATGGCCCGGTTGGCGGAGAGGGAATAGTCGATCGATTGCCGAAAATGCCAGGCTTGCGGCGCGATCGGTGCGGCAAGGTCATTGGACGCCAGTTGGCGGCGCGCAATAAAGGGAATTTGCATCGGGGTCGGGTTACCGATCACTTCGGTGAGCAACCCGATCATATTGTGAAAATAGGCGGTGGTGCGGAGGCCGCCGTTCCACCAGGTCGAGTAGTTGGCACCGCTGCGAGCCGTTGCGCCGGGCTTTCCCTCCTGAAGAAAACGGCTCTGGATGACGTTTCCAAAGGTCTCGACCCCCACGACGACCAGAGGATCGTAGACATGGTTGAAGGGATCACGAAAGGGCGGCACAAACATCACGGTTCCAGCGGGGCCGGACTGATGATGATTGTAGACGACCTGGGGAAACCACTCGAGGTAGAGCTGCCGGTTCATGTTCGTCGATTCCTTCATGGCCGACATGAAGAAATCCCGGTTGTTATCGTGCCCGATATATTTCTGGTAAAGCCGGGGAGTCGTTGTCAGCACGCGCTTTTTCGGGTCCGCTTCGCGCATGTACCAACTGCTCACGAGTTCCTGGCCGTCGGGATTGGCATGGACGCAAAGCACAATCACATCCTTCAGGATTCGTTCCATCTCGGCATCAGTCGCACTCGCAAGTTGCCAGACTGTTTCGATCAACTGGTGGGTTCCGACCGTTTCGCTGGCGTGAAGGCCCCCATCGATCCAGATCACGGCCTTGCCTTCTGCCGCAAGCGCTTTGGCCTGCGCTTCCGTGAGGCCCTCCGCGCGGGCGAGCCGTTGAGCGATGCTCTTGTAATGGTCAAGTTTCGCGAGGTTTTCCGGCGCGGAGAACACCAGCATCCATTGCGTCCGCCCTTCCTCGGTCCGCCCCATGTCGACCAAGCGGGCGCGATCGCTCTGCTCCGCCACCTTTTTGAAATACGCCTCCGTCTGCGTATACGTGGCGAGGTGATAGTCGTCTCCGATGGCGAAGCCGAAATGTTCTTTCGGTGACGTCACGGCGGCGGCGAGTGCCGCCACGGCCGAGCACGCCCAAGCCAGGATGATGGATAGGAGTTTCATGCGGGTAAGAACGAGAAGAACGCCGCGGCGCGACGAATCGCAAGACTGCGGCGAGGATCCGAAAACGTGGTGGATCTGAAAACCGCCGACGAGGCTGATCACGCGGCCGCCGGGAAAATCTTGCGCGGTCGATTTGCCGGACGTTGGCGGGTCGGTTTTGTGGCCGGGGCCGAGCCCGGACCTCCCCCGGCGGTATCAACCTCCCAGATACGTCGCTTTCAGGCGCGGGTCCACCCGCAGCGTTTTACTCTCACCCTGCATCACGATGTGGCCGGTCTCGAGGACGTACGCATAGGTGGAGATTTCCAGGGCGAGATTGGCGTTCTGCTCCACCAGCAGGATCGTGATGCCCTGGTCGCGGTTGATCTCCACGATCTTCTCGAAAATCGTCCTGATCAGTCGCGGGGCGATGCCGAGCGACGGCTCGTCGAGCATGAGGAATTTGGGATTGCTCATCAACGCGCGGCCGATGGCGAGCATCTGTTGTTCACCTCCGGACAACGTGCCCGCCGTTTGATAAACCCGTTCCTTGAGCCGGGGAAAAATGGAGAAAACGTAATCGCGGTTCTTCGCATTCAACGCGGCGTTGGTCTGCAGGTACGCTCCCATCGCGAGGTTCTCGTCGACGGTGAGATTGGAAAAAATCATGCGCCCTTCCGGCACATGGCAGAGCCCGCGGCCCACGATCTGGTGGGGGGGGAGCGCGGTAATATCCTGCGCGTTAAACGTGACCTTGCCGCTCTTGGGCTTCAGCAAACCCGACACGGTGCGGAGCGTCGTGGTTTTCCCGGCGCCGTTGCCGCCGATCAGGGTGACGATGTCGCCGACTTTGATGTCGAAGGTGATCCCGCTTAGCGCCGCGATCGCGCCGTACGAAACGTGGAGGTCGGTGATGCTGAGCATCGTTTCTTTAAGCGTCGGGGCGCGGGAAAAATCAGGCGAGGGAGAAGACATCCGGAGCAAGGAGACGGCGCGGCGAAGCGGGATCAGTGGTGGGACAAACCGGTGTGGTGGTCCTCGCCGAGGTAGGCCTCGATCACTTTGGGATCGGCCTGAATGTCGGCCGGCGTGCCGTCGGCGATCTTCACTCCGTAGTCGAGAACCGCGATCCGCTGGCAGCAGCTCATGACGACCTTCATCGAGTGTTCCACGAGCAGGACTGAGAGGTTGAATTGTTTTTGCACCTGCTGAATCAGGCGGACGAGCTCAACCTTCTCGGTCGGATTCATCCCGGCGGCCGGTTCGTCGAGGAGGAGGAGCTTGGGCTTGGTGGCGAGGCAGCGGACAATTTCGAGGCGACGCTGTTCACCGTAGGGCAGACTGCGAGCTTCCGCATCGCGGAAGCGGGTGAGATTGAAGATCTCCAGCAGTTCCTCCACGCGCCGGGCAAATGCGGCTTCTTCGTCCTGGAACGCTCCGAGCCGGATGAGCGTCTGGAAAGGACTCGTCTGCCGGTGCAGATTGCAGGCGACGCGCACATTATCAAAAACCGACAGCGAGCCGAAGAGGCGGATATTCTGAAACGTCCGCGCGATGCCGAAGTTGACGATTTGGTCGACGCGCAATCCGCGCAGATTGCGTCCATTGAAGGTGATCATGCCCTCGGTGGGTGGATACACTCCGGTGATTAAATTGAACACCGTGGTCTTGCCGGCGCCGTTGGGGCCGATGAGCCCGCAGAGTTCGCCTTCGTTCACCACGAAGTCGACGGCATTCACCGCAGTGAGGCCGCCGAAACGAATCGTGACGTTTTCGAGCTGGAGCAGCGGGGCCATCAGGTCGGAGGCGGAGAGTCGATCTCAAGATCGCGGACCCCGCGACGTTGCCGCATTTGTTCCGTGTGTTTCCGGATCTCGTCCTTCAGCGCGCTCACTCCGGGGACGGCGTGGAGGACAATTTGCGGGTTGGTGCGATCGGAGGTGAGGAGAACGATATTTCCGCAGCCCACGATCCGAAGCCAGAACGGTTCAACCACGGAGTAGTCGCGGACCCGATATAGCTCGATCTCGTTCGTGTGCCGGGAGAGCAGCCCGGTGGTCACCTTCACCCGCTGCGAGGTGATGACATAGCGGTTGCAGCGCGTTCCAATATAGCGGGTCAACGCCCACAAGACGGGGACGATCAATCCCGCCAAGACCAGGGGATTGGATTCCAACTCTGGGATCAAATAATAGGCCGCGACAATGCCCGCGGCGAGAACGAGACAAAAAAGGTACGTGCCAACATTAATCCACTGTGAAGGCGTGCCGTGCCAGACTTCGATTTCTACGGGGTCGTTGGGGTTCATGAAGGGTGTTTGCGGGGGGACAACCCGCGGATATTGAGCAGACCCTGCGGCCGCAGGATCATCAGCAGGATCAGAAGCAGCGAGTAGATGATCATGCGGTATTCCGCGATCGGCCGCAGCAGCTCCGGGAGCAGTGTCAGCAAAATCGCGGCGATGATCACGCCGACCGTGTTGCCCATGCCTCCGAGGATCACCATGACGACGATCTCGATGCTCTTGGCGAAATCAAAAGCGGTGGGCGTGATCGACTGCTTGAAGTGGCCATAGAGTCCGCCCGCAATGCCGGCAAAGAACGCGGCGACGACGAACGCCACGATCTTATAACGGGTCGTATTGAGCCCGACGGCCGCGCTCGCGATCTCATCATCCCGAGTGGCGAGGAATCCGCGGCCATAAGTGGAATGCACCAGGCAGGTGACGACGAAAATCGCAATCGCGACGGAGGCAAGAACCCAGAAGATCGAGGTGAAGGCAGGGATGCCATGGAGCCCGAGTGCGCCGCCGAGTGACGGCACGTTTTGGAACGTGACGCGGATAATCTCACCGAAACCGAGTGTGACCAGCGCGAGATAATCGCCCCGGAGGCGGAGTGAGGGAACGCCCACGACGAGTCCCGCGAGCGCGGCGCAGAGCCCACCGACAAAGAGCGCGAGCAGGAAAGCGAGGCCCTGTTGCAGTGCACCGGCGCTGGTCAGATCGCCGAATAGCTGCGGTGCGAGGAAAAGGGATACAGCGGCCGAAAGGTACGCACCGACCGACATGAAGCCGGCGTGGCCGAGGGAGAATTGTCCGGTGAAGCCGTTGACGAGATTCAGAGAGACGGCGAGCAACACATTGATGCCAACGCCGGTGAGGACATCGAGATGGTAGGGATCGATGGCGCCGGAGAAGTGGGAGATGCCAAAGGCGACGAGCAGCGCGCCGAGGAGAGCGAGGTGCGGTTTCGGCATGGCTCAGACTTTCTCCACCGTGAACCGCCCCAGCAGGCCGGCGGGCCGGAAGAGCAGGATGATGATGAGAATCGCGAAGGCGATCGCATCCTTGTAAGTGGAGAACCGGCTGCCACCGACAAAGGTTTCCACCGTGCCGAGCAGCAGGCCGCCCAAAGCGGCGCCCGGGATATTGCCAATCCCGCCCAGAATCGCGGCGACGAACGCCTTCAAGCCCGGCATCACGCCCATCAGCGGATCGATCGACGGGTAGTTCAGCGCGTAGAGAATTCCGCCGGCGGCGGCCAATGCCGACCCGAGGCCGAAGGTGAACGAGATGACCACATCGATGTTTACGCCGACGAGCTGGGCGGCTTTCGGGTTGAGGGAAACGGCCCGCATGGCGGTGCCGATCTTGGTCTTTTGGACGATGAACTGGAGGGCGACCATAAGGAGCGTCGCGACGAAAATGACGAGCAGCTGATTGGTGGAGATCACGAGCCCGCCGAGGTTGAACATCTTGGCCGGAAAGAGTGGTGGGAACACGCGGGGCGCCGCCCCAAAGAAGACCTGCCCCGTGTATTCAAGGAGCAATGACACGCCGATGGCGGTGATCAGCACGTTGAGGGTCGCGGCGCCGCGCAAAGGACGATAGGCGAAGCGCTCGATCAGGATGCCGAGGAGCGCGCATCCCAGCATCGCGACCGCGAGCGCGATCGTGCCGCCCCAGATGGTGCCTTCCGGCACGATGCGTCCCATATAGTAACCGATGAACGCTCCCACCATGAAGACGTCGGCATGCGCGAAGTTGATGAAGCGCAATACGCCATAAACCATCGTGTAGCCGAGCGCGATCAGGGCATAGATGGCGCCGAGCGACAGGCCATTGAGCAGTTGCTGGAGGAATTCGGACACGGAGGCCGCGAGCTGAACATTGAAAGCTGAAAGTTGGAAGACCTAAACCCGCGGCGCGTCACGCCTCCCGACGCGTCTCGCGCTGGATCGGGAGAAAGGCGGCGTCGCCGGATGCCGGCCGCTGATTGCGACCCGGGCAGCCTTGCGCCTCAGGGCGCCACGGACTCAACGAAACGGAATTTGCCGTCTTTGATCGTGATCACGACGGCCGGTTTGCTGGCGTTGCGCTGCGCATCGAGGTTGGTGGTACCCGTCACGCCGACGTAGCCTTTGGTAGCCGCAATCGCGTCGCGGAGCGCAGGGCCGTCCGTGGTGCCGGCGCGCTTGATCGCATCGATCAGCACATTGGCGGAATCGTAACCGAGGGCGGCCATTGCGTCGGGGACTTCGTTGTTCCAGCGCTGCTTGTAGTTCGCCAGGAACGTGGTCACCGCGGGCGTTTGGTTTTCCGGCGAGTAATGGGTCGAGTAGTACGCGCCTTCGACGGCGGCCCCGCCAATTTCAACCAGCTGTGGGGCTTCCCAGCCGTCGCCGCCAAAGATGGGAACGTTGATCCCGAGATCCTTCGCTTGTTTGCAGATCAAGGCCGCCTCGGTGTAGTAACCGGGAACGAAGATGCCTTCGATGCCGGCCGCGCGCACGGCGGTTAGCTGCGCTTTGAAATCCCGGTCGCCTTCCGAGTAGCGCTGTTCGATGGCGACGACACCGCCGTCAGCGGTGAATTTTTCCTTGAAGTAGCGGGCGAGGCCCACGCTGTAGGCGGAGGAGACGGACGTGAGAACCGCGACGCGGCGGACCTTGAGGGTGTCCTTCGCGAACTTGGCCATCACGACGCCTTGAAAGGGATCGATGAAGCAAACGCGGAAAATATAGTCGCCGGTTTCCGTGACGGCCGGATTCGTGGACGACGGCGAAATTTGCGGAATCCTGGCTGACTGCGCGATGGGGGCGGCCTCGATCGAGCGACTCGAAGCGACCTCGCCGAGGATCGCGACGACTTTGTCACGCGAGATGAGTTTCTTGACGATCGTCGCCGACTCGCCCGCCTTCGACTGGTTGTCCTCGGTGACGAGCTGGAGCTGTTTGCCCAAGACTCCGCCCGCCGCGTTGGCCTCTTCGATGGCGAGGAGCGTGCCCTTGTGGGACGACTGGCCGAAGGCGGCCTCCTTGCCGGTCAGCGAGGCAAATTCGCCGATCCTTATTGTATCGCCGGTCTTTGTGCATCCCGGAAACGCGAGAGCAGCAAGAGCGAGAAGCGAAAGGCAGAAGCGGCGACGATGGATCAGCATGATGGACGAAAAGGTTGGGGACGAGGCGAGGCAAAGAGAGCGCAGGCTGGGTTTCAATCAAACTGTGCAGGCGTGAACCGTTAGGAAAGCCTGGCGCAGGATGCGTACCGTAAATTTGCCGGGTGATTGGCGGGTTTGGGCTTTCCGTCGCGAGATGGGGGCCTTTGATGGCAGGGTGAACACCTTTGACCGGCACCTCTTGCGCGAGTGGTTGCAGATCCTCGGCATGGTGCTGGCGGCGATGTGCGGGCTGCTGCTCGTGCAGGTGCTCTACGATGACTTTCGCGAACTGCGTGAACTCGGCGCGCGCGGGAGTGTGTTTTGGCGCTACTTGCTGGTGAAGATGCCGGAGTTTCTCACCGTGGTGCTGCCGCTCGCGCTGCTCGTTTCGTTATTGTATGCGCTCGGAAAACTGCATCGCGGGAACGAGCTGACGGCGATGCGCGCGGCTGGGGTGGGTTTCGCCCGTCTGACCGCGCCGATCTGGGCCGTGGCGGTCCTCGCGTGCGGCGCGGCGTGGTGGCTCAACACCACGATCGTGCCCTGGTCGGTCGAGGCCTCGCGGGAGATGCGCGACGAATTGCAGTTTCGAGATGAATCGGTCCGTGCCTTGGCGGCGGATCAGATTGGGGCGGTTTACAGTGTCGCCTTCGACAATCCGCCAGCCGGGCGCATGTGGTTTTTCAATCGCTACAGCAAAGCGCTCGACCGTGGTTTCGGCCTGTCCGTGTCGGAGTTGGACCCCGAGCGCCGGGAAATGCGGCGCATCGTGGCGAAGGAAGGCTGGTCGGTGCCGGGACGGAGCGGGTGGATGTTCAAGGAAGGCCGCGTTCTGACCTTCACCAAGGAGACAGGCGAACTCGTCGGATCTGATCCGTTCGCCGAGTACTTTGCGCCGAACTACGATGAGGATCCGGAACTCATGCTGCTGATCGATCGTAAGCCGTCGCATCTGTCGCTGTGGGAACTCCGCGATCTTCTGGCTCACTTGCGTCTTGAGGGCAGTCCGAAAGAACCGGCGTATGCGGTGCGATATTACAGCCTGGTTGCGGAGACGATCACGCCGTTCATTGTGATCGCGCTAGCCATTCCGTTTTCCGTCACCGGCGTACGGGTGAACGCGGCCGTGGGCGTCTCGAAGTCGATCGGTCTCTTTTTCCTCTACTACGTCTTCACGAGTTTCTCGATGTCGCTGGCCACGCGACAGATCGTCGACCCGCTGATCGCGGCGTGGCTGCCGCATGCGGCCATGGGAACGCTGGCGGTTTGGTTATTCGGCCGGATGCGATAAGCGGCTGATCGATCGGCGTGCCGTCAAATGACCTTCAGTCCAAGGATGCGGTCGTCTTGCGAGGCGCGAAATCGTTTGAATATCGTGGGGTTGACCCGCGTCTGAGCCTTGGAATGAAAACCATCCTCGTAACAGTCACGATCGCGCTGGCGGGTGTCTCGTCCGCCCATGCGCAGCAATTGTTCCGGCCCTCGGTGGGCAGTGGTGCGATCGTTGGCGCTGTCGCCGGCGGCTTGATTGGTGGACATAATGGTGATCGTTGGGCGCAGGGCGCCGTGATCGGGGCCGCGGCCGGTGCGCTCATTGGTGCCGCCCTGAGGCCTCCGGAAGTCGCTTACCAGCCTCCGGTGTACCAGTCTCCGGTGTACCAAAATTCCGGGTATGGCCAGGCGGTGTATGGACAAACCGTGTACAGCCAGCCCAACTATCCGGTTGCGACCGCTCCGGTCATTTCCCACGCGCCAATGGTTCCGATGGCACCGACGTTGAGTGATTATTCGGCGTCACAGGTCGTGCATGCGCCGCCCCAGGTGGTTTACATGGAGCGCTCGCCGCAGGTGGTCTACGTGGAGCGCGCGCCGCAGGTGGTCTATGTGCCGGCGCCACCGCGCGTGGTTTATGTGCGTCCTCCGGTCGTCAGCTTCGGAATGTACTCCGGTCCTCGTTACGCACCGGCTCCCCGTTATGTGCCACGCTATGTGCCGGCGCCGGTTTACGTTCCGGTTCCGCGTTACGGCCATGGTCACGATTCTCATCACGGTCATGGGTCC
>JBBQEG010000188.1:0-10099 GCA_038320495.1 Opitutales bacterium | reverse complement strand
AGAGGCCTTTGTCGCGGGAACACAGTCCGATGAAAACTGCCTCGCGATGGGTTCGCAGTGAGGCCGGTCGCGGGGCCGGGTTGGGATTGGGATCGGCAATGCCATTGCGGACGATGCTGATGCAACGTGAGTTCAAAGCCGGGGGGACTCCAAGGAGGTTTTCCCCGAGCACGATCGATAATGTAGCCCCTCCGAGGAGGCGCTGCGCCAGCCAACGTTCCAAGCCGCTCGCGTGATGCTTGAGCCACGCGCCCAATCCGGCGGCATGCCAGTGGAGGATCAGGCCGGAGAACAAGGGGCGACACAGCACCATGACCACGAAATCGCGATAGAGGGCGCCGCGTTTCCCGGGAGCGGGAACATAGTAGAAGAAGGCCGGCCCGTGCACGATGCGCAGTCGCCAGGCCTGAGCGCAGGCGCGGAGCAGACTGAACACCTTGCCGGGACGCCAGCGACCGATGTCGCGGCTGTCGCGGGAAAGGCGCGGGTTGACGTGCAAAATCTGCACGTTGGGATCGTGCCCGAGGCCGTCGACCAGCGTTTCGACCATAAGGCTCTGCCCATGTACCGGCAGGGGCGTATGGGCAAACACGAGGAGCTTCATGGAGGTTCAGCTTGGCGGCGGGAGAGTTCGAGTGCAGCGATAGGAGATGGAGTTGAAGCCGGCAAGCCGTCAGCCCGCCCTTCGTTCGCGATGGGTGGCGGCTGCCGTGGCCGCTGCGGCGGGTTTCGCGGTCTTTCAATTCTTCGGCAACGCCAGCCGCGGATACATCGAGACGTCTTCGCTATTCTATTGGTGGGGGTTTCAGTGGATGAATGCCGCCTCTGAAACTCAGCACGGCTGGATGATCCTGGCGTTGAGCGGCTGGCTTTTGTGGCGCAACGTTTCCGGGAGCGCGAATTCCGGGTCGGCAAAAACGTACCTCACGACCGCCGATGCATCGCCGTCGGCACCGCCGAGCGGCTCCGCAGAAATCTGGGCGGTCACGCCCGCGGCGACGGCACTGATCGCCGGACTGGCCTTGCACGGGCTCGGGTTTGCTGCTCAACAGGCGCGCATCTCGGTTATGGCGCTGCTTATTTTCACGTGGGGAGTACTGCGGCTCGGAGGAGGACGGAAGTGGGGGCGAGCAGCGGTTTTTCCGCTGATCTTTCTGGTGTTTGCGTTGCCGCTCAGCGTGCTCGATGCGCTGGGATTTGGCTTGTGGCTGCGGCTGCGCGTCGTGGATGCGAGCATGGTGATCGCGCAGCTGGCGAACATTGAGGTTCTGCGCAGTGGCACCCAGCTGGTGGCACCGGAGGGCGCTTATAACTATGATGTTGCGGACGCCTGTTCCGGGGTGCGTTCCCTGACGGCGATGGCGGCGCTGTCCTTGCTTGCTGGATACCTTAATTTTCAGTCATGGACGCGGCGCGCGCTCGTGCTGCTTGCGTGTTTCCCACTGGTGTATCTGGGCAATGTCGCCCGGATCGTCTCGATCATTTTCGCCGCGGAAGCGGGTGGCCCGGACTGGGGTGATCGTGCGCACGACATCATGGGTTATGGCGTGTTTGTGATCGTGTTCGGAGGCGTGCTGGCGGGTATCAGTGCGCTGCGGCGGTGGCTACCCGAGGCGGAGATTCCGGTCGGGGAGGTTCGCCCGCCGGATACTTCGGAATGGGGCGCTCGGCGAGGTGCAATTCCGTTTGCGGTCGCGGGACTCGTGGTGCTGCTCGCCGCGGGTCAGATGGGGTTTTTGCGGGCGCTGACCCGCTCGCCCGCGGGTGGCGAGGTCGGGGTGGTTCTTGCTCCCGATGGGGTGAATCCGGTGGAACTTCCAGGGTTCATCGGCACCGAATGGATCGGGCGGCGGGCGGAAGTCACGGCGGTGGAACGGGCCATCCTTCCGCCGGACACCGGGTATTCGCGAAAGACCTACGTCGCGTTTCGTGACCCGCGCGAACAGGTGTTTCTGTCGATCGTGCTGAGCGGACGCGACCGTACATCGATTCATCGCCCGGAGCTCTGTCTCGTCGGCCAAGGCTGGACCATCGGCGGGCAGAAGGACCATCGTTTTGCTTTTCCGGGTGAGCCTGATCGCACGTTTCCGGCGACAATTCTTCGCGTGCAGCGGGAAATTCGTGGCCCCCGCGGTAAGACGATCGTGCCGCAATTGACCGCTTATTGGTTCGTGGGCGCGGAGGTCGTGGCGGGGACGCATGGAGGCATGTTTTTCCGGGATGCCTGGCAGCGGCTGACCCAGGCGCGCGCGGATCGTTGGGCTTACGTGCTGATGCAAACCGGTGCGGAGGACGGTGAAGAGGAGGCACTGGCGCGGATGCAGACCGTGTTGGAAGCGGCCTTGCCGACGTTTCAGCGCCCGCAACCCGCGCCATAAGGTGGGAGCAAAATCGTCCCGCGTTCAGTCAATTCCCGGAGTGGTTACCATTCCTGCCGGCGCGCGGACTAGTTCGGTTTTGGCGCTTTCGCCAATCGCTTGCTGGAAGAAAACTTGAGGTTTGAGGTTTCACCCCTACGTTGCGCGTCCCTTGACGTCAGTGAGCGCAGCCGACTTCGCGTTTCTGATCGCCGAGAGCGACCCGTCGTTTGATTGGTCGCTCCCGGCGGCGTTGTTTGTGGGGACGGCTCTGGCCTTCCTCGTGACGTGGGTTTCTTCGCGACACACCCGGCGCGTGGCGCACGAGCAGGCGAGTGAATTGATCGAAGTGGCGCGACGTGAGGCCGCAGTGGCGGCCGAAGAAGTGAAGCAACGGGCCGAGGGGGAAATTCAGGATCGGCGGGCGGAATTGAATCGGGAATTCGACCGACGGGAAATTGAGAGTGACGTGCGGCTGCGGGAAATTCGCGCGCATGAGGAATCGTTGGGGCTCTTGGATTATCAGTTGGAGCAGCGTCAGGAGCGGCTCAACCGGGAAAATTCAGCCGTGAAGCAGGCGCGGGATGCGATGCGCTCGCTGTCAAAGAGTGTGCGCAAGCGCCTTGAAGGCGTGTCGCAACTCGATGCCGACGAAATCAAAAAGCAGTTGCGCGAGGAGGTGCAGCTCGAATGTCAGGATGAAATCCGCGCCCTCCGGCGTTCGACGCTCGAGAAGTCTGAACAGGAACTGCAAAACGAAGCCCGCCGGATCCTCATTGCCTCGATGCAGCGGATCTCGAGCAAGCCCAACAACGATCTTACGGCCACCATCATCCAGTTGCCGAGCGAGGAGATGAAGGGGCGGATCATCGGCCGCGAAGGTCGCAATATCAAATCGTTCGAATCCGCCACAGGTGTGACGCTCCTCATCGACGAGTCACCGCAAATGGTGTTGGTCTCGTCGTTCGATCCTGTGCGGCGTGAAGTGGCTCGCTGCGCTTTGGATGCGTTGGTGAAGGATGGGCGGATTCATCCGGCCTCGATTGAGGAGTTCGTGAAACGGGCGCAGGAGGACATTGACTTGGTGACCACGCAGGCCGGCGAAGACGCGGTCGCGAAGCTGAATATCAACGGGCTGCATCCCGAGATCATCAAACTGCTGGGCAAGTTGAAGTATCGCTTCTCGTATAATCAGAACGTGCTCGATCATTCGGTGGAGACGGCGTTCATCGCTTCGCTGATTGCGAGCGAGGTGGGGCTTGATCCCAACGTGGCGAAACGTGCGGGTTTGTTGCACGACATCGGGAAGGCCGCGCCGGGCGAACTCGAGGGGAGTCACGCCGTGATCGGAGCGGAGTTTATAAAACGCTATGGCGAGACGCCGATCGTGGTGAATGCGGTGGCCGCGCATCATGAAGAAGTGAAGCCCGAGACGGTGTACGCCGGGCTGGTAATTTTGGCGGATACGATTTCCGCGGTGCGGCCAGGCGCGCGCGCCGAATCGATGACGAGTTACATCCAGCGGCTGGGTCGCTTGGAGAAACTCGCGCTGTCGTTGGAAGGGGTGCAGCAGGCTTTTGCGATTCAGGCGGGTCGCGAGATCCGCGTAGTGGTCGCGCCGCATGAAGTGACGGAAGATCGGGCGCGGGAAATCGCGAAGGAACTGCGGCAACGCATCGAAGACGAGCTGCAGTATCCGAGTACGATCAAGATCACGGTAATCCGCGAATCGCGCTTCACCGAAACGGCCACGTAAGTGGTGTTTCCCCGAACGCGCTTTGCCGGCGGCGTGGCGTATTTCCTCCTCGCTACGCGTTCCGCGCACCGCACTACTTTCGCCGCAAATGGCCGACCCGAAGATTCTCGAGACCTTTCCCAATCCAGCGCCGCAGCGCGATTATTTGATCGAGCACACGCACCACGAATTCACGTCGATGTGTCCGATCACGGGTCATCCGGATTTCGCGAGCATCACTGTGCGGTATGTGGCGGACAAAACCTGCGTGGAGCTGAAATCGTTGAAGCTCTTTTTCCACGCGTTTCGGAACGAAGGGATTTTCTTCGAGGCGGTCACCAACAAGATTTGTGATGATCTCGGAGGCGCGTTGCAGCCGCGTTCACTGGCGATCGTGGCGGACTGGAGAGCGCGGGGCGGATTTACGTCGCGGATCACCGCGGAGTGGACGCCCAAGTCGAATCCGAATTCGAAGTCGAAGGCGCGCAGCCGGAAGCGGTAGTTCGGAAGGCCCGGTTCGTAGTTCGCGAGTGATACAGGCATTCCTGCCTGTTCCGGTGGTTGAACGGCATGACAGACAGGAATGTCTGTCTCACTTCCCAAGGCGGCGCCGGCTTTCTTGACGATCGGAACTAGCGCGGGGATGTCTGTCTCACCTCTCACTCCGAGTCTGTTTCAGGGTGGTGAGGACGCTCGCGTGGAGTTCCGCGGTGGCGGCCGCGACGGTTGATTCCGCGGGATAGGCGGCGCCGCCCTGCCAGTCGCTGATCGCGCCGCCGGCTCCCCGAATGATAGGAACCAGCGCGGCAATGTCCCACGGGTTCATGATGGGGTCGACGCAGATGTCGGCCCAGCCGCTCGCCACGAGAAAGTATCCGTAGCAATCGCCCCAGGTGCGCACGAGTTTGGCGCGAGTTTGCAAGGCGTCGTAACCGCTCCCGTTTTGAAATTTACCCGGGTTCAGGGGATCGCTGGTGAGTAGCGTCGAATCTTCAATGCGCGTCGTTGCACGGCAGCGCACGGGCGTTCCGTTCAAGGTGGTCTCGCGCCCGTCTCCCAGCATGAGCTGATTGAGCACGGGTTGATGGATACAGCCGAGGACCGGCTGCCCTTCGTGCAGGAGCGCGATCAGCGTACCCCAAAGCGGCACGCCCGAGATGAAGGATTTCGTGCCATCAACGGGATCGAGCATCCAGACAAACTCGGCGTTGGGGTGCTCGCTGCCAAATTCCTCGCCAATGATCCCGTGACTGGGAAAACGCTGGGCGATGCGGGCCCGCATGCGTTCCTCGGCCCCGCGGTCGGCGATGGTCACCGGAGAGTCGTCGGCCTTGGTTTCGACGGCAACGCCGGGTAGACGAAAAAGCGGACGGATAAAGTCGCCGCTCTCGCGGGCGAGTTCGGTGATGAACGAGCGGTAAGGCGACAAATCCACGGCGGCAGGTTTGCCTGCGGAACGCGTGGAATCCACGGAAAAAGATTCGGATTCACGGATTCCCTGTGTTCCGTCTGTGCTGTGCCCAATTCCTGGACAGAGCCGCCCATCTTCTTCGTCGACTTCGAGGGGAGCGCCGCGTCGGGCGTGCTCGAGTACGGAGTGGTCACGCTGCTCCGCGGCGAAGTGGTGGAAACGCAGACTCGCTTGTGTGCGCCCATTGGCCGCGTGCGCCCGGAAGATGTGGCGGTGCATGGATTGCGTCCGGAATCGCTGGCGGGCCTGCACCCGTTTTCAAAGGAGTGGGATTATTTCGCGGGGCTGCGCGAACGCGGACCACTGGCGGCGCATTATGCCGGAGTGGAGAACGCGCTATTGAAATCGGTGTGGCCCTATCCGCGCGCCTCGCCCGATTTCGCCCGGCCCGGCGAACGCGTGATCGATTGGGGTCCATGGGTCGATACCGCGCGCATCTATGCGCAGTTGTTTCCTCAATTTCCCTCGGGGCAGCTGGAAGCACTGGTCACGGCGTGCGGCTTGCAACCCGAGCTCGAAGCGCACGCGCAGCGTTTCTGCCCGAGCGAGCGGTGTCGGTATCACAGTGCCTTATACGACGCGCTGGCGGGCGCGGTGCTGCTCGCCGCGCTCGCGCGCGACCCGCAGGTGGCGGGCCTTACGATGATGCAAGTGCTGGCGCTGAGCACGCTCGATCCGCGAAAGCGTGATGCCTTGCAGCAGCGCGAGCTGTTCTAACGTCGCGGGGGGGCCTGTGGGGAGTTCAGGCTTGGGTCTTCCGCCAACATGCTACGGAACGTGGCTCTCGCAAAAACCGCGGCCGCCTTCAAGCCCTACTCGCCGGTCAACGGTTTAGCGCTGGGTCGGGGAGGCGTGTTGCTCAATCGGATACGCTTTCAACCCGATACGTTGGGCGAGCACGCGCAGCGCAAAAAGGGGATTCGTTTTCAAATAGCGCGGGCCGAGGCGCCGCGGTTCAGTGCCGAGCCGAAAGAGCCATTCGAGTCCGCTGCGTTGCATCCATCGAGGGGCCTGCGGCACACGACCGGAGTGAAAATCAAACGCCGCCCCCACGCCGATCAGCACGCCGGCATCGAGCGCGCGCCAGTGACGCGCCATGAACGTTTCCTGCTTGGGCGAACTGAGCCCAACCCAGACGACATCGGGACGCGTGCGCGAAATCTCAGCGGCCAGCGCCGTCGACTCGGTTTCGGATAAGGGACGGAACGGCGGCGTGTAAGTCCCGACAATTTTCAAGCCGGGGAAGCGGGTGCAAAGCCGATCTTGCAACGTCTCCGCCACGCCTGGAACGCCGCCGCACAGGTAATGGCGCAGCCCGGTTGTCCGTCCGGCGTCGCACACGGCGAGCATCAGGTCCGGACCGTAAACGCGCTCGACGCCCGGTGGACCGAGCCAGACGAGCGGCATACCGTCTGGAGTGGTGAGCCACGATGCGTTATAGATGGCACGCAACTCGGGATCGCGTCGTGCTTCCGTCAGCCCGTGGGCGGTGCCGAGGCAAATATATCCCCGGCGCAGTTCACCGCGGACGCCGAGCACGTGATCGCGGGCGCTCGCGAGCGTCAGCGCAGAAACGCCCACTCCGAGGACATTATAGCGCGGCGGCGTTACGGCAGACATCGGTGGGACGGTGTCGACCCGAGTGATCGCCGGCAAGACCGAGTGCGCCGGGGTTAGAGTGGGATTCAGCCGGGAAAGGCGCCTCCACGGAGCACACGCGGAAAGTCGGGCTCGTGGCCAACGGCGCTTTCGCTCGTGGTGGGGCCGGCCGGCCGCGTGCGAACTCCCGCGGTTGGAACAGGGTTACAACCCTGCCTTGCCTTCCCGGCCGAGACCCCCGACCGTGGCCGGTTCTCATGGCACTTGTCAGTCTTCTTGATATTAGTCTCAGCTTTGGTGGCGCACCGTTGCTCGATCGGGTTAATCTCCAGATCGACCGCGGTGAGCGCGTGTGTTTGCTCGGTCGCAACGGCGCCGGCAAGTCGACGCTCATGAAAGTCATTGCGGGTGAACTGCAGGCCGATGAAGGCCAAGTCTTTCGTTCTCCGCCCGATGCGATCGTGGCGACGCTGCGGCAAGAGGTGCCGGCCAATGTGACCGGCACGGTCCAAGCTGTCGTTGAAGGCGAGGGAGGCAGCTACGAGGAGCACAATGATTGGGAGCGGCACGATCGCGTGGAGCGGCTCATTGAGAAAATGGGACTGCCGGCGGACACGGAATTTGCGTCCCTTTCGGCCGGACAAAAACGCCGGGTATTACTGGCACGTGGTCTGGTCGAAGAGCCCCAGTTGCTGCTGCTTGATGAGCCGACGAACCATCTCGATCTGGAGTCGATTCAGTGGCTGGAAGAATTCCTTCTCGATTGGGGCGGCGCCTTGCTCTTCGTGACCCATGATCGCGCCTTCTTGCGCAAGCTCGCGACGCGAATCATCGAAGTCGATCGCGGCAAACTCGTCGGCTGGGCCTGCGATTATGATACCTTTCTTGTTCGCAAGCAGGCGGTGCTCGAAGCCGAGGAAGTGCAGCGGGCGCAATTCGACAAGAAACTCGCGCAGGAAGAGGAATGGATTCGTCGCGGCGTGAAAGCGCAGCGGTCGCGGGCGCAGAATCGGATCAACGCCTTGAAGTCGATGCGGCTCGAACGTGCCGCGCGACGGGAACGCGCGGGTACGGCTAAAATGACCGCGCAGGAAGCGGAGCGCACGGGTTTTAAAGTCGTAACCTGCGAGAACGTGAACTTCCGCTATGATGACCGCTGGATCGTGCGCGACTTCAATGCGCGCATTGAACGCGGGGATAAGATTGGAATCGTCGGTCCCAACGGCGCGGGCAAAACCACCCTGCTGCGTTTGCTCCTCGGCCAGCTTGAGCCGCAGAGCGGAACGGTCGCCCCCGGGACAAAATTGGAGATTGTATATTTCGATCAGCTAAGGGCGCAGCTCGATGAAACGATGCGCGTGCAGGACGCGGTCGCCGACGGCAATGCGACCGTCACCATCAACGGTCGGACGCGCCACGTGATCTCGTATCTGGAAGACTTTCTCTTTGATCCGACGCGCGCCCGCACGCCGATCAAGGCGCTCTCGGGTGGAGAGCGGAATCGGTTGTTGCTGGCGCGCCTGTTCACTAAACCGGCGAACGTCCTGGTGCTGGATGAACCGACCAACGATTTGGACGCGGAAACCTTGGAGTTGCTCGAGGACTTGGTCGTCGAATTCGGCGGCACGGTGTTGTTGGTGAGCCATGATCGCGCATTTCTCAATGAAGTGAGCACCAGCTTGCTGGTCTTCGAAGGCGACGGCCGGATCGCGGAGTATGTGGGCGGCTATGATGACTGGCAAAAAGAGCGCGCCGCCAAAGCGGCGGCGGCCGCGGCTGCGGCCGAAGCGGCGAAACGCGAGGTCCGCAACGGCACCAGTGGTGGCGGCGGCGGCGCGAGTCCAAAGAAGGTGCGGACGCTGAATAATAAAGAACGCGCGGAACTCGACACGTTGCCCAAGAAGATTGAAGCGCTCGAAGCTGAACAGGTGAAGCTGACGGAAACGCTGGCGAATCCAGCTTTCTTCAAGAACGGAGGAGCGGAGGTTTCGAAAGCGACCGCGCGCCTGCAGGAAATCGAAGCAGAACTCCCGGTGGCGTATGCCCGCTGGAGCGCCTTGGAAGGCTGAGGGTAAGACAGACATTCCTGTCTGTCCGGGCAAACGGAACAGGCAGGAATTCCTTTATCACTCTCGGTAAGACAGACAGTCCTGTCTGTCATCCGCGACGACCGACAGGCTTCGGCACGCTCGGCCCTTACCGCGCCTTCTTCTTATTCTCCTGCTTGTCCGCATTTTTTCCGGATTTGCGCGCGGGACCGCTGCCCGGATCCGGGACGTTTGTGGTCGGCAGGAATTTCGCGAGCTCGGCCTTCCGGCCGGCGAACTCGGTTTTGTTGGCGAGGTTCACATACTCATTCGGGTCCTTGCGTTCGTCGTAGAGTTCTTCATCGCCGTTTTCATATCGAATATAGCGCCAGTCACTCGTGCGTGCGCTGTGGTTGTTAAATCGATACGTCATCACTGCGGGCTTGTTCCAGTTGGCGCGGGCGTCGGCCAGCAGGGGGCGAATATTGGAGCCTTCGACATGGCTTGGGGTCGCGATGCCGCAGAGGGCGGTGAGCGTGGGGTAGATGCTCATGAAGTCGACCGGGCGATCGCAAATCACGCCTGGCTTGGTCACGCCCGGCACCACCCAGATCAGCGGCGCGCGCGTGGCTTCTTCCCAGAGCGCGAATTTGCGCCAGTGGCTTTTCTCGCCGAGGTGCCAGCCGTGATCGCCCCAGAAAACAACGATCGTGTTGTCGCGGTGAGGGGACTTTTCCAAGGCGTCGAGCAGCCGGCCTATATTCATATCGGTATAGGCGATGGTCGCGAGATACGCCTGAACGGCTTCCTTCCAGCGCCCGGACTGTATCATCGCGGCATGGTCGCCTTCGGGACGCGCCATGCGTTGGCCGGCCGCGGGAATGTCATCGAGGTCGTTTTCGAGATGGGG
>JBBQEG010000187.1:0-10110 GCA_038320495.1 Opitutales bacterium | reverse complement strand
GAAGGCCGTGCGAGAGGGGAACATGACCGAGCTACAGTTTTTTTCATATGGCTTGATCCCGCTCTCGGCCGCGATGTTTCCGCATCTCTTCCAGAACTTCCTTACGGCGCGATCGGCCAAGACCTTCAAGCTGCTCCTCGTTGGCCATCCGATATGCATGATCCTGACCTGGGTGCCGTGCGTGCTGATTGGTTTTTGGGCGACCGGCGCGATCATCCCCGGCACCGAAACAACCGTTATTCCAGCTGGAGCCAGCGCTAACGCGGTCCTTGGGCTGATGGTGGGCAAACTCACGACGCCGGTCATTTCCGGGCTGGTGGCAGCGGGTGTCCTCGCCGCCATCATGTCATCGCTCGATTCCCAGTTCGTCGCAGTCGGCACGATGTTTACGCGCGACATCGTGGTGCAGCAATTCGGGCGTGACCGCTTTTCGGATACGCAAATGGTCTGGTTGGCGCGCGGCTTCATCGTCTGCATCGTCATCATCACGTTTCTGCTGACCCTGATTGAGACGCGGCAGATCTTCGCGCTGGGAGTCTGGTGTTTCAGTGGGTATGCGGCCCTGTCGCCTCTGATCTTCGCCGCGATCTATTGGAAGCGCACGACACGAGCGGGAGCCTTCGCCGCGGTCTACCTCACTGCGGCGGTGTGGCTCGGATTGTTTGTTGCGTCCGACTATGGCGCTGATCGAAAATTCCTCATCGGCGGCATGCTGCCGGTCACGGCGATGCTGGCGACCTGTGTCATCACTCTGGTCGCGGTCTCACTCCTGACGAAACCTCCTTCCGACGAAACCCTCGCAAAATTTTTCCCTCCAAAAACGGCATGAACACTCGTCTTTCCCCCACTGCTCAATCAGCCAAAGCCGCTCTCGATGCCTGGACTCGCGAAATGGTGGCCTGGCATTTCTCGCCCGCCACGGGCTGCGATTATTGGCTCAAATGGGCCGAGACCTCCGGTTGGGACCCGATCAAGGAAATCAAGAGCTATGAGGACATGGCGCGGTTCGAGCATTTCGATGACGAAGTGCTGCGAAAGGAACAACCCGAGCGCTTCGTGCCCAAGGCGTTTGCCGGCCGCCCTTATAATGTTTTTGAGACCGGCGGGACCACCGGCATGCCGAAGCAGCGCGTGGGTTGGGATGATTACAAAGTCGATTACGAGGAGTTCAGTGATCATTACGGTCCGGACTTCTTTCCGATGGGCTCGAACTGGCTGATGGTGGGCCCAACGGGTCCGCGGCGCCTGCGGCTCGCGATCGAGCATCTCGCCAACTATCGCGGCGGTTCCTGTTACTTCGTGGATCTTGATCCGCGCTGGGTAAAACGCCTGATTGGCATGGGCGAGATCGCGATGGCCAGGAAATACCAAGAGCACGTGATTGACCAGGCAGCCACGATTCTGCGTCACCGCAACATCCAGTGCATGTTCACGACGCCGCGTTTGTTGGAGAATCTCGCCGAGCGGATGTCGCTCGTGAAGGCCGGCCTCAAAGGCGTCTTTGCCGGTGGCACCACGATGACTCCGCAGTATGTCCGCTTCGTCGTCGAGGAGGTGCTCGAGGACAAGGTCAACTTCGCGCCTACCTATGGCAACACGCTCATGGGGCTCGCCATCAGCCGGACGCTCAAGCCGGAGGACAACTACAGCTTGACGTATTACGCGCCCCAGCCGCGCGCCGTCCTGCGCGTCGTGAATCCCGATAAGCCCGACGAACTTGTTCCCTACGGCGAGTATGGTCGCGTGGAGCTCACGACGATGACCAAGGAGTTTTTCATGCCTCGCTTCATGGAGCGCGACGAAGCGATCCGTCGCGGGCCGTGCGACGAGTTCGCCTGGGATGGAGTGGGCGATGTGCGCCCGTTCCAGTCCTCCACGAAAACGATCATCGAAGGCGTTTATTAAGCCCTAACCTCCGATCTCGCCCTCGAATCACGCGAATCCACGCTAAACGTCAGCCAAGAATTAGAACAAATTCCTCCCGACCGCTTTGCGGAAGGTCGGGTCCTTGCTTCACTTTGCGCCGATTCGCGTGATCCCGGAAAACTGCCTTCAACTGGGTTGCTCCACACTCTCCATGAACGATGCCATTCACATTCCCGTCCTCCGTCTGGGCCAGACGTATCGAAGTCTGGATACGATCAACCTCGCCCTCAAAGGCCGCGGCATCGAAGTCAGCATCGCCAACTCCGGCCTGATCCGGCGCGATCTCCAAGGGATCTCCCGGGCAGTCGATAGTCTGCAGGCGATTCCGTGCGCGACCCTCGCGGATAACTGCGAGAAGGCGGCCGAGCTTTTTCTCAAGGGCGACCTGCCCTGGGGGATGGGCGATCAATTGCAGAGTCCGGAAGAGTACGTCGCGGCGCTGTCCCAATTGACGGGCATGCCGCACAGCCTGGGACGTTCCAACATGGCCAAAGTGCATGCGGCGATGGCCAACATTCGGGCGATCCTCGCCGGGCTCACGCGCGGAATGCCGCTGGAGTTGTTCGATCGCGGTTGGATTCAGCAGGACGGGCTTGATGTGAATTTCTTCCCGCAAACCGACAGCTTGGGTGTGCTCCTGCCGAGCAATTCGCCTGGCGTAAATTCGCTCTGGCTGCCCGCACCGGTGATGAAGATTCCGGTGATCCTGAAGCCGGGCCGCGAGGACCCGCTCACTCCCTTCCGAATCATCCAGGCGCTGATTGCCGCCGGGTTCCCTCGCGAAGCGTTTGGCTTTTATCCGACGACCCACGATGGCGGCGACACACTGCTCTTCGGCACCGGCCGTGCGATTGCGTTCGGTAATGATTCCACGCTGAAGAAGTACGCGCCCTACCGGCATATTCAGGTGCACGGCTCGGGTCGCAGCAAGGTCCTCATCGGCGATGACTTTGCCGATGACTGGACCAAGCATCTCGATGTTATCCTGAATTCGATCGCCTCCAACGGTGGCCGCAGTTGCGTCAACGCCTCATCGGTTCTGATCGGTCGGCACCGGGACGAACTGGCCGATGCGCTCGCTCGCAAGCTGGCTGAGATCGAACCGCTTCCGCGCGATGATGAGCGCGCGTTGCTCTGCGGCTTTGCGAATCCGGCAATGGCGCGTGGCATCAACGAGCGAATTGATGAACTCTTGAAGCAGCCAGGCGCGGAGGACATCACGGCGCGTTACCGCAAGGGCCCGCGCCTGGTGGAACTTCACGGTCAAACCTTCCTGCAGCCCACCCTCGTGGCCTGCAACGATCTCGAACACCCGCTCGCCAATACCGAGTTCATGTTCCCGTTCGCGAGCATTCTCCAGGTGCCACAGGAACGCATGATTGATACGATCGGGGAGAGCCTGGTCGTCTCAGCCTTCACCCACGATCGCGAGTGGACGAGCGAACTGATGACCAGCACGAACATCGAGCGGCTGAACATCGGACCGTATCCGACCAATCGCGTCCAGTGGGAGCAGCCCCACGAGGGCAACATGTTCGAATTTCTCTACCGCCGCCGGGCGCTGCAGGGTGATCTCGTGACATTGGAAACCGCGGCTCACGCCTGATTCGCGCTCCGGGAGAATCTGACGATGCTGATCCTGATCCGGATTTTTCCCGCTTGCGATTTTTTTGGAATCTTCGGCTCCGCTCAGGCCGAAGACCGGGTACAGCGTAGGTTCCTCTCCGGCGACTTGGCTGAACGAAATCAGTGTTAACCCTGCGCGCCTTCGAATGATCGAGCCTTTCGTTTCCAAGCCCTCGCCCAAGATCATTTTTGGTCCTGGCTCGCTGTCGGAATTGCCGGCGGGCGTGCGTGGACTCGGCGGCTCCTCGGTTTTTCTGGTCAGTGACAGCGGCCTCGCGCGTGCGGGACATTTGGATACGGTGAAGCGGCTGCTCGAAGCCGCGGACATCACCGTCACGATTTACGATCATTCCCATGGAAACCCGACTGAGTCCGACGCCGCGGCGTGTCGCGACGCGGCGCGCGGGCTACACTTCGACTGCATCGTGGCGCTAGGCGGAGGCAGCAGCATGGATACGGCGAAGGCCTGCAATTTCCTGCTCACCAACGGGGGGGCGATGCGCGATTATCACGGCTATGGCAAAGCGGTGAAACCGATGCTGCCGTTCATCGCCATTCCGACGACGTCGGGGACCGGCAGCGAATGCCAGTCCTATGCGCTCGTGAGTCGCGATGACACGCACGAGAAGATGGCCTGCGGCGATCCCAAAGCGTGTGCCCGGATCGCGATTCTGGATCCGGAACTGACCGCGACACAGCCGAAGGCGGTGGCGGTGTTGACAGGTTTGGACGCGTTGGCGCACGCGCTGGAGTCGGCGGTTTGCACGCGGCGTAATGCCGTGTCGGCCGTTTATTCGGAAGGTGCGTTCCGGCATCTTTCGAGCGCGATCGGCGCGGTCATTGCGGGCCGGGCGACCCTTGAAGATCGCGGCCGGATGCAAGTGGGTGCCGCGCTCGCCGGCCTCGCGATCGAGAACAGCATGCTCGGTGCAGCGCATGCGACGGCAAATCCCCTGACGGCGCGGCACAATTTGGTTCACGGCCATGCCGTCGCGTTGATGCTTCCGCATGTCATGCGTTACAACGCGGTCGATCCGGCGGTGGCCGCAATTTACGAGCGTTATTCGACCCTCTTGCGCGAGGCGGGAATCAGCGCTCTGCCCTTGATCGAGTGGGTGGCGGAGGTGGTTGCAAGAAGCTCCCTTCCGGGAGTCAACGGCGCCGCTTCCGATGTGGCCGCACTGGCGGAAGATGCGGCGAAACAGTGGACGGGAAAATTCAACCCGCGGTCTTTGCAGGTCGACGATTACGTCGCACTGTACCGGCATGCGCTTAAAGACGATGCGATCACGTGAGCTGGCGCGGGCCGGCGGTGGACGGACTCGTTGTAGCCGCTTTTCGGTTACGTTGACCGTCCTGGTGGGAGGGTTTCTCCTTGCTGGTTGCGGCGACCGGGGCAGTGAGCCGGAAGTGAATGCGGTCAAACCGGAGGCGACCGTCGCTCCTCCGATTTCCTGGCCCATGACACGTGGCGGTTCAGCGCTGAGTGGCAGTGCGGCGACCACCCTCCCGCTTAATCCTGCGATCGCCTGGACGTTCACAGCGGATGCGGCGATTTCAGCGGAGGCGGCAATCTTCAATGGCCGGGTTTACGTCGGCACGAGCAAGGGCACGCTGTATTGTTTGTCGGCCGACGCCGGACAGGAGAAATGGAAATTCGAAACGAAGGATGCCATCACGGCTGCTCCGGCGGTGACGGCCACGATGGTTTTTCTTTCGTCCAACGATGGCTCGCTTTATGCCCTCAATGCGGAGACCGGAGCGGAAGTCTGGCGCTTCTCCACGGATGAAAAAATCAGTTCCGGCGCGACGTTGATCAAGAGTCCGGATGGCGGAGAGGATTGGGTGGTGTTGAATGGCTACGATGGCACCACCCGCGTGTTGAAGGGTGCGGATGGGACCGTGGTCTGGTCGTATCAGACCGAGGACTACATTAACGGCGCCCCGGCCGTGGTGGATGGACGCTACATTGTGTTTGGCGGCTGTGACTCGCAGCTTCACGTCATTAACCTGAAGGATGGTTCGCTGGTCCATCGCATCCCGACCGAAGCGTATATCCCGGCCTCGATCGGGACTTTTGGCACGATGGCCTTCTGCGGCAACTATGCGAATCAGACCGTGGCCTTCGATGTGGAGCGCGGCACGGTGGCTTGGGTTTATCAGGATCGCGCGTTGCCGTTTTTCAGTTCCCCGGCCGTAAATGAGCGCCTAGTGCTGATCGGATCGCGCGACAAGCATTTGCATGCAATCGATCGTAAGACGGGCGAGAACGTCTGGAAATTTCGCACGGGCGGACGCATCGAGGGCTCTCCAATCGTCTTTAACGACGGCGTGTTATTTGGTTCCAGCGATGGCCGACTTTATGCAGCTAGTCTCGAAGCCGGTACCGAGGTATGGCAGCTCGATGTCGGTGAACCGCTGATCGCGTCCCCTGCCTTTGGCGAGCAGCAGATCGTCGTCGGTGGCGACAAGGGCACGGTCTTTTCAATTCGCGGCCAGGCTGCATCCAATCGTTGATCGAAACGTCCAGCAGCGAGTGACGAGGCCCCCGCAATTCCCCTTTCATGAACAACGTCACTCCCATCCCCGCCCCTCCCGTCAACACGTCCACTCTGGCCGGGAACTACTTTATCTCCAACTACCCGCCGTTTTCCTTTTGGTCCGAAGACCAGAAGGTGGACGTCGAGATGGCGCTGAACTCAGAGTCGCCACCTGGGACCAAGCTCGGGGTTTATCACCATATTCCGTTTTGCCGGAAGCGCTGCCATTTTTGCTACTTCCGAGTTTACACCGACAAGAACGCGAAGGACATCCAGACCTACTTGGATGCGACGATGGCTGAGTTGAAATCACTCGCAACCCGTCCCCTCATCCAAGGCCGCAAACCGTATTTCGTTTATTTCGGCGGAGGCACGCCGTCTTATCTTTCGGCGCGCCAACTCACGGAGTTGACGAATCAGATGAAGGCGATTCTGCCGTGGGATGCGGCGAAGGAAGTCGCGTTCGAGTGTGAGCCGGGAACGTTGAACGCGGGGAAGCTTACGGCGATCAAGGAAATCGGAGTGACGCGATTGAGCCTGGGGATCGAAAATTTCGACGATCACATTCTCGAGATCAATGGCCGTGCGCATCGCTCCGGTGAAGTGTTCACTGCGTATGAGCGGGCGCGGGCGGAGAACTTCGAACAGATCAATGTCGATTTGATCGCGGGAATGGTCGAGGAGACCGAGGCAAATTGGCAGCGTAACATCGAGCAGACCATCGCGCTGCGGCCGGACAGTGTAACCATCTATCAGATGGAGATCCCGTATAATACGACCATCTACAAAGAGATGAAAGCGGAGGGGAAATTGGTCGCTCCGGTGGCGGACTGGCAGACGAAGCGTCGCTGGGTGAAAGAGGCCTTTGCCGCTCTGGAAAGCGCGGGCTACACGATTGGCAGCGGCTACACCGCGGTGCTTCAGCCCGAGCGCACGAAGTTTGTTTATCGCGATGAACTCTGGAGCGGCGCCGATCTGCTCGGTCTCGGCGTGGCGTCATTCTCGCATACGGCCGGGGTGCATTATCAAAACCTCACGGAAATCGACGCGTACCTTGCGGCGATGAATGCCGGCGAGACGCCCATCAAGCGCGCGTTTCGAACCTCGCCCGAGGAGCGCATGATCCGCGAATTCATTCTTCAGATGAAGCTGGGGCACGTTGAGTTTGGATACTTCTCGGAAAAGTTCGGCGTCGATATCGGGCAGCGGTTTGCGAGCCAACTCGAACATCTCGCGACGGATGGATTGCTGACGCTTTCGGATACGGGCGTGCGGCTCTCGCGCGACGGCCTGCTCTGCGTCGACACGCTCTTGCACGAGTTTTTCCTCCAGCAGCACCGGACCTCCAAGATCGTCTGATCGGGATCCTTCGCGCCATGTCCATCAAGGATGAAGTCATCGCTCAGAAGGTGCCGGACGCCCTTTGGCAGTTCCTGAGCGAAACGTGCCAGTTCCGCACAGACGCGATGACGCGCGTGGCACCGGAGGATGTTCCTGAGCCGGATCAGGACCTGCTGGTGCATCAGCGGGATATGACGTCCACGCTGGCCCGATTTCACGGAATAGCGTTGCGGGTGGAAATCATCCAGCAACGCCGCCTTGGCGAGCTCTATTTGCGCGAGGTCTTTTTGCGAACCACGAATACCAACCGCATTGCGGAATATGGCGTAATCGCAATCGCGCTCGAGCGGTTCAGCCCGGTCCAACGTGAAGCGGTTGAAGCCGGAAGGATCCCGCTCGGTGGGCTCCTGCATCAGTTTGAGATTCCGTTTGAAAGCGCGCCAATTTATTTTTTTTCCGTCGCCACCGCAAAGCTGGCGCAGTCGCACCGCGCCGCGCTGAACGGCGCAACGAGCTACGGTCGTTTCAATCGTCTTTTTAAGCCGACCGGTGAGCCGCTCGCCTGGATCATGGAAATCCTGCCGTCATTGAAATCCTGATACACCGCTGACCTGAACCCAAGCCTCTGAACTCGCTCAACCCGAGACGCTCATGACTGACGACACCCACTACGACGCCATTGTGATTGGAGGAGGACCGGCGGGTTCGACGGCGGGCGCGCTGCTCGCGGATAAGGGCCGGAACGTGCTGATTCTGGAGAAGGAGAAGTTCCCGCGTTACCATGTGGGCGAGTCGCTGATGCCCTATTGTTACTTCACGTTCGAGCGACTGGGCGTGCTCGAGAAGATGAACCAGCTCGGCTTTGTGAAGAAGTTCAGTGTGCAGTTCGTCGGTCGCGAAGGGAAAATTTCCACCCCGTTTTATTTCTTTCAGCATTTCGATCATCCGGCCGCCACGACCTGGCAGGTGCCGCGGGCGGAGTTTGATCAGATGCTGCTGGAGAACGCCCGCGAGAAAGGGGCGGAGGTTCACGAGGAGACGGAAGTCACCAAATTGCTCACCGACGAATCGGGTGCGGTGATCGGAGTGCAGGCGAAAACCAGGAACGGAGAAACCCGCGAGCTGCACGCGCGGATCGTGATGGATGCGACGGGGCGGGACGCTTTTTACCTGCGGAAAACGGGCACGCGCAAGCGTGATCCCCAGCTCAACAAGGTGGCGCTTTGGACTTACTATAAAGGCGCCAAGCGCGATCCAGGCCTCGACGAAGGGTCGACGACCGTGGCGTATCTCGAAGGCAAGGGCTGGTTCTGGCACATTCCGCTGCAAAACGATATTGTCAGTTCCGGCATTGTGGCGGAACGGGATTATCTGTTCGGCGCGACGCAGGACCGAAAGGAGATCTTTGAGCGCGAGATCAAGAATAACCCGTGGATCGAAGATCACCTTTCGAACGGTCAGCAGTTCGGTGAGTACTTCGTCACCGGTGAGTTTTCCTATCGCGCCGAGCATTGCGCGACCAACGGTCTGGTGATGGTCGGCGATGCGTTTGCGTTCCTTGATCCGGTGTTTTCGTCGGGAGTGTTCCTGGCGCTGAAGAGCGGGGAGATGGCGGCCGATGCGGTGGACGCCGCCCTCGCCAGCTCTGGCCCGGTGTCCGCAGAGGTCTTTGCGGAGTACGGTGAACGGTTGTGTCACGGAGTCGAAACGATGCGGACTGTTGTTTATGCGTTTTATGATCCGAAGTTCAGTTTCGCTGACCTGATTCGAGGACATCGCGAGCAGCGGGGTCCGCTGACCGATTGCCTGATCGGGGACCTGATCGGGCGCGATTACAGTCAACTCTTTGCGGCGATGAAGGATTTCGCCACCTTGCCGCCGGCCTTGCCTCACGGGCGCGTGCCGGCGGTGGCAACAGCCCGTTAAGCCCGCGCCCTGTTTGTCATGCGAACGGCGTCTCATTCTCCTGACGGGAACGAGAGTGGCGCTGGCTACCCGCCTGAGACGAGCGGTTTGGTGATTTCAGGCGTGCGTCATGGCGCGGACGAAGGTTTGTTTCCGGCATCACTCCCCGCTGTCGGGCGAGAGGGAATCGTTTGCCCGTGAAGATTATCTTTCTTACTGCTGGAACCGGTAGCTACTATTGCGGCGCGTGCATGCGTGACAATGCGCTGGCGCGCGAACTTCTGCGCGAGGGGCACGATGTGATCATCGCCCCGATGTACCTGCCGCTGATGCTGGACGAGAATCTGCTGCCGGGTTTGGAGAAAGCCCCGATTTTCTTCGGGGGGATCAATATTTTTCTGCAGCAGAAAATGGCTATCTTCCGGAAGACTCCAGCGCTTTTCGATCGCCTCTTGAACCGTCCGAGTTTGCTGCGTTGGGCGGCCCGGCACAGTCACATGACCTCGGCGCGGGAACACGGGAAGATGGCGCTCGAGATGCTCAACGTGGAAACGAGCCCGTTTCGCAAGGAGTGGGATAAACTGCTGGAATGGCTGGAGCAGGAGAAACCGGACCTCGTGTGTTTGTCCAATGCACTGCTCGCCGGCTTCGCCTCGGAACTGAAGCGGCGCTTGCGCGTGCCGATTGTCACGTTTTTTCAAGGTGAGGATTCGTTTCTCGACGGCTTGCCGGAGCCGTATCGTTCGCAATGTTGGAATACCCTCGAGCGAGG
>JBBQEG010000186.1:0-10116 GCA_038320495.1 Opitutales bacterium | reverse complement strand
TTCTTCCGGTCGAGATTGATTTTGAGAATCTTGAAGTCGTAGGTCTGGCCCACGTACTGGTCGAGATTCTTGGGCGGCTGGATGTCGATGTGCGACGCCGGCATGAAGGCATCGACGCCAATCGAGATGATCAGGCCACCCTTCACCTTGGCTTTCACGCGACCTGCGGCCACGGAACCCTCGGGGAACTTGGTGAGAATATTATCCCAGTTCTTCTTTTGCTCGGCCTTGTCGAAGGAGAGAACAGGAGCGCCGCTCTTGTCTTCCAGCTTTTCAACGAGGACCTCGATGGTGGAGCCGATTTGAAGTTCACCGATATCGATGAACTCATTGGCTGGGATGACGCCTTCAGATTTGCCGCCGATGTCGACGACAACTTCATTTTGGCGAATTTCGGTGATGATGCCTGGGACGATCGCGCCTTCCTTCAGTTTATCGAAGGATGACTGAGCCAACAGGTCTTGCATTACTGAACTCATATTACGAATACGTCGGCCGTGCGTCTGCTCCAGTGACGCCCATCCGACGGGTCGATCCCGCAAAACGGGACCGGATTGGTTGATGGTTATACTGACGTGGGAGGCTGGCGGGAGCTCGCGACATTACGCCAACCTGTCCGACTAACGGTCGCGAACGATCAGCGTCCGCCAGCCACCGACGGGCCGCAAGCCCGAATTTGACCCGATCGCGGGTGGAATCCGCCGCTGCATCGCATCACGTGAACCCCCCGTTTACGAATCCGGCGACAAAGCCCGCTCAACCTGACGGAAAAACACCTCGTAGTACGCCGGGTCACGCAGGGGCGATTCGGTCGCAACCCCCGCTCGGTTGGAGGAGTCCGCTTCAATGATTTCCGTGATTCGAACCGCCACCTCCGTACTGCCATCCAGCGCCCGGCCGAGGCTCACCTTCATCGAACGTTGCCGCGCGGTTCCCATTGTCTCCCCTGCCCGCACGCCGGTCACGCCTTCGTACTCTCCTTGGGCGGCGCCCCCTCGAACGAAACGGTACCCCAATTGCCCGGCCGCAACGCGCACCGCGTCGTAGACCTGCCGCTGCGGCGCAGAAAGCGTCTTGGTGGTGGGGGCACTGCGTTCCGCAAATTTCCCCCGCATCCCGGCCGCAGCGTCAGACACGGAACCACAACCGGAAAGGGACAGCACCAAGCCGGCGGTTAGCAGGAGAAAAGCGAAAGGCATCCTCGACGATCGGCGCGCCCGACGGGAAGGGCAAGCGAACGGAGTGATACAGTCATTCCTGTCTGTATTGAATTGGGTTGGATTGGAGAACGAAATTACAGACCAGGAATATCTGTATCACGGGTCCAAGAGAACGGACTCGGCCAGATCGAAACAATCGAGTCACCGCGGAATGACGTCGAAACGCCGGATCCGTCCTCAGCGTTCCCGCTCAGCCCCAGCTCTTCAAGCCGGTTGCTGCTGCGAGATGCAGTGCAAGGTACCCAGCCCCCAGATGAGATGGTAGCAATCGATCGGAATCACTTCCCGACCCGGAAAGCACGCGCCGATGATCGCGCAAGCCTCGCCGTCACGCTTCTTCTGTTGAAAGGTCGGCACGAGCACCGCTCCATTGATAATCAGAAAATTCGCATAGCTCGCCGGCACCCGCTGGCCTTGAAACCCGAAGGGCTTCGGCATGGGCAGCGTCACCACCTCGAATTTCCTGCCCGCGGGCGTGCGAAAGCTCCGCAGACGTTCCAGCACCTCGTCAAGAATCCGCTGGTTGGGATCACGCCGATTGGTCTCCACACAGGTGATGAAACCGTCGGGTTTGAAGAAGCGGGAGATGTCGTCGATGTGGCCATCCGTATCATCGCCCAGGATACCGTCGCCGACCCAGAGAATAGTCTTCACGCCGAGGTAGTCACGCAGGTTGCCCTCGATCTGCTCCCGGGTGAGATGCGGATTGCGGTTCTTGTTCAAGAGACACTGCTCACTCGTCAGCAAAACGCCCTTCCCATTCACGTCGATTGAACCGCCTTCGAGGATCATGTCATTCTCGAAGCGGCGCAGTTTCAATTTCACCGCGATACTCGGCGGAATTTTATTATCGAGATCGTACGGCGGGTACTTGTCGCCCCACGCATTATAACGCCAGTCGGTGACCGCAACTTCGCCGGTCTGATCATTCTTCACGAAAATGGGACCGTGATCGCGACACCACGCATCGTTCGTCGGATGATCGTAGAACGTTACCTTGGCCATGTCCGCACCCGCCGCCGTGCAGAGCCGCTGCGCTCGAAGCTGGAGCGCCGCGGCCGCATTAATCCGCACGGCTTGAAAGCGACTGATCGCCGCGACAATCTTCGCAAACGTATACGGCACCGGGCGAAACTGTCCCGGCCAGGACGAACGCTTGTGCGGCCATGAGAGCCAGATCGCGGCCTGCGGCTCCCATTCAGCGGGCATGCGGAAGCCGAGTTGGGCCGGCGTCGCAGCCGAGGCAGATCGCGCCGGGCGGGACCCGACGGTGCGGGAGGATAATGTCTTTTTTGCCACAGATGAAACGGTTGAGAATACCGGCGGATGTCGAGCCACGGATTCATTCGGTACGCAACGCCCCAGCCACGGTCGGGCCGGTCTTTGACCTGCCCACGGCGGGTCAAAGACCCGCCCTACTTTAAAAGGTGGGGCCGACTCAGTCGATGAACCGCTTCGTGAGGTCGCCGTAGGCATCGATCCGCCGGTCGCGCAGGAACGGCCAGTGCGTGCGGGTGACATCCACTTTGCCGAGATCGATCGGGACCAGCATCACCTCTTCCTGATCGACGCTCGCTTTCGCAAGAATCTGTCCGCTGGTGCCTGCCACGAAACTCTGGCCCCAGAACTCGATGCCATCGCCGCCTTCGGGCTTTTCCACGCCAACGCGATTGATCGCAGCCACGTAGCAGCCATTGGCGACCGCGTGACTGCGTTGGATTGTTTCCCAAGCGCCGTGCTGATTGGGGCCGTACTCCTGTTTCTCGCCGGGATGCCAGCCGATCGCAGTCGGGAAGAACAGAATCTCGGCGCCCTGCATCGCGGTGAGCCGCGCGCCTTCCGGATACCATTGATCCCAGCAGATCAGCACGCCGATCTTGCCGAACTTGGTTTCCCACGCCTTGAAACCGGTGTCACCCGGCGTGAAGTAGAACTTCTCGTAGTAGAGCGGATCATCTGGAATGTGCATCTTCCGGTAGATGCCGAGCAGCGTGCCGTCGGCGTCGATGATGACCGCAGTATTATGATAGAGACCGGAGGCGCGCCGTTCGAATAGCGACGCGATGATCACCACGCCGTGTTTCTTGGCGAGCGCCTGGAACGCCTTCGTGCTGGGACCGGGAATCGATTCTGCGAGTTTGAAATAATCGTGGTTCTCGGCCTGACAGAAATACTGCGAGCGAAACAGCTCCTGCGTACAAATGATGTTCGCGCCCTTCTTCGCAGCGCGTTCGGCGAGCGTGAGCGTTTTCTTGAGGTTCGCCGCGGCATCGGTGCCACAGGCGTGTTGGAGGAGACCGAGGGTTACCTTCGACATGATGAGGGAAATTGGAGGCGGCCGCGCTGGCACGCAACTCAGCGAACGAGGAATCCGCAGCGCGCGAATCCACCCGTCGCCGCCGCGCGACTGACTCAGTAAACGACCTTGTTAAGTGGATACTCGACGATCCCCTCGGCCCCGAGCGCCTTGAGTTGGGGGATGATTTCGCGCACGACGCTTTCGTCGATAATCGTTTCGAGCGCGATCCAGTCGGGCGAACTCAACTGTGAGATCGTCGGATTCCGCAACGACGGCAGTTCCCGGACCATGGCTTCGAGCGCATTTTTGGGCAGATTCATTTTCAATCCGACCTTGGACTCGGCCTCGAGGGCACCGCGCAAGAGCAGCGCAATCGTCTCGATTTTCTTCCGCTTAGCTGGATTAGCCCAACTTTGCCGATTGGCGATCAGTTTGGTGTTGGTCTCGAGCAAGGTGTCGACGATCCGCAGGTTGTTTGCGCGTAGCGACGAGCCGGTTTCGGTGATGTCGACGATCGCATCGACCAAATCCGGCACCTTTACTTCCGTCGCTCCCCAGGAAAATTCCACCTCGACGTTCACGCCTTGCGCTTCGAAATAGCGCTTCGTCGTATTGATAAGTTCGGTCGCCACGCGTTTGCCTTCGAGATCCTTGGCGGTTTTCACCGCTGAGTTCGAGGGCACGCATAGCACCCAACGCGACTTCTTCGTCGATGCTTTGCTGTAAATCAGGTCGCACACGTCGACCACGTCGGAGTTGTTTTCCTTGATCCAATCCTCTCCCGTCAACCCGCAGTCGAAAAACCCATGTTCCACGTAACGACTCACCTCCTGCGCACGCACAAAGCGCCCATCAAGCTCGGGATCGTTGATGGACGGACGATAATTCCGCGAACTCGTGGTGATTTTCCAACCCGCTTTAGCGAACAGGTTTTTGGTCGAATCTTCCAGGCTGCCCTTCGGCAAACCTAGCATGAGGAGAGGAGCTTTTTCGGACACAAAGGCCAAAGCACACGCCGCCGCCAGCACCTTCAAGCAAATTTCCCACGCTGCTTCAGCCATTTGCGGCCGATAAATAACGAATGAATCTGAACCGGCACGACAGTTGACAACGCCGGACCCAATTGTAAAACCACACTCGCTTCCTGGTCATGCTCACGACTCCTCCCCCGCGTACAGCGCCCAAACCACTCATCGTAATTGTCGAGGACGAGCCTGAGCTTGCCGCGCTGATTTCGATCCACCTCGAGAAGGCCGGAATGCATACGCAGATATGCAACCGGGCAAATCATGCTCTCAAGTTCCTGAAAAAGAACTTCGCGAACTTGATGCTGCTCGACGTCAACCTCCCTGATCAGTCGGGGTTCTCCCTCATCGAAGAACTTAAGTCGGAAGATCTTACCATCCCGATTATTTTCGTGACCGGCAATGTCGAGGAGACGAGCAAGGTCAAGGGTCTCGATATCGGCGCCGACGACTATGTCACCAAGCCGTTCAGTTACGCCGAGCTGGTCGCGCGCATTCGCGCCGTGCTTCGTCGTACCGAGTCCAAGGCCGACCTCAATGTCACCAAGAACGTCAAGATCACGGACGAACCGTTCGACTTCTGCGGCGCGCGAGTAACGCCAGAGCGCCTGGAGATTTCCTTTCCCGATGATACGGCCCAGAAACTCGGCCGCAAAGAGCTGGGCATTCTCGCCTACCTGAACGCCCACCCTGGCCAGGTTATCACGCGAAAGGCGTTGATTCACTCGGTCTGGGGCATTCATGCGGACGTCAAAAGCCGCTCGCTCGATCAATACATTGTGAAAGTGCGCGATCTGTTCAGCGCCCACGGGCTCGAACTCAACGCTTTCCGGACCGTGCATGGGATCGGCTACATCTTCGATCCGCGCGGCGTCTCGACCGAGGGACGATAAACGCGGTCAGCGGCGCACGTGGCGGACCATGGCCACCCGCCGCGTTACATGCGCAAGCGGGACCGAACGCGCTTCACAAAACGCGCGCGCGAATTCGATTCAGCGGACAACACGGCTCGGCCAAAGCCCGCCGATCGCGGCAGGACACGACTGGACGTCGCGATTACTCACCTGCCGCGCCGTTTCATCGGCTTCTTTTCCCCGCCGTCACTTAAACGCCTAAAACAACTCTGACTGCGTCTCCTTCGGACTCGGGGCCACGGGCTGCTTGATGACGGGTCCGCCGATCGCAGCAACTCCCGCCGACGGGCCTGTACTCACCTGACCCGGCAACGCGTACCGTTTCCGCGCTTCGGCGGCCGACGACCTCATCTCGAAGCCTTCGAGCATGCGAAACAATTCCTCCGGCTGCGGCGTGCGCCATTCCGGTTTCCCCGGCGGCAGCGATAGATTGAGCGTTGTAAGTTTCAAATTCAGCCGCAGCCGGTCCGCATGGGTCGCGACGACTTCGCGGAACCGCTCCGGTTTCAGCTCGGCCGCCTTCTCGATCACGCACTCCACACTGCCACCGCATTCCGCGAGCCACTTTGCAGCCGTCTTGGGCCCGACCCCATCCAGCCCCGGGATGTTGTCGGAGGTGTCACCGACCAAGGCCAGATAGTGCGCAATTTGCGTCGGGGGTACGCCAAACTTTTCCTGCACCCCCGCTGCGTCGAGAAGGCGCCAGCCCAGCTTCGGATTCGCCGAGGGCGGCGGGAGCATGATCTTGATCCGGTCGTCGACGATCTGCGCAAAGTCTTTGTCGCTCGAAACGATCAGCACCTCATACCCTTGCCGGGCCAGAACCACCGCTTCGGTCGCCAGCAGATCATCGCTCTCCACCCCGCTGACTTCGATGCCTGCCAAGCCCATCGCCCGCGTCAGCGCCTTGATCGGCTCAATCTGCTGACGCAACGGATCCGGCATTGGCTTCCGCTGCGCCTTGTAACCGGCGAGAAGCGCCACCCGCTCTTCCGACTCTCCAAGATCGAAAAAGACCAGCGTCGCCTCCGGTTTCTCCTGATCGATCAGCTTCCAAAGCGACTTCACCCAACCGTGCAAAGCCCCGGTCGGAAATCCATCCGCCCGCGTGAGTTCGGGCAACGCGTGAAAACAGCGGTAGGCGAGATTGAATCCATCAACGAGCAACCATTTCGACATAAGAGAAACCCAAAACGGGTTCGCCCACTATTCGACTCTAAACAGCTGCGAGGGCAATGACGGCCCTCACATTTCTTGCCCCATCCGGCATACGCGCCTCCTGTCGTGGAATCTGTCACCCAATCGTCCGGGCGTTTCGTGATCGCCGCGTCCGCATCACGCGGGCCACGCGTATCCGCTCACTCACCCGCCGCGATCGCGTACAGCTTCCTCTGACCCGTAATATAAAGAGTCCCATTGGCCGCCACGGGCGTGCCATGACCCATATCGGGCAGCGACGCGTTCTTCGCGATCAGCTTCTTCTCCCGTCCGGTTTGAAAGACATATACGTCTCCCTCGCCCACCTGCACATAGACTCTGCCTTCCACCACCAGCGGCGATCCCCAGATGTTTGCCAACAGGTCGTGCACCCAAACTTGCTTTCCGGTTACCGCATCGGTGCAGCTCAGAAATCCGGCCGTGTCGGTCGCATAAACCAGGCCCTCATGCACCGCGACCGTCGAAAGGCTGTCATTGAACTGCTCGCCATCCACCCGCCAGACCTCCGCGGTTGTTGTCACATCACCCCGACCGCGCGCGTCGAGACAGCGCAGCGCCCCCGCGCCGCTCGAGGCTTCCGGCTCGCCGATGGCAACAAAGACATGCGGGCCCACAAAGACCGGTGGCGCCACCAACGAGTAGATCGTCTCCGGTTCGCCCGTCGGCGATGGCTTCTCGTGCGCCTTGCAGTTAAATTTCCACAGGAGTTTTCCCGTCGTCGCTTCAAAACTATAGAGCCATCCATCGCCACCAGGAAACGCCACTTGCCCCACCCCATCCACCACGCCGTATCCAGGCGAGCCCCACTGCCCTGTGATGATTTTCTCACCCGGAGAATTGTCCTGCCACACGATTTTCCCCCTCGTCCGATCCACCGCGAGGAAGCTCGGCGCTTCCGGATTTTTGATTAAACCGGTCCGATAATTCGCGCCGTGTCCCGTCACCACGAATACAAGGTCACCGGCCACCAAGGGCGACGAGGCCGATGCCTGGTTCGGAGAAATCCCCAATGTCGCGCGCATATCGAGCATCCACACTTCACGGCCATCCTCGACCGCGCGGCAGACCAACTCTCCCCGGTTGCTGACGTAATAAACCCGGTCACCCACCACACACGGCGTTGAACAGATTCCAATCGAGCCGTCGTCCTCGCTCTCATCGGAAAGTTTCTCGTGCACTGCGCGCCACAAAAGACTGCCGTCTTTCTCCGAGAAGCATTTCAGCACTCCGCGCTTTTGCTTCACCGTCGGATCATCGTTGTCCGTGCCAATAAACACGCGCCCGCCGCTCACGACCGGCGAACCGTATGTCACCTGCCCCAAATCCGCGACCCACTTGATGTGCTTACGCGGGTTCTTGGCGCCACCATCCCACTCCGTCGGCAAACCTTTTTCGACCGATACCATATTACGATCCGGCCGACCACCCAGCATCGGCCAATCGGCCGCCCGGGCAAGCGACATCCCGAGCGCGAACCCAAACATCGTGCTGAAACGCATCCACGACGCCCGGTTTGTGGCACGGGCACGATATCTCTCGATGTCACCGGGAAGCGTAGGTCGTTCGGTTCCGCTTTGCGGGCGCGCACGCCGGTCGCCGCCAACCGCATTCAGGGATTGAAGGAGCTTCGGGGGAATCATCAGCGTTATTTGCCGGCCACGCAGACCAAGTGAGTAAAGGTCTTCACGTAGAGCCGACCGTTGTCGACGCAGGGCGTGCTGTGTGTGCCTTCGCCGAGGGGATTGCGCGCGAGCAGCTCAAAGGTGTCACCGGTCGCGAGCACGATCATTTCACCTTTCGAGGTCGGACAATAGATCTTCCCGTCGATCAACACCGGTGAAGCAAAAAACTCCGCGCGCAGCCGCTCGCTCCAGATTTCCCGACCCGTCGCCGCGTCCACTGCGCTCGCAAATCCGCCATCACTAATCAAGTAGAGCCGGCCATCCAAATAAAGCGGGGTCGGCACGTAGGGCGTCGCTTTACGCAGGGTATACGCGACGTGGGTTGCGCTGACATCCCCCCGACCGCCAAGCCTCACCGCCGACAGATAATTTCCGGCCCCGCCGCCCTGCCCGCAGCTTCCGATTACGAGATCGCCGGCGACGACCGGCGAGGCCACCATGCGTTTATCCCAGACCGGTGACTCCCAGTTGAGCGCGCCCGTTTTCGGGTCGAGACCCGAAATGCCATGGGCCTGGCTCGAAAGCAAAAGCTCGGGTCCCAGTCCGGCGCGCTGATGGACGATCGGCGTACCGTAAGCAGCCCCACCACGCGCGGTCCGGCGCGTCGTTTTCCAAACCGGCTCTCCGGTCTTCAGGTCCAACGCGATGACGAAGCTTTCGCCGTCCTGATCGTTGGTTACAATGACCATATTTTCGTAGATCATCGGCGACGCGCCGTGGCCGTGTTGCGACTGAAACGGTCCGAGGTCCCGGCTCCAAAGTTCCGTTCCTGCATGGTCGAATGCCCGCACCCAAAAATGGTCCTGCGAAACGAAGCTCGCGATCACGCGCTCGCCATCCACGACCGCCGAGCTGTTCGCATAACTTCCGTTTCGGTTCTGCGGGCGATGGGTCGGCAGCGGATAACGCTTCGACCAGATCTCCTGGCCATCGTCCTTGTTCAGGCAAAGCAGGGCTCGTTCCTTGCCGTTATCGATGGCCGTCGTCAGGAATAGCTTGTTGCCCCAGATGACCGGCTGCGAGTGGCCCTCGCCGGGAATCGGCACGCGCCAGCGAAAATCCTGCTCAGTCCAAGTAATCGGAATACGTTTATCAGTGCTGATGCCGGTGCCGTTGGGGCCGCGGAAACGGGTCCATTCCTGCGCGGCGACACTTGTCCACAGTGCCATTGCCACGAACCCAGCCAGAGACGTACGACGCGCGAGAGTTTTCATAGGGAAAGGGAAGCGCAAACCATGCGCTCAAAGCGACCGAAGCACAGCCGCCCGGCGCTCGACGGTCAAAGAGAATAGCAAACGCGGCCGCGGTTCGCGGTACCCGACCGGCCGCCCGGCCGACCCGCTCATCGCTCGCGCCACCCGTCGGTCGACCTGCATTTTTACGCCCGGCCGCGATCACTCCGGCCCACAATCTCGGAGACCGGCACCAACAGACTCGCCTTCGAACTCACCGCGGCGCGCGTCGTCAACACCACACAGGTGACATGCGATGCAGGGTCGTGCCACACCACTGTCCCGGTCGCTCCAAAGTGCCCGAACGCCGCCGCCGAACAGGTCTTCCCAAATGCTCCCGGTTCACGCACCCAGCCCAAGCCATAACGCGGACGATGCGCGCCGGTCTGAATTTCAAGCATCTCCCGCCGGGTCGCCTCGGCCCATGGGGCGGAATCGGGACTGACGAAGGCCTCGGCAAAGGCCGCCAGGTCGCGCACCGTCGAATGCGCCCCGCCCCACGGCGCCCCGAGATTGCGCCAATAGG
>JBBQEG010000185.1:0-10157 GCA_038320495.1 Opitutales bacterium | reverse complement strand
CATTCTGGCGCGAGTGGAACCTTTTCAACTACTACCGAGGCCCGCACCAGGACATTATCCGCCGCGGCGCAATTACGCTCAAGCTGCTGACCTATGCTCCCACCGGCGCGATCGTCGCCGCTCCGACCACGTCGCTGCCGGAAAAGATCGGGGGTGAGATGAACTGGGACTATCGCTTCACGTGGGTGCGCGACACCGCGCTCCTGATCAACGTGCTCTTCCGTCTCGGCTATTCCGGCGAGGCGAAGGCTTTCTTCTGGGAAGCCACTACGGCTCCGACGCGGTCGATTCCACCGCATTGCTTGCCTTCACCAACGGGTTTTTGTCCGTGCCGCTGGCCCGTGGTACTCGCGAGGAGATCGAGCGTAGACTGGGCGACGGACCGTGGCTCTATCGGTCCGACCTGCACCGCCGCTCCGGCGAAGGCGCCTTCGTGCTGTGCAGTTCGTGGCTGATCAGCCACTTGATTCGCGAAGGGGAGTTGGGACGTGCCCGGGAGTTGCTGGAGCAAGTGATCAGTGCCGCCAGTCCGCTCGGTCTGTATTCGGAAGAAATCGATCCTACTTCGGGCGAATTTCTGGGTAATTTTCCACAGGCGTTCTCGCAGGTCGGGCTCATGTCGACCCTGCTCGATCTGGAAGAAGCGGAAAAAAATCCGGATTTCGGCGCGGCTCCGGAGCACGAAAAGTTCAAGCGCAGCGTGGGTCCGACCATCGGTCTGCGCGGCGTGATCGCCGGGTTCTGGCGAGCTCCGCGAACGTTCCGGCTCCTGTTTTCAAAACGCTCGAAATGGCCCCGGGGCGAGCCTTGAAGCACGTTCGGGTTTCAACACTCGTTAGGTGAAAGCCCGCCGGCGCTTGAGCTTTGTCAACATCAGAACCTTCCGTCAGCGTCCGGTCGGACCGACTTTGGGAATAATTTTGTTTCCGAAGAGTCCGGCGGAGTGTACATGATCGTCATGCCGGCACTGCCGGCCCAATTTACACCTTGATAATAATGGGTCAGTTCTCCTCAACCCTGCGGGATCGAGCCGCGCGGTCGCTTTCTCTCCGCCGCCTCGGCGCTGCGAAGACGATTTCTAAATTCGGTTTTCTGGCGGCGCGGCGGATCTCGGAATCGATGGCAGCGGAGTATGACGAACCCGGGAAAAGTAGGCATCCCGTCCGGCATCCACGGGGTTTTCCAAATAAGGCTTTGTGAGCCAGCCGCGCACGGTGATTCTTGTCGGGGCCGGTCACGTTCATCTTTATATCGCCGCGCGTGCCGAGGCTTTCGTTGAGCGTGGTGTACGCTTGGTCCTAATCGATGCCTCTGCGTTCTGGTACTCCGGTTTGGCAACCGGTATGCTGGGGGGCGAATATCAGCCGGCCGAGGATCAGGTGGATCCGCAGGCGTTGATCGAGGCGCACGGCGGCGAGTTTATTAGGGACTGGGTGGACCGCGTGGACGTTGCCGGGCGACGGCTGTACTTAGCTGGCGGGGGCGATCTAAGCTACGATTATCTGTCGATCAATGTTGGCAGTCGGGTGAATTTGAACCTCATTGATGGCGCGGCACGTGATTCCAGCGTCTGGTCAGTTAAACCGATCAGCAATCTATGGAGATTGCGGGAGCATTTGGAACGGCAGTTTCAATTGGACAATGCGCCCCGGGTGGTGGTCGTCGGAGGAGGGCCGACAGGATCCGAGATCGCGGCCAATCTCACTGCCTTGGCGAGGCGTCACGCCATCGATTTGCCCGTCACGCTCGTTACGTCCGGCGATCGCTTGATCAAACAGGCCCCGGCCGGTGCGGCCCGTTCACTGCGGGAAATTCTAACCCAACGCGGCGTGATCGTCCGGACGCACACCCGGATCGTCCGTCGTGAACCGGGAGTATTGATTATAGCCGATGATGGCCGCATCGACGCGGATCTGGTGGTCCTGGCGGTCGGCTTGGAAGCCAATTCGCTCGTGGATCAAACCGGACTTCCGGCTCGGGCGAAGTCTGGATTGCGCGTCAACGCCTGTTTGAATTCGATTGCTGACGAACGGGTGTTTGCGGGCGGTGATTGTGCCGCGATGGAGGGGTTCGACCTGCCCAAGCTGGGCGTGTTCGGGGTTCGGCAAGCCGCCTATATCCACGCCAACTTGCTGGCCCGTTTGGATGGGTGTTCTCTGATTGAATACGTTCCGCAGAAACGTTATCTCGCAATTCTCAACCTGGGGGATGGCACGGGAATGTCGACGTGGGGGCCCTTTTGGTGGCGCGGCCGTTCCAGCATGTGGTTGAAGGACTTTGTCGACCGGCGCTTTCTCCAGAAATTTCAGCAGCGGTAGCGCCAGCTAAAAGGTCTTAAACAAGAGAGGGCACCTGCGCCGCGCACGCAATTCACGCCCGCGGTGTCAGTGTCGTGATGTCACTCGCTTTCGCCGGTGACGGTGCGCCCTGTCGCGGTAACACACTACAGACGTGGCAGGCGGGTTACGACGAGTGGGGTTTGCTCCAAATCGGCTTGCCGGATTGAGGTGGCATAGGCCTCGGCGCGGCTCGACCGCCGGGTCGCTTGGGCGCCCGCGCTTCTTGCTGTTGGAGTCGCGCCTTCGCGGCGATTTCATCCGGGTCTTCGGGCTTTAGCGTCGCCACGGGAGGGGCTGAAATCGCTGGAGCAGCAGACTCGGGAGCGGAAACCGACGTTGCCTTTTTCCGGCCCCGCGTACCCGCTTTTGCAATACTCGGGTCCGGGATGGGGGCAGATTTTTTTTCCGGGGAGGCGGCGATCGAGCTATTCTGCTTGGCCGACCGACTCGACTTCTTGGCAGACTTTGTACTTTCTTTTCCTGCCACCTCCGACGAGCGCCCGCTCGGTTTGGCGTCGGGCGCAACGGAGTCGGATCGCTCGGCGCGCTTGGCTTTGTCATCCTCGGATCCAAGACGCTGAAACAAAGTCTGCAGGCCCTTGAGAACCTCGGTGGATTTCATCGCAATCTTGCGAAAACGCGCGTCGGCGACGCGGCGAGTCGCCTCTTCGAGGCGAGCGATGACCCGGGCCAACTCTTGCTGGATACCTTCACTATTTACGCGCACCGATTTTGAGGCATCAGAAAGGGGTGATTTCATGATCTCACTGTAAGCTATTCCCGGAACAAGTGCCCCGGGATTGAACGGTGGGCATTGAATGCCACTGGCATTCTCCTGCCGGGGTGGGGTTGTGGCATTGCGCATTTTGAACGGAGCGTGATACCAACGTGCTCACTGTGGGTCGAATCCGACGGCCTCTGAGACAGTATTATCCGAACCCTGCTCTTCCCACCGACTTGATGAAATTACGCACCGGCAAACCCCTCTGGATTTCCCAGGTCACACCCCTGCGTCGGACTCGACTTTCCGGTCTCCACACGTGCGATGTCGCGATCATCGGCGCCGGAATTACCGGCGCTCTGGTCGCCCATCAACTTTTGAACGCTGGCCTGAGTGTGGCGATGCTCGATAAACGACAGGCGGGCTTTGGCAGCACTGCGGCCAGTACCGGTCTTTTACTTTATCAACCGGATTCCTCCATCGGAGACCTCACGCGACAGCATGATCAATATACGGCGCAGCGGGTCTACGAATTGGGACGGAAAGCGATTAGGGAACTCGGTGCGCTCGTCAGTCACCTCCACCTTGATTGCGGCTGGGACTCCAAGCGAACGCTCTATGTTGCCAGTGATCCAGCCGGTGCCGCCCTGTTGAAGGCCGAGGCGAAACGCACCGCCCGGATCGGCTTCGCGGCGGAGGTTTTGTCCCAGGAGCGCTTGCGTGAACGTTATCAAATCGAGTTTCCCGCAGCGCTGGCTGCCGCGGGTTCGGCGCAGGTCAACGCCTTCAGCCTGACGCGTGGCGTCCTGCACCACGCCCAGCAGAACTCCGAGTTCCGTTTGTTCCAGTCCACGCGGGTCAGTTCCCTGCGCGAGAATCGAGAGACGATCACACTCCGCACGCAAACGGGAGGGCGGGTGGTTTCGCGGTATGTCGTGGTCGCGGCTGGATACGAGTCACGGCGGTTTGTCCGCAGTAAACTGATACGGCTGTATTCGACGTATGTGATCGCGAGCAAACCTTTTCCCGCCGACCGCCTTCGCCCGATTCGCGACCTGATGTGGGAAACCGCGCGCCCTTATTTTTATCTGCGCACGTCGGCCGATCACCGGATCATCTTTGGCGGACATGACGAGCCCTTTGATACGGACAGCGGTCGAATGAGAAAGTTGAACCGCCAGACGCGCCGGTTGGAGGAGCAATTCGCCTCGATGTTTCCTGACTTGGCGTTCAAGGCAGATTTCGCCTGGTCCGGCACCTTTGCGGACACCGTGGATGGGCTCCCTTGTATTGGGCGGACACGAGCAGAGTCCCGGGTTTTTTACGCGCTGGGCTATGGGGGAAACGGCATTACGTTCAGCCAAATCGCCGCCCGCATTCTGCGAGACGCATGTCTTGGACGAGAAAACGCTGATGCAGAGCTTTTCGCCTTTGATCGTGCACCAAAGGCGCGCCGGCGCCGCCGCTGAGATCGTGGGATTTAGCTGAACGATTTCGTCAGAACTGGGTCCGTGGTCGAATGCCTAATTCCTACTGGAACGATACCGCCGCACTGCCGGCCCAACCGAAACTCGATCGTAATCTCGAGGTCGACGTTATTGTGGTTGGCGGAGGCATTACGGGTATTACCGCCGCCTATCTGGCGAAGAAGGCGGGAAAGACGGTGGCGCTGATTGATCGTGCCCGCTGCGCCTCGATCGACACCGGTCATACCACGGCCCACCTTACCGCGGTCACAGATCTTCGGCTTAAAGATATCGCGAAGAATTTTGGTCGCGATGCCGCTCGGGCCACGTGGGCGGCCGGCATCGCGGCGATCGACCAGATCATGACAATCATTCGCGCGGAAGGGATCGCGTGCGATTTTCACTGGGTGCCGGGTTATCTTCACGCCTCTTTGCGCAACCCCGAGTCCAAGCGAATCGACGACTTGGAGGCGGAAGCGGCCGCGGCCGCTGATCTCGGCATCCGCGCGGAGTTCATCGGGGCAGTCCCCCTCTTCGGAGTGCCCGGAGTCGAGTTTGCCCACCAGGCCATTTTTCACCCGACAAAATATCTAGCCGCGTTGGTCAAGACTATCCCGGGCGCGGGCTCGTATGTATTCGAGGAAACGAATGCGGATGAGATTAGCGACGACCCGCTGACGGTGAAATCCGGTGATTTCACGATTCGCGGCAAATTTCTCTTCCTGGCGACTCACACTCCACTCCAGGGGGTCACGGGCATGTTGAGTGCGCTGTTGTTTCAGACCAAATTGGCACTCTACACGTCGTACGTCATCGGGGGCACGGTGCAGAAGGGACAGCTTCCCTACGCGTCCTTCTGGGATAATGGCGACCCGTACGATTATCTCCGAATCGAGCCAAGGGAAGATCATGACTATATCATTTTCGGGGGCGAAGACCACAAGACCGGTCAGTCCGCGGGCACCGCGGAACCGTACCGCCGGCTGGAGGAAAGACTCCGGATGTATATTCCCACGATCCAGATCGATCATCGCTGGTCCGGTCAAGTGATCGAGACCAACGATGGTTTACCGTACATTGGCGAAACAGCGAAGGGGCAATTTGCCGCGACTGGATTTTCCGGCAACGGTATGACCTTTGGTACGCTCGGCGCGATGATGGCGATGGATAAGTTGCTGGGCAGAAAAAATCCGTGGTCCGATCTATTTGATATCGATCGAAAAAAACTGCTGGGTGGAACGTGGACCTATATCAAGGAGAACAAGGATTATCCCATTCGCCTCGTGACCGACTGGATGGCGGCCAGCGAAGGGGATTCGATCGAGCAACTCGCGCGGGGCGAGGGGAAGATCCTCAAACTCGACGGGAAGCGAGTCGCCGCCTACCGCGACGAAAGCGGAAAGGTATCGTTGTGTTCTCCGGTCTGCACGCACCTCAAATGCATTGTTGACTGGAACAATGCCGAGAAAACGTGGGACTGCCCCTGCCACGGATCGAGATTCGAGCCCTCCGGAAAAGTCATCTCGGGCCCCGCCGAAGAGCCCTTGGAGAAGATTCCCCGCTGAGTCGCCCCGAACCACCTCGCGGTTACAGCGGCTTTCGCGAGCCGGTCGATGCCGAGATCGCCGGCCTAGCACGCCGGACGAGGCCACCTGGCGTCAGCGCCGGACGTTCCAATTCGGCAGGCAGGAGGTGAACGTCTGGAGTCAATGGATCGTTCTGAGGCGTTGCAGACGGCACCGTTGCGTCACAAAATAGCCGCCGCCCCGTTCCAGCCACTCGCGATTTAATCTATGAAGCCCCTTTTCTTCACTGTCACGCTGCTGTACCTTAGTGGCTTATTGTGCTTCGCTCGCGCGGGCGAACCGTCGCGCCAAACGGCCTCACCGCCGAACGTTATTTTCATTCTGGTCGATGATCAGGGCTATTACGATCTGGGATGTTATGGGGCCACGGAAGTCAGAACCCCGCGCATCGATGCGATGGCGGCAACAGGCATTCGGTTTACGGACTATTACGCCGCGGCGCCCATCTGTAGTCCCTCGCGAGCGGGCCTGCTCACTGGACGTTATCCGCGGCGTTTTGGCATGAAAGCATGGGTGCAACGAGCGGACTCGAAGCGGGGAATTCCGCTCGAGGAACTGACGATCGCCGAATTGCTAAAAGCCAATGGGTACGCCACCGCCTGCATTGGGAAATGGCATCTCGGTTTCGAACCGCAATTCCTCCCGCGCCGCCGGGGATTCGATTCCTATTTTGGACTCCTGCATAATCTCGATCCGGTGGAAATGGTTTATTTTGAACGCGACGGCGGAGTGCCGCTGATGCGTGATGACGCCATGGTCAAGCGGATCGTTGACCCTGCGGAGCTCACCAAACTTTATACCGATGAAGCCATCGCCTTTATAGAACGGAACCAGCAGCAGCCGTTCTTTCTGTATCTGCCACACACTATGCTGCACGTGCCGCTAGGGGTGAGTTCGGAATTCAAGGGACAATCGCAGTGGGGACTCTATGGCGACGCGATCGAGGAAATGGATTTCAACGTGGGGCGGCTTTTCGACGTGCTGCAGCGGCTAAATCTCCACGAAAAGACCCTGGTGATCTACGCGTCCGACAACGGCCGGGGACCGGGGCGCAACTCAAGTCAGCCGTTGCGGGGAAATAAGCTTACCACCTACGAAGCGGGGATCCGCGTTCCTTGCATTGCTTGGGGGCCGGGACTTGGTATCCGTGGAGGTCCGAGTTCCGCCATTGTTCATGCGATGGACTGGTTCCCGACGCTTGCCACTGTCGTGAATATCAAAGTGCCCGATAGCCGGGTGCTTGATGGTCGTGATCTCACCCCGCTGCTGACAGGACTAACGGATGGGATTCCGTCGGCCCACGCGGGTCTTTCGCTGAACGCATCCGTGCCGTTGCGGCGGGGATGGAATCCGTCCGGCGAGTGGGACGCGCTTATTACGCAGGAAGAGTACAGCAACGCCTATTTCTACCATGGGGCCGAGGGCCAGCTGGCGGCGGTTCGCTCCGGTCGGTGGAAACTTTCGCTGAGCCCGATGCTACAACTGGTCGATCTCGAGAGTGACCCTGGGGAAACCAAACCGGTGCGCAATCCGCAGGTGATGCGAAAGCTGCGTGGCATGGCAGTGATGTTCCAGGAAGAGATGAGCGACCGGAAGTGATACAGGCATTCCTGCCTGTTGCCGCATCCGTACCTGTCGTCCCGTTTTTCCCCAGTCACGGCCAAGGTGGGCAATGAGGACGAAGCTCCGCCGGTTTTTACCAAGGGGAACCTCAGTCGATGCCCGTGCGGCGCCCACGAACTCGGACCCGTTGGAGGAGCAAGGAGTTCAGCTATAGCAGTTACCTTGGCAATTGTGCGTTCCTTCCAAAAGGGTGCTGGAGATGAGCGAGGGGAAACGTCTCCTCAAGACGGCTTTATGTTGTCGGTCGCGGAGCCTCGGTCGCAAATGATCTTACGCTCCTAATCGGCCCTTAAGTTTGCTTGTCCAATTTTCAAGTGCGGCGCGGTTAATGAGTGTACTCGATCGATAATGGCTTTAAACCCCCCAGATTTATCCGCTGGTGCCCCGCGCTACGAAGAGTTTGTGCAGCTCCTGGTTGCCCACGAACCGGCCCTCAGGGCGTTTCTTCGCGCGCTGATGCCCACGTGGGCCGACGTGGATGAGGTCATGCAGGAAACAAGCCTGGTGGCATGGCGGAAGTTTTCGCGGTTTGAGCTCGGGACCAGTTTCCTTGCCTGGGCGACGGCGATCGCTCGATTCGAGGCGCTGGATCACATGCGACGACGCGGTCGTGAACCCCTGGTGTTTGCGCCAGAAGTGATCGAGCTGATCGCCAACGAAGGGGCGGACGATTCCCCGCGTCTCGAACGGGAGCGATTGGCCTTGGAGCGCTGTCTCGGAAAGTTGGGCGACGCCCAGCGCGAGCTCCTTCTCCTTTCCTATCGCCCGGGCACCCGCTTTCACGAAGTGGCCGAGCAGGCGGGCCGGAGCGTACAAGGCTACTACAAGGCGTTGCAACGGCTCCGTGGTCGGCTGCTCGTCTGCATCCAGGCCGAGCTACAACAGGAGGAAACCGCATGAACGACGCGTTCGAAAAGTTGATCGAATCCTATCTAACGGGAACGATTTCCGCCGAGGACTTCGCCAAACTCGAGCAATGTCTTCGCGAAAATCCCGAGGCACGGCGCGCCTTGCGACGCGGAGCCAATTTGGATTCGGCGCTGCGCGATTGGGCGAGCCGAAACGAGACGGGCGAGGCTTGGCTCCCTGCGAAGTCGTCACCCCCGACGCGGATCGTCCGCTGGCGAGTGCCGCTGTGGCTGTCCGCCGCAGCGGTTGTGGCCTTCGCGGCCTTTTTCTTCGCAGGTCGGAGCACGGCGCCGGGGGTTCCCGTTGCGCTCGAGCAACTGGCAGAGGGCGCGGCGGTTCTCACGGCGTCCGTCGGGGCCGAATGGGAAGGCACCGGCGCGCGCGATCGGCTGGGCGACACCTTGTTACCGGGTTCACTGTCACTGCGAACGGGCTGGGTGCAGATCGAATTTTTTAGTGGCGCGGCACTCATCATTGCCGGTCCGGCCGAATTCGAAATTATGAGTCCTTGGGAAGTGACAGTGCGGCACGGAAAGGCGCGCGTGCGGGTACCGCCCGCGGCGCGCGGATTTCGTCTGATGGCGCCCGGAATGAAACTTGTTGATCTCGGCACCGAATTTGGTGTTCACGTGGAACGGGACCCAGCCGAAGTTCAGGTCCAGGTCTTCTCCGGCGAAGTGGAGGCCTATCCGGACGTCGGAGGCTCCTATCTGCTCACCGCCGGTCAAGGGCTCGCGCAGCGCGGAACCCGGGTCTCGCACGTGACCCACCTCGGACCGGACGACTTTCCCAACGCCGCTGGTCTTCGTTCCCTTGACCGGACCCGGGCGCAGTCCCGCTTTGCGAGCTGGCGCATGCACTCCCTCCAACAACGCCGCGATCCTCGTCTCCTTGCGTATTACGCGATGGAGCAAATCGTCCCCGGTGAGCGGGTCGTGCGCAATGTGGCCGAACCATGCGAGCCGCGACGCGATGGCGGCGCGGTCGGTGTGGCATGGGCGGCGGGCCGCTGGCCGGAAAAGAGCGCGCTCGAATTTAAACGTCCGGGCGATCGCGTCCGCCTCGATCTCGACGGTACCTACAGCGCACTCACGCTTACCTGCTGGGTGCGGATTGACGGTCTGGACCGTAAATATAACGGACTCCTTCTCACCGACGGTTACGAGACGGGTGAACCGCACTGGCAAATTTACGAGGACGGCCGTTTGATGTTCTCGCTTGCCTATAATGATCCGGAAAACTTGGGGAAGCGTCGAAATCAGATTTATTTCTCTCCGGTTGTTTTCAACGGTACTAATACCGGCCGCTGGCACCACCTTGCCGTCGTCTATGATAATCGCACCGGCACCGCGGTCCAGTATTTTGATGGTATTGAAGTGAGTCGGGAGGTGAGTCCGTTTCACGCGCCGGGTCGGCCGCTGCTTTACGGGCCAAGCGAGCTGGGTAACTGGGGTCTCCCGACGAGCGGGCATCAATTTCCCATTCGCAACCTGAACGGCCGGCTCGACGAGTT
>JBBQEG010000184.1:0-10218 GCA_038320495.1 Opitutales bacterium | reverse complement strand
CCGCTCCCGCCCACTGGGGCACAACGGCTTGAGCTTGGCGTTTTTCCGGTAATGCGCACAGCGTGCGCATTCACGTATGAAGTTCCGCTTTCAGTTTCGTCGTTATCGCCTGCCGTTTCGTCACTCGATGCGGACGGCGCATGGGCTTTGGTCGGAGCGGGAAGGAGTGATGGTGCGCCTGGAGGACGTGTCCGAAGGCGGTTCGGGTGCGGTGGGCTATGGCGAAGCGGCGCCGATTCCGTGGTTTGGAACTGAAACCGTCGATGACGATGTCAGCGCGGCGGAGTCATTGGACGAGTGGATTGAAGGCGAGGCACTGGAAGCGGTGCCGGCGCGCTTCGGATGCTTGCGCAATGCGATTGCGGCGGCGCGCGCTGATGTTGAGGCGGTGACCCATCCGGATGAAACGAAACGTTCGCATTCGGCGGAAACGGTCACCGCCGTGCCATATCTGCCGGTGGCGGCATTGTTGCCGGCGGGAAGGGCGGCGTTGCTGCAGATTGAGCCGAAAGCGGAAATTGGGTTTCGCGTGTTCAAGTGGAAAGTGGGAGTCGGCGATGTCGCCGACGAACTCGCGTTGTTTGACGACGTGTGCGGCAACCTTCCCCCGGGGGCGAAGCTCCGCCTTGATGCAAATGGGGCGTGGGATCGGCGTCGGGCGGAGCGCTGGCTCGAGCGCTGCGCGGACCGCCCGGTGGAATTCGTGGAGCAACCGATCGCGCCGGATGCGCGCGGGGCTCGGGATGTATTGCTGGGGTTGGCGAGCGATTATCCGACCCCGGTGGCGATCGATGAGTCGCTGACGGGAGATCGCGAGATCGAGGAATGGATCGGAGGGGGTTGGCCGGGCGTATTTGTAGTAAAACCTCTGTTGCTCGGGAATGTGCCGGAAGCGCTGGCCCGGCTGGATCGGGCGAAGGCGGATGTCGTGTTTTCGTCGGCGTTGGAAACGGCGGTGGGCGCGCGGAGAGCCTTGCGGCTGGCATTTCAATGGGCGGAGGGCGAGACGCCGGCGGTGGCCGGGAAACCGGTTTCGAAAATTCGGGCGCGAGCGCTGGGATTCGGGGTGTGGCCGCTGTTTGCGGATAGTCGATTTGACGGGCCAGCGACGGCGCCTTTTGTGCGTTGGGAGGATGTGGGGCGAATCAATGCGGAGGCCGTATGGAGCGCGCTGAGTTAGCCAAGTTACTGGGTGGTCGCGGGGGCGGCGCGGTGTCGGACGTCGCCGCGCGGATTGTCTTCGAAGCGGAGTCGCGGCGTTTCATGACCGAGTTTGCGGCGGCGGTCGCGAGCGGCGCGGCGGTTTTCCTCGGTGATCCCGCCTGGGGAATCAAGGAACGGGCGCAATTTGAAGAGATCGTAGCGGGCGCGCAGCGGCGGGGACTCGGTCCCGACGAACGCGAGCACGGGTGGCTGATGATTCCAAGCGGCGGCACGAGTGGGGCGCTGAAATTCGCCCGTCATGACGGGGCGACTTTGAGCGCGGCGGTGCGGGGGTTTGCGGCGTATTTCGGCCTGACGCGCGTGCGGGCGGTCAATGTGTTGCCGCTGCATCATGTAAGCGGGTTGATGGCGTGGATGCGGTGCGCGCTGACGGGAGGGGCGTTAACCAGTGTGAGTTGGAAGCGATTGGAGGGCGGCGAACGTCCGGAGTTGCGGGGTGAAAACTGGGTGATCTCGCTGGTGCCGACGCAGCTGGAACGCCTGCTGCGCGATGTCGCGGCGGTGGAGTGGCTGCGCCGGTTCACGGTGATCCTCGTGGGCGGCGGACCGGTCTGGCCGGAACTCGCCGAGCGAGCGGCGTCGGCTCGTTTGCCGGTGGCGTTAAGCTATGGCATGACTGAGACCGCCGCGATGGTAACGGCACTGTTGCCGACGGAGTTTCTCGCGGGCGCGCGGAACAGTGGACGCGCCCTGCCGCATGTGCGGGTGGCGATTGGCGCGGATGAGCGGATCCGGGTCGAAGGCGCGTCACTCTTTCGTGGATACTGGCCTGGGTGGAGTGAGGGGGAGCGGTTTGTGACCGATGATGCGGGACGAATCGACGAGCACGGCTACCTGGAGGTGTTGGGTCGGCGGGACGCGATGATCATTACAGGCGGAAAAAAAGTTCAGCCGGCGGATGTCGAAGCGGCGCTCCGGGCGAGTGGTGAATTTGAGGATGTCGCGGTTCTCGGCGTGCCTGATCCGGAGTGGGGCGAGAGCGTGGTGGCATGTTATCCGGCAAGCGAAGGCCGCCCCCCGGATCTGGATCGCGCGGGAGCGACCTTGGCTCCGTCCCAGCGACCGAAGCGCTTTGTGGCCGTGGCGGAATGGCCGCGAAACGCGCAAGGGAAGGTCAACCGACAAGCCCTGCGGGCGGCGATCGCGGGGGAGAGGTATGCGATCCTGGCTCGCGAGTTCAAACCTGAGTAAGCTACGAATCGAACGAATTCAAAGCGATTTTGAAGAAGCTGGGGCCTGAATACACGCTCATTTCTCGTTTGACGCGACGGAGTCGCGATAAGCTGCTGCCGAGGCGGAAAAACCAAGGCAGGAGGGAACGCTAATCTTCGCTCATGAACGCTAATTTTTCGAAACCTGAAATCTACAAGGATGAGGGCACCCTTGAATGGGAACGAATTACGATGTCAGCGCTTATCCCGGGCTGAAATGATTAGCGGAGATCAGCGTCCCACCATGACTTTTCCCTCACCATCCCCTCGCCAGGAAATCGCGGCGGCTTCGTTTCGCCACGAGAGTCGGTTTCACCCACAGAATCTGCTGACGAGGCGGAAAAAACCAAGGCAGGAAGGAACGCTAATCTTCGCTAATGAACGCTAATTTTTTGAAACCTGAAATCTACAAGGATGAGGGCTACAAGCTGATGGGCGCGGCGTTTGAGGTCTACAACGACCGCGGTTACGGGATGGCGGAGGAAATTTACCAAGAGTGCATTGAGATCGAGCTGGAGCTGCGCGGCATCGCCTACCACTCGAAACAAGAGCTGGTCTGCTTCTACAAAGAGCGCGAACTCGAGAAGCGCTATGTTCCTGATTTTCTGGTGTTTGGTTGTCTCATTGTCGAGTTGAAGGCCGTATCCGAACTCACATCAGAGCACGAGGCGCAGCTCTACAATTACATGAGAATCACGCGGCAACCGGTCGGCTACCTGATAAACTTCGGCCACAAGGGCACCCTTGAATGGAAACGAATCACGCTCCCAGAGTTCATCCCTGGCGGATAGATTAGCGGAGATTAGCGAAGATTAGCGTTCCTCCATGTCTTTTTCCTCACCATCGCCTCGCTTGGAAATCGCGGCGGCTTCGCCACGAGAACCTGTTTCACCCACAGAATCTGCTGACGAGGCGGAAAAACCAAGGCAGGAGGGAACGCTAATCTTCGCTAATGAGCGCTCATTTTATGGAACCTGAAATCTACAAGGATGAGGGCACCCTTGAATGGGAACGAATCACGATGTCAGCGTTTATCCCGGGCTGAAATGATTAGCGGAGATCAGCGGAGATTAGCGTTCCTCAATGTCTTTTCCTTAATCATCTCAGATTTGAAATGTCAGAGGTTGGACTGCGAAGTCCGAACTGCAGGTTTCGAACTTCGGAAAACGCTGACCAGATCTTGAATCTCATATCTCGCCGTCGTCGGATTTGCCTTTCCGCCGAATGCGGATGGTTGGAAGCTGGCCTCCTCGCATGACGAAAAATGAAATCGCTGACGTGCTTTCCGAGATTGGAACGTTGCTTGAATTGAAGGGTGAAAACCCGTTCAAGGTGCGAGCCTATCAAGCGGGAGCGCGGACGCTCGAAGGCATCGAGGAAGTCGATCTTGCACGCTTAATCGCGCAGGACGAGCTGCAGACGGTCAAAGGGATCGGCGAGGCGCTCGGGAAAAAGATCGTCGAGCTCCATACAACCGGGCGACTGGAGTTTTATGATAAGCTGAAGGCGTCGGTCGACCCGGGTTTGGTGGAGATGTTGGATATTCCCGGGCTGGGGCCGAAAAAGATTCGGGCGCTCCGGGACAAACTCTGGGTCCTCGACATTCCCGGGCTGACGCAGGCGTGCCTCGATGGCCGCGTGGCGGAGCTCGATGGGTTTGGAGCGAAGACGCAGGAAAAGATTCTGGCGGGCATCAAGAATCGCGAGGCGTATGGTCGGCGACATCTTTGGTGGGATGCAGCGGCGGTGGCGGAGCCCATTGTGGCGGGATTGCGGACGCTGCCGCAGGTGCGTCGCGCGGAGGCGGCGGGAAGTTTGCGTCGCGCCATGGAGACGGTGGGCGATCTCGATTTTATTGTGGCGGCGACCGAAGTGGCGCCCGTGGTGGCGTGGTTTGTGGGGATGCCGGGCATCAAAGAAGTGACGGCGCAGGGCGAGACGAAGGCCAGTGTGCGTTTCGAGTCGGGGTTGCAGGCGGATCTCCGTCTCGTGCCGGAGGACCAGTTTGTTTTCGCGCTGCATCACTTTACGGGATCGAAAGACCATAACGTGCAAATGCGGCAGCGGGCGCTTTCCCGGGGCCTGAGTTTGAGCGAGTGGGGATTGGTCCCCGCGGAAGGCGAAGGTTCGGCGAAGGAGAAAGCCGAGAAGCGGAAGAGCGGAAACGTTGAGACCGGAGCGAGCGGTAAGGCGGAGAGCGTGGAGCCGAAAACGGAGGCGGAGCTCTTTGCCGCTCTGGGTTTGAATTTCATTCCGCCGGAACTGCGCGAAGGCATGGGCGAGATTGAACTCGCGGAGCGCGGGCCCTTGCCGCGTTTGGTGGAATTGGGCGATCTGCGGGGGGCGTTCCATAATCACACGACTGCGTCTGACGGCCGCAACACGCTTACGGAGATGGCGGCAGCGGCGGATGCGCTGGGCTGGGAATATCTCGGATTTGCAGATCACTCGAAATCGAGCGTCGTCGCCAACGGCCTTTCGGAGGAACGTTTGCTGAAACAGATCGCGGAGATCCACGCGATCAATGCCTCGAAGCGATTCAAGACGCATCTGTTTACCGGGATCGAGTGCGATATCCTGGCGGATGGCGCGCTCGACTTTGATGACGCGCTGCTGGCGAAACTCGATTACGTCGTCGCCTCGGTCCACAATCTTTTCAACCAGGACGAAGCGACGATGACACGACGAATCGTGAAAGCGTTGGAGCACCCGTGCACGCTGATGCTCGGGCACGTGACGGGGCGGCTCCTGTTGCGGCGGGAGGCCTATCGGATCGATGTCGCGAAAGCGGTTGATGCGGCGATTGCAAACGGCGTGATCATCGAATTGAACGCGAGTCCGTGGCGGCTGGATATGGACTGGCGGCATTGGCGCAAGGCGGCCGAGCGCGGGTTGCGGTGCGCGATCAATCCGGATGCGCATGACACGAGCGGGTTAATGCACGTTCGGGCCGGCGTGAACGCGGCGCGCAAAGGTGGGCTGACGCGCGAGCAAGTGTTCACGACCTGGCCAATTGCGGAGGTGCAAGGGCACCTCGCGGCACGGGCGAAGCGGTTCCGGCCTTCGGGAATCGTCTGACAGCGGCTTTTTTTGACGCGGTTTTCTCAAGTTAAAGGCCTATCTGACTTGAACATGCCGGCGGCAACTTTCCACGATTCGGAACATAGCGCGATTTCCGCGATCTCCATCCGGCGCTTCCGCGTCACGACTTAATTATCTTCCTTTTCATGATGATCCCAAACTGGCTCCGTATCAGAAGTTTCCTTGCCATCTGTTTTCTCGTAGGCGCTACCGCTATGGCGCAGGCCGAGGATTATGCGATCACAACTTTCGCGGGCGGTGGGAGTTCGGCGGGCGGGGGCGATGGCACCCCAGGCGCGTTTAGTAATCCCTATAGTATAGCGATCGATACGGCGAAAAACCTCTACGTTGCCGATACTTTGAGCAATACCATCCGCAAGATCACGCCGGCGGGTGCGGTTTCGACCCTGGCAGGCACGGCGGGTGTTTTAGGGACGACGGACGGGAGCGGAAGTGCGGCGCGATTTAATTTCCCTGTGGGCATCACGGTCGACTCCGCCGGCAATGTATATGTCGCGGATGCGAAGAACTTCACCATTCGCAAGATCACCGCGTCGGGCGTGACCACAACCTATGCCGGTGCGGCTTCACAGTTGGGTGCCACGGATGGACCCGCAGCGAGCGCCCGTTTTTTCCTTCCTTATGGCGTCGCGGCCGATGCTTCGGGAAACGTTTATGTCGCCGATGGCGGTAATCATGTGATCCGCAAAATCAGTGCGGCTGGCGTGGTCTCCACTTTGGCCGGAACAGCGCAACAATCGGGTTTTGTGAACGGCACGGGTGCAGCAGCCCGATTCAATACGCCGTGGGGGCTGGCCGTGGATGGAAGCGGCAATGTGTACGTGGCGGACAGCGAGAACAACGCGATCCGCCGGGTCACGCCGGGTGGCCTGGTGACAACCGTGGCGGGATCTGGGATCAGTGGCGCAGCTGATGGCTTGGCCGCCGTGGCGCAGTTTAACAGCCCACGTGGTGTTTCCCTCGGGGCCGCGGACGCAGTTTACGTTGCGGATTATGGCAATAGTACCATCCGGCAAATTACAGCGAGCGGTTCGGTTTCGACCATCGCGGGCGCAGCGAATATCGTGGGCCTCGTTAACAGTGTTGGTGCCTCGGCGCGGTTTTATGATGCCACCGATGTCGTGGCGGATGGCACGACGATCTACGTGGTGGATACGTCGAATAATCAGATTCGCAGGGGCGTGCCCGCTAGTACCGCGGCTCTTCCGGTCATCTCGGTCCAACCGCTCGACCAGGAGGTCAGCGTCGGTCAGACCGTATCGTTTCGCGTTGCAGCAGCGGGCAGCGGGCTGACTTATCAATGGTTAAAGAACGGCGTGGTGATTACCGGTGCGACCTCGTCAACTTACACGATCGCGTCTGCCCAAGTTGCGGATGTCGCTGCCTATCTGGTACGGATCTCGGGGTCGGGAGGCGCGATCGACAGCACTCAGGGAACGCTCTCGGTGACGCCGGTTGGCAGTGGACCGATTGTGATCGTCGCGAGGCCGCTGAGCCAGCAAGTCGAGCCGGGGCAGGCAGCAACATTCACCCTCTCGGCTTCGGGAAGCGGATTAACGTATCAGTGGTTTAAGAACGGCGGAACAATTGCGGGCGCGACGGGCGCAACCTATAGTATTCCTTCCGCGCAGATCGGCGACGCTGGCACTTATTCGGTGCGTGTGACCAGTGGCGCAACCACCGATACGGTGACTGCGAAATTGATCGTCGGCACATCGTCCGGCATCGGTATCACCATTACGACTCAACCCTCCAGCCAGAGTGTGGCGACTGGCCAGCCGCTGACCCTTTCGGTCACTGCCTCGTCGGTCACGCCGTTGGGATACCAATGGTTCAAGAACGATGCTGCGATTGCAGGTGCGACCGGTGCGACCTTCACAGTTGCTTCCGCTCAAGCCGGAGATAGCGGAGCGTACCGCGTGCGCATTTCCAGTTCCGGTGGCACGTTGGACAGTGCTTCGGTGAGCGTAACGGTCGGGTCGTCCTCTGGCCCGATGGCGCGGCTTTCGAATTTGTCCGTACGGACCACCATGCAAGCTGGCCAAACGCTGATCGTCGGCACCTTTGTCAGCGGTGGTGCCCGTAACGTCCTCGTGCGTGCCGCGGGGCCGGCGCTAGCGGCTTTCGGTCTCTCTGGTGCCATGGTTGATCCCCGCCTCGAGTTGTATAACGGGTCGACGCTGACGCTCTCGAATGACAACTGGGCCGCTAATCTCTCCAGTACGTTCGATAGCGTGGGGGCCTTCGGTTTCGGGGCCAATAGCCTCGATGCCGCTTTCGTGCAAAGCATTGAAGGGGGGCGCTCGATTTGGGCGCAAGGCACCGGACCTGGCGTGGTCCTCGTTGAGGCCTACGATCTCGGTACGGGCAACTCGCCTCGGATGGTGAATGTCTCGGCGCGCAACCGTGTAGGCACGGGCGATGATATTCTGATCGCGGGTTTCAACATCGCAGGTACGGGGTCCAAACAATTGCTGATTCGCGCCGTGGGTCCGAAGCTTGGCGTGTTCGGAGTCACCGGTTTCCTGGTAGATCCGATTCTTGAAGTATATAGTGGATCGACGAAGCTGACGGAGAATGACAACTGGTCCTCGGGGCTGGCGGCGACCTTCGATTCAGTGGGCGCTTTTCAGCTGGATCCGGGAAGCAAGGATGCGGCATTGCTCACGAGTCTTCCTCCCGGCAGCTACACCGTGCAGGTGCGCGGAGCCGCGGGCGGGACAGGCGAGGCGCTGATCGAGATTTACGAGGTCCCCTGAGCAGGGATCGATTTTTGGGGTTTCGAGGAGCGCCTCGGCGATCCGGTCCTTGGTCCTAAGAGCGTGGGCAGGGCACTCCGGGCGCCGCGCTCGGAGCCCTGCCGTGCCAGGGGCAGGCGTCGTCACAACGCAACGTTTGCCCGACGACCGAAGACGCCCGGTTGAGCGGGGAGGGGAAGGCAGGCGAGAAGGGGTCTCGAGAGTGCGGGCCCATCGCTTTGGGTCGCGCTTACCTGGCGCGGTTTCGTCTTTCAGCGGAGGGAATTTAGTTGGGCGGGACGCATCTTATCTGGGCTTTGAAGCGTCCAGCCGAGCGATTCGCGCGTTCTTCGTTCTGGACTGTATCTCCGGCGCAAACACGTTCACGGTCCTCCTTTTCCTCATGAAAACCTCTTTTGCTCTGCCCTGCCGCGTTCTGGTTTTCGGTGCGCTTCTGGCTTCGTCTGCGCTCGCCCAGAGTCCCGCTCCGAAGGTAACCGTTCCGCCGCTCAGTCCTACGAGTACGATCAAGCAACGGGTGGGTTTCACGGACATCGAGATTGTATATTCGCGTCCAAGTGCTCGGGGCCGCACGATGATCGGTCAATGGGAGCCGTATGGAGAGATCTGGCGGACGGGCGCCAACCAGGCGACCAAGATCACCTTTAGCACGGCGGTCACGTTTGACGGAAAGGAGCTTCCCGCCGGCACGTATGCGCTGTTCTCGATTCCCAATCGCAACGAGTGGACGCTCATTTTCAATAAGGCGGCCGGCGAGTGGGGCGCCTACACCTACAAAGCCGCGAACGACGTCCTCCGCGTCACGGCGAAACCGATGCCGCTTTCTCCCGCGGTTGAGACGTTCTCGATCGACATCAACGACATCAAAACCGAATCGGCTACATTGAATTTGCTCTGGGAAAAGACGCGGGTGGCCGTGCCCTTCCAGTTCGACGTGAAGAACAACGTCGTGGCTCAGATCGATGCGGCCTTGAAGTCCGGGGAAACGCTTCCTCGTTCGACGTATTTTCAGGCGGCGATGTTCTACTTGGACAACGATCTCGATCTCAATCGGGCCCGCGCCTGGGTGGAGGCGGCGACGAAGACGGAGAAGCCGGAGTTTTATATGCTGTTCGGCAAGGCCCGGATCCTGGCTAAGCTGGGTGACAAAGCCGGCGCCACGGCCGCGGCCAAACAATCCATCGCGACGGCGGAAGCCCAGGGTGGGGCGGTCGCGGCGGAATACACGCGCCGTAACCAGGAACTCCTCGCCACCCTGAAATGACCACCGCGTTTCTTGCCCACTTTCAACGTCACCACCGCCGGAGGTCCTGGTTCAAGAACGCGCTTGGCGTTGCTCTGATCGCTCTGCTGTCGTCCGCAGCGGGTGCAGCCGAAAAGTCTGCAGTCGCGGAAAAGGCCAATCTGATTTCCCCGATTCTGCATGAGCTCCGCAGCTTCTCGACCGTCGGAACCGTGCTCCACATCGGAGCGCATCCGGATGACGAGAACACGCAGCTCATCACCTATTTCGCCCGTGGCCGCGGTTATCGCACGGCTTACCTTTCGCTGACTCGCGGCGATGGCGGACAGAACGAGATCGGTCCCGAGTTTGATGAAAAACTGGGCGTGGCGCGGACGCAGGAATTGCTTTCGGCGCGCGAACTCGACGGCGGTCGGCAGTTTTTCACGCGCGCGATCGATTTCGGCTATTCGAAATCTCCGGAGGAAACGTTGACCTTCTGGGACCGCCAGCAGGTGCTCAGCGACGTCGTGCGCATCATTCGGAAATTTCGGCCGGATGTCGTTGTCACCCGTTTTCCAATACCGCCCGGAAGTGGCGGGCACGGTCATCATACGGCGTCCGGGATTCTCGCGGTGGAAGCCTTCAAGCTCGCGGGAGATCCCAAAGCATTTCCGGAACAGCTCACCCAAGGCCTGTC
>JBBQEG010000183.1:0-10240 GCA_038320495.1 Opitutales bacterium | reverse complement strand
GCCAGAATCAAGCCCCCGGGCGACACCACTTGAGCGGCGGCCGACATCCCTTTGACCGTCTGATAGAGATTTTGATCAAGCGGGAAACCGCTATTCGAGGTGATCACGATGGGGAAGCTTTGGGGGCACGCCACCATCGCCGTCTCCTTCGCAAACGCACATCCGGCGTCGTGGGCCGCGATCACTTCACCGCAGAAGAATCCCGTGATTTCACGACGACGGTTTTGCGTGACGTTGATTAGAAAATCGACCGGCAGGAGCGCCCCGTTTGCCCTGACCTGCCGCTGCGTCGGGTTATTCGCAAGCACGCCCCAGGTACTGAGCGGATCTGCGATCACCTGGGCACGGTGGTAGTGCTTGATCGCATCCAGATCAGCAATGGCCGGAAACACCCCTTTGTAGCCACCGGAAAAGCCTGCCATAAAATGCGGCTCGATAAAACCCATCACGATTCGGCGGTCGGCTTCAACGTAGTGCCGGTTAAACCACACGGGCCGGCCGTCCGTGGTGGTGCCGGCACGGGCGAGCGTCGCGGCATCCCGCGAATCGTGATTGATCACTGGATACCGCCCAATCACCGCGTCGCCCACCATCTGGCGGAGTTCGTCGGGAGTGTTAGCCCGGTGCGATCCAGTGCCATTGATGATGACGAAATTTTCCGCCGGAACGTGCGCCAGTTCCTCGAAGAGCCAGGGCAGCAACCGCTCTCGAGGCAACGGTCGGGTGTGATCAGGGATCAGGATCGCGACCCGTTCGTGCGCCTGCACGATCTCACGCAAGGGGCGGGAGCCAAACGGGGTGCGAACAGCGGCACGGAAAGCTTCCGCTTCATGGGGAAGCCCTGCGACGTAGCGTGGCTCGACCACGGTAACACGATCTGAAGGGATATCCACACGAAGGCCCGTGCGACCGAACTGCAGGTTAACCGGAGTCATGAAATGAACGGCCAACAAAGCCGAACCAGCTCCTTCGCCGCAAACGTCTTTTCGCAGAGATTCGCCGCGCCGGGTTGGCCGCGCTCCCTTGGGAGAGAGCGCGCCTCCCCTACTCTTATGGTAGAGCGAGGTTAACTCTGGAGCGAAACCGCCAACTGCTTGGCTGCCACCTGCGCCAAAACCTGCGGTGTGATCGGCTTCACCAGATAATCCACCGCACCCAGACCAATGGCTCGCTCGATGTCATCGGGCCGGTAGGAACCGGAGAGCATGACCGGGCGAACGCGCGGAAGATCTTGATGGGAACTCAACCACTGCAACACCTCAAATCCGTTCACCAACGGCATCGTGATGTCGAGCAGCAGCAACCACCATGGACGCTCCCCGGAGCCGGATTCGGCCGTCGGAAGCTGCTTGAGAAACGTGATCAATTCGGAGCCGTCGCGAAAACGCAGCACCGGGTTTTCAATCCCCGCCTGCCGGATCGCACGGCGTAGGAAGTAGAAATCGTCGTCGTCATCCTCAGCGACCAAAATGGGAGTCACATCCTGCATCGCTCCACATTACAGCCAGGATGGATCGGGCAGAAGTGGGTTTAAGCCCCATTCGGGCCCAAACGCCGGCCAAGCCACCCGTTTGAGGTTATGCCAGAATCTCGAGTCCCGCTGAATTACATTAACTTTTACGGCTTCAGCGGCTTCGATATCAAAGGAGGCGCGAACAAGAGCCCCGAATCGCAAAGCACGTGTTAAAAACGGTGGCAGAGCAGCTTCGCCTTAAGTTTCGATTGGCGGGGCCGAACTCTTCTTCCAGTCTCCGCACGTTAACTTGTCTATATCATCCATTATCCAAATGAACAAATCGCATCGCTCCTCCAAGGGTTTCACGCTGGTCGAAATCATGATCGTTGTCGTCATCATCGGCCTCTTGGCCGCGATGGCGATTCCCGCCTTCCAAAAGGTCCGCGTGGCCTCACAGGACAAAGCGGTCCTCAACAACGCCCGCCAGCTGGCGGCCGCTTCTGATCAATACTACCTCGAGAACGGCGCCACGTATGCGGGTACTGCCAACCTCATCGGTGCGACCAACTATGTGAAAGCCCTCAACACGGTGGCCAACGAAGCTTATCCGGCGTTCTACACTCAGGGTATCACGATCACCATTGGCGCCGTCGCCAGCGCTCGTACGATCACGTACGCGCCCTGATCCGTTCGTCCTTTTTCAACGTCGGTTTCAGGCCGCCCTTTTCGGGCGGCCTTTTTTTGTGCCCCCATGCAAAATCCCATCGCATTCGGCCAAACCGAAAAGAAGAAACGGGAGAAAAATAGAAAGAAGAAATCGGGAGAGCGGAATCAGAAAGCCAGCGTTTCTTCTTTCTTCTTTTCCGCCATTCACCTTTTCCTCTCTTCTTCTTTTCCAAGCGGTGAACGCATTCACCATCCTCGCCCTTGCAGGAAAGATGCCCTCGCCTGCTCCTCACTCGGTGGCCCCATTCCGGTCCGCCCTGCAGCCCCCTGCACGACCTTCCCCCCAACCTACCCGTTCATGCGAACCGTCCCTGTCCGCGGCCTTGCGCTTTCCCGCGCTTGCTCCGCCAGCCTGATGTTATGGAGTGCTTCGGCGCTCCTCGCCCAAGTCGCGCCCGCTCCCGCTCCCAGCGCCGCGGCCACCCCCAAGTCGGCCGACACGATCACCCTTACGCCGTTCGAGGTCCTGGCCGACGCTCGTGACACCTACGAGGCGACAAACACAAACTCAGTCACCGGCACGAACACGCCCCTGAACAAGACCCCCCTCGATGCCAAGGTCTTCAACCGCGAAGTCATGGACGAACTCGGGGTCGTCGACATGACCGAAATGCTTTGGAAACTCGGCGGCCTGGGACCCGCCGTGATCAATTCGGGCGAAGACGTCCGCGGTACCCTCGAAGGCGACCGCCAGGACCCGAAGAGCATGACGATGCGCGGACTGCAGATTAACAACCCGCGGCGCGACGGCTTTCTCCGCTCCGACACCACCCTTCTCGACTCCTTTGACATCGATCGCGTCGAAGCCATCGGCGGCTCCAACTCGCTGTTATTTGGGTCCGGCGATGCCGGCGGCGTCATCACCAGCGCCTCGAAACGCGCGTATCTCAACCGCCGCCCCACCGCGACCGTGACCGCCCGCGGCGACTCCGAAAGCTCCCGCCGCTACACCGTCGATGCCCAATGGGGCACCCGGATGTTCGCGTTGCGCGTCAACGGCGTGAAGGGCGACACCCTGAATTTCCGTCCCGGTTTGCGTCAGCAATCGGAAGGCTACCATCTCGCCGCGACCTTCCAACCGTGGAAGCGACTGCAGATCCGGGGAGAGTTTCGCGATTTCTCCCGTGACTCGATCTTCGCCCAAGCCGTCATTGTCCGCGCTCCGCTCACGCTTCTGCTCAATAACGGAGCACGCGTGGACAACCAGAATTCGCGCTATCTCGTCGCGTTTCCCGAGACGCAGCAGTTGCTCAACGGGACGTTCGACTTGACGAAAGTCGACTCTGCCATCGGTCCGTTTCATCGCGACGCATACTTCAACAAGATCCAATCTGTCGTCGCGGAAGCCACGCTCGCCGAAGGCCTCGCGATCCAACTGAGGTATGGCCACGACGCGCGCATCAATTCCGCTCTGCGCGCGAGCAGCACGACCGTCTTTGCCCCTGGCGCGGCCAACAATAATTATATCGATCCGGTGACTGGTCAGCTCGGCACTGAATGGGCTTTCAATACCTCCATGACGGCCACGCCATTCTGGACCGGCGCCCGCGGCTATCGCGCCGCCCTCGCCTACCAGAAGGATCTGAAGCGGTGGGGCCGCCATCAAGCGAGCGCGTTCCGACAGGACTCCGAGTCCTGGACCAACCAGCAGCCTTGGCGTTTCTACGAAGTGGATGCCGGTGGCAACGTGATCCAGAACCTCGCGGCCATTAATAATACCGAGTCAGGCCGCATCGCGATGCCCGCCACCTGGATGCCGATATTCCCGAAATCAATTATCGGCGGCCGCGACTGGCCCGTGAAGGACGTGCTCCATCCGAACGGGAAAACCTATCGCTATCAGCCTCAGATCTACTCCGACGCTGTTCCGGCCACCGCCACCAATCCCATGGGGCTGTCCGGGCCGATCAATGCCACCACCGGCCTCAGCAGCAACACGGCTTACTACCACGACGATACCCGCGAGACGAGTCACGGCGTCAGCCTTTTCAGCGAATGGTGGCGGGGCCGGGTCGACACGATGATCGGCTATCGCTCCGAGGAAGCACTCGGGCAACGCATCAACACCGCCCTGCAACGCGGTCCAATCTCTTACGACAGCCTCACCACAGGCGCCGTCTTCGACACGCCCCTCAAGGGGGTCCGGGTCTCCGTGAACTACGCCACCAACGCGAAAATCAACTTCGATACGAACCGGGATATTTTCAATAATCCACTTCCCCCCGGCAAGGGCGAGAGCAAGGACCTCGGCCTGAAATTCGACCTCTGGGACCGCAAACTTTCGGGTAATCTCAATTACTATATCTCCGAAGCGCAGAACTTCACAGCCTCCGTCCCTGGCCGTAATGACATCGATCCGGACGGCATCAACGGACGTAATGGCGGCGGTGCTTATACCTATAGCAAAACGTCAGATGGCTTTAACCTCACCCTCACGGCCCGCCCCGTCCGCGGCTGGGAAATGCGCGTAAACTTCGCCACCGCTAATGGTAGCGAGCGCAGCGATGTCGAGCTGCCCCAGTTCTATAATGACCAGTTCAACACGATGACACTCGGTGGTCAGCAAGTGGTCGCCGTTCGCAACGGCACGTCCACCACCCCGCTGCTGGTGCCTTCGGACCCGCTCGACACGAACTCCACGCCGATACCGCTTTCGCTCTCGATGATGCGCGACGAAAACAATCCGTACTTCGCCCTGCTCGACCGCGAGTCCGGCCAGATCCTTAACGCCGAGCAACTCGGATTGCTGACCCCCGGAGTCGGCACCACGCTCACCGGCCTGCCGATCACCGATCATCAACTCGGCTTCACCTCGCCCAGTAGCGGCACGATCATTGTGCGACGTGCGGGGGAGCGGACCGTAGGTTACGCGGAACGGGCCTACAGTTGGATCAACCGCTACCAGTTCACGAGCGGACGCCTCAACGGCTTGGTCGTCGGACTCAGCACAAGTTACCAGGAAAAGTACCGTGCCTATATGTATAACGATGCTGCCGATGGCGGCCGGCGGAAGACGTTCTACTTCCCCGATCGTTTCCTGAACGATTTCTTCGCCTCCTACCGGTTCAAGGTCACCAACCGCGTTCGCTCCTCCGTGCAAATCAACATCGCCAACGCATTCGACTCGAACGATGTCATCAACCTTGTCCGCGGCACCGACGGCACTCTGCGCTACGCTCAATGGTTGAACGCACCCCGCAAGCTCACGATCACCTCGAGCTGGAGTTATTGAGCCAAACTTGAAAGTTAGTTGGCGGTCAATCCCCTGACCATCGTATCCACCCGATCGCCACTCGTCTCCGGGCGGTGGTTGGGTGATTTACCCTTCCCGCCATCCGATGAAATCACTCCTGTCCGCTCTCGCCGTTACGGTCGCTACGGCCGCCTTCGGCGCCTCACCGCCCCCTTTTCAGATCAGCGGCATCTACCCGCACCTCGCCACGTTCAACCATGAAAGCGAATGCGGCACCGGCGCCGTCGTCCCCTGGGCGGACCGACTTTGGGTGATCACTTACGCTCCGCACAAACCCACCGGCTCCACCGATAAACTCTACGAAATCACGCCCGATCTGCAGCAAATCGTCCGCCCCGAAAGCATCGGCGGCACCCCCGCCAATCGTTTCATCCACCGCGAGTCGCAACAGCTCTTCATCGGGCCCTACGCGATCGACGCGCAGCGCAACGTCCGCGCCATTCCCTATAGTAAAATGTATGGTCGGCCAACCGGGGTCGCCCGCCACCTCAGCGATCCCGCGAATAAAGTCTATTATGCGTCCATGGAGGAGGGGTTCTATGAGGTCGACGTACGCACGCTCGCCGTGACCGAGCTCTTTCGCGACGAGCAACTGAAGGAACCTTTCCGCCGCGCCAACCTTCCCGGCTATCACGGCAAGGGCCTCTACTCCGGCCAAGGCGTGCTTGTTTATGCGAACAACGGCGAAAGTTCTGCGCTCGCCCGCGTAAAGCCCGACATCCCCAGCGGTGCCCTCGCCGAATGGAACGGGGTCAGCGACACGTGGCGCGTCGTGCGTCGCAATCAGTTCACCGAGGTCACTGGTCCCGGTGGAATTAGCGGCAATGAAAACCCCGCGACCGATCCGATCTGGTCGATCGGCTGGGATCACCGTTCCCTCATTCTCATGGTGCTCGATCGCGGCACCTGGCACAGTTACCGGCTGCCCAAGGCGAGCCATTCCTACGACGGCGCCCATGGCTGGAATACCGAATGGCCCCGCATCCGCGAGATTGGCGAAGACGACCTGCTCATGACGATGCACGGCACGTTCTGGCGCTTCCCGCGCACCTTCAGTCCCTCGCGCTCCGCCGGCATCACGCCCCGTTCCAACTACCTCAAGGTTGTCGGCGATTTCGCCCGCTGGGGCGACAAGGTCGTACTCGGCTGCGACGACACCGCAGCCAGCGAATTTCTCAACAAACGCCGCGCCAAGGGCGACCTCGCCGGCCCCGGCCAATCCCAGTCCAACCTGGTTTTCCTCGATCCCTCCCAGCTTGATCAGTTCGGCCCAGTCCTCGGCCGCGGCGCCGTCTGGCTCGAGGAAGCCGTGAAACAGAATGAACCGTCCGACGCGTTCTTGTTTTCTGGATACAACCAGCGTCAGCTCCACCTGACGCATAACGCGGGCGCCGCCGTCACGTTCACGCTCGAAGTCGACCGCGCGGGCAATGGCCAGTGGACAAAACTGCGCGATGTCTCTGTCCCTGCTTCCGGTTACGCCGCGATTTCGTTTACCGCCGGCGACCAAGCGGCCTGGATTCGCCTCCGGGCTTCGCGCGACCTCACCGCCGCGACCGCCCTGTTCGCCTTTCGCAATCAGGACCGCCGCGGCCTCACCGCCGACGCGCGCTTCGACGGCCTCGCTCGCGATGGCGCCAAGCACGCCAGCGGGGCCTTATTGCACGCCCGCGGACAAAACAAGCGCACGCTCGCCGTCGCCGCGACCGCCTTGACCGACGGAACCGCTACGCCCACCGCCTTCTACGAGATGGACGCCGACATGAAACTGCGTCGCACCGATGAAGCCGGCGCCGCTGACTGGATGGCGAAAAATGTGGCGATCCCGCGCGACTCGCTCGCTTTCGACGACGCCTCGGCGATCTACACGGACGAACAAGGCAAACGCTTCCGTCTCCCGCGAGGCCGCGCCGACTTCACGCCGGGCGGTTTGCTGGGCGTCGAACGCGCGGTGCGTGAAGTCTGCACCGAGCGCGATTTGCTGAACTGCGCCGGCACGTTCTTCGAACTGCCCGCCGAGAATGCCGGCGGCATCATCAAGGTCCGCCCCATTGCGACGCACAACCGCCGCGTCCACGACTACGCCACGTGGCGCGGACTACTGGTGTTAAGTGGCGTGGACGCGAAGGCGCCAGCCACCAATCGTCACCTCATCCGCTCCGACGATGGTCACGCCGCGGTCTGGGTTGGCAGCGTGGATGACCTCTGGCAATTCGGCCGCCCCGTCGGGGTCGGCGGTCCTTGGAAAGCCAGCGCCGTTACCGCCGGCGCCGCCTCCGACCCGTATCTGATGACTGGGTACGAGCGCAAGAAACTGCAACTCTCGCACACTTCCCCACAACCGGTAACCATGACCGTTGAAATTGATTTCACTGGCACCGGCACCTGGGCCACGTACGCCACCCTCAACGTCGCTGCCGGCAACGCGCACGAGCATGTATTCCCAGCCGATTTCCAAGCCTACTGGGTGCGCCTCACCGCGCAGTCCACGACCACGGCCACGGCCTGGTTCACCTACGAGTAAACCATTTCCTCCTCTCGCGCTCAGCTCACGGCTCACCAACCCGAATCAATCTGTGGTTAACATCGCGGAAATGAGTTTGTTTTGAATCCCGCGGCAGAGCCAGCCTCCTCCCTTTTAAACACCTCACTCTTCCCTTTTATGAAACGTCTGCACTCCCTCCTCGCCTGTGCGCTCTTGAGCGTCGCGCCGGCCTTGGCCGCCGATCGTCTGCTCGTGGAAGCCGAGAGCTTCCAGCAACGCGGGGGCTGGTCCCTCGACACCCAATTCATCGAGATCATGGGTTCGCCCTATTTGATCGCCCACGGACTGGGTAAACCTGTCCCCGACGCGACCACCACGGTCACGTTTCCCGCCGCTGGCACGTATCGCGCCTGGGTCCGCACCAAGGATTGGGTCGCAATTTGGAACGTACCGGGAACCCCCGGAAAGTTCGAGCTGCTCGTCAACGGCACGGCTCTTGCCGAGGCTTTCGGCACCAAGGGCGCCGAGTGGTTCTGGCACGACGGCGGCACGGTCAAAATCACCCAACGCCAGACTTCCCTCGCGTTGCGCGACGTAATGGGCTTCGACGGGCGCTGCGACGCGATCTACTTCACGACCGACCTCAACGAAACCCCACCCAACGATTCCGCCCCACTCAACGCCTGGCGCAAGCAGGCGCTCGGTTTGCCCGCGAAACCGCAGGACATGGGCGAGTTCGACCTCGTGGTGGTCGGAGGCGGCTACGGTGGCATGGGCAGCGCAATCTCCGCCGCGCGCATGGGCCTCAAGGTCGCGCTGATCCAGAACCGCTCGGTCCTCGGCGGCAACGGCAGTTCGGAAATACGCGTCTGGGCCATGGGCCTGATTCGCCGCGGCAAATACCCGCACATCGGGGAAATCGTCGAGGAGTTTGCCGACAAGGCAAAGAACTCGCCGGGGCCGGCCGAAGAGTTCGGCGACGCGCAAAAGGAAGCGCTTATTCGCAGCGAGAAAAACATCTCCCTCTTCCTGAACGAGCACGTGTACGCGGCTCAAACCAAGGACGGGAAAATCATCTCCGTCACGTCGCTCACGACCACCAACAGCCGCGAGCGCACCTACCGGGGCAAGCTCTTCGTCGACTGCACCGGCCACGGCTATCTCGCTCACCTCGCGGGCGCCAAGTACGAGATCGAACCCAAGGATCTCCTCGGCATGAGCAACATGTGGGTCTGGAGCAACGGCGAGAGCGAACAGGCATTCCCCGAAACCCCGTGGGCACTCGATCTCACGATGGATGACTTCCCGTATCCCAAAATGGGACGCGGCAACATGGAGGATCAGGGTAAGGGCGAATGGTTCTGGGAAAGCGGCTTCAACAAGGATCCAATCAATGACCTCGAACTGATCCGCGACTGGAACCTGCGCGCCGTATTCGGCGCTTTCAATGCGATGAAAAATCGCGACGGCAAAGCCGAGCACGCCAAGGCCAAACTCGACTGGATCGCCTATGTCGGCGGCACCCGCGAATCCCGCCGGATCGTCGGCGACGTCATGCTCACGCACGAAGACATCGTCACCAAGCGCGAGTTTCCCGACGGCGTCGTGCCCAGCACATGGAGCATCGACTTGCATTTCGCCAAGCAGGAATACGCCAGGAAATTCCCCGACAATCCCTTCATCGCCATCGCCGAGCACGACCGCCGCATCGATCGTGCCGTCGGTTACCCCATTCCCTATCGCTGTCTCTACTCCGTAAACGTGGCCAATCTGTTCATGGCCGGACGAAACATCAGCGTCACCGATCAGGCGCTCGGGACCGTCCGCGTCATGAAGACCATCGGCATGATGGGCGAGGTCGTCGGCAAAGCCGCCTCCGTCGCCATCAAACACGGCGTCACCCCCCGCGATGTTTATACACTGTATTGGTCCGAGCTGGACGGTTTACTGAAGCTCCCGGGCCGGGCTCGACGCGGCGCCGATAACACGATGGACATCAGCGGTCCCTCCCCCGGACCGGTGGACGACGCCGGTGGCCGCAGCACCGGTGTCGCCCTCTTCGCGCTCCCAGGAATCGTGATCGATAACAAGGCCGCCCAACTCACCGGCAACTGGAACTCCGGCGGATCGCTCGCGCACATTGGAACCGATTACGCCTACGCCCGTGGCGCCGGCAACCGGGCCGTCTTCGCCTTCACCGTGCCCAGCGACGGTCTCTACGAGGTGCGTTTCGCCACCGCCCCGCACGAAAACCGGGCCAGCAACACCGCCATCACCGTGCGTACCAGCGAAGGCGACCGGCCGGTCACCGTGAATCAAC
>JBBQEG010000182.1:0-10247 GCA_038320495.1 Opitutales bacterium | reverse complement strand
CGACAACCCGTTTTTGGTGAACGGCACGGAGGTCAGTACGGTGCATCGGTTCTCAGCGTGGACCTCATTGTGAGGCGTCGCTTGCGGAACGTCGGTCCGTCCCGACGTGCGCTGCGGTCGTGCTTTTCCGATTGGCGCCCGGCACGGTAATGCGCCACGCTGGGCGGATGTTTGACCCTGTTGAAAAGCTGAAGGAGTTCATCCGCCATCCAAGCGTCTCGGCCGATTCCTCGTGTCGCGAGGGAATGAGGGGCGCGCAGGAGTTTGTTGCCACGCTGCTCCGTTCGATGAACTTTACGGTCGAGGTCGTTTCGACCGAGTTGCACCCGATCATACTGGCGCGGCGGGAAGGCGAGGCCAGCTGGCCACATGTCGTGATCTACGGACACTATGACGTCCAGCCGGCGGACCCACTGAATCTATGGAAGACGCCCGCGTTTGAACCGACGATTATCGGAAATCGGATTTATGGCCGGGGCGCGGCTGATAACAAAGGGCCGCTGCTCACGAATATCGCAGCCATTGCCCAGTTGCTGGAAGAAGACCCCCAATTGCCGCTGCGCATTACGTTCCTCATTGAGGGTGAGGAAGAGATGGGGAGTCCGAGTTTCCCCAAATTTCTGGAACGCTATGCCGAGACGTTGCGGGGCGCGGACTTCGTTTATCTTTCCGACACAGCACTCCCGAATGAAAACCAGGTGGTGCTCACCTGCGGTCTGCGCGGCCTCACGTTGTTTGACGTTCACGTGACTGGGCCCAAAGGCGATCTTCATTCCGGCCTGCATGGCGGCGTATTAAGAAACCCGATTCAAGCGCTCGCCGAAATTCTTGCCACGCTCCATACTCCAGAGGGCCTGGTAAACGTGCCGGGCTTCTACGATGCCGTGCTCGATGTCCACCCGTGGGAGCGGGAGGAGTTGAAAAAACTGGGCGCGGACGAGAAGGCGTATGCACATTTTCTCGGGATCGACACGTTCTATACGACGCCGGGATTTTCGCCGTTCGAGTCATCGCGATTTCAGCCTACGCTTGAAATCAATGGAATCGGCGGCGGCTACCAAGGGGAGGGAACCAAGACAGTGATTCCCAGCAAGGCGTTCGCCAAGATCAGTTGTCGGCTGGTACCGAATCAAGTGCCGGACACGGTCAAGCGCCTCGTGATTGACGCAATCAAAGCGCGTGCGCCGAAAGGCGTGACGCTGGAATTTGTCGACCAGCATAAGGGCGACCCTTACGTCGTGGTGCCGCCGGATCGTTCGAATACGCCACCGAATCAATCGCCGGTCCTAGCCCGCGCGTTTCACGCGGCGGATAAAGCGATCGCCGAAGTCTGGGGACGCCCCCCGGTGTACCTCCGCGAAGGTGGCAGTGTGCCGATTATCGCGGACATCAAGCGCGTGACCGGCCTTGATTCGGTGATGTTTGGCTTGTTTCTCCCCGAGGATAATCTCCACGCGCCGAACGAAAGCTTCAATCTCGACGTCATGCGCAAAGGCATCGAGACCACGCGGCGGATGTTTGCCGCGTTGGCGAGAGGCTAAGCCGACTAGCCGCCTACCGCTCAGAAAAAAGGCGCCTCGGAAATCCGAGGCGCCTTTTTGCGGAAATGTTTTTAAGGAGTGCTCAGAGCGGAGTCGAAGCGACGGTGCCGCCCGCGGGATTCACGACGATGAGATTGACCCGGCGGTCTTGGGCCATGGTAGCGGCGTCGGCATTTTTCGCGGCGTCAAGGCTTCCCTTGGAAAGGAATTCAAGGCGGTCCGGAGCCACGCCGATTGACTGCAGATAGCGCTTGGCCGCGTTGGCGCGGCGGTCACCGAGGCCCAGATTGTATTCTGCGGTACCGCGCCAATCGGTGTGACCTTCGAGGAGGAGGCGATAACTTGGGTTCTGGTCGAGATACTCTTTTGCGGCCTGCAGCTTCGGGCGTTCGGAGGCCTTGATGTCGGATTTGTCGAAATCAAAATAAACCGTCTGAGCGGCGAGTGCTTCCCGGTTCTGTCCCATTTCGTTGAACCCGGCTTCGCGCTCGACCAGGCCTGGTGCGTCCGGGTTGCCGAAACCGGCATCAGTGAGACCACCGCTGCCAAGGCCACCGAGGCCACCCTGTGGCCCGAGAACGGTCGCCTGGGGATCCGGGCGGGACGGCTTCTTGGTACAGCCCGCGAGGAGAAGTGCGCCGCTGGCGATGACGAGGAAAAATTTCTGCGAGACAAGGTTCATGAGAAAAGGGTGGTCCGGACGCTTGATGAAGACCTATTGCGCAAACGCCATGGGCCGCGCAAGGCTTTTAGCGTCGATCACGTCAGACGGTTTTTTTGGGTTCAATCAACCCGATTTCAAGCGCGTAACGCGTGAGACTCGCGACATCGTGAAGATTAAGTTTCCGCATCAGGTTGGTGCGGTGATTGTCAACGGTCTTGACGCTGATTCCCAGTTTCGCGGCGATTTCCTTGGTGCTATGACTTTCGGCAACAAGTTGCAGAATTTCGCGTTCACGATCCGTCAGAAAATCAGGTGCGCTGCTCGTGTTTGGATTGGCGACAACATTGCGCAATAACGCAGCCACGGCCGGTCCGAAGTAGGTGCCCCCATTCGCCACCGTCTCCAATCCACGCTTAAATTCGAAAAGGCCCGCCGTCTTCTCGACGAATCCATGAGCGCCGGCCTCGAGCATCTCGCGGACGAGCACCGGATTTTCGTGACCTGAAAACACCATCACGCGCATCTGCGGGAGTTTCTTGCTGATCCGTCGAAGGATATCGACCCCGTTCAGCCCGGGAAGCTTGGCGTCCAGCACGCACACGTCCGGAGTTGTTTCCAGACACAATTGGACCGCGGCCTGGCCGTCGCCGGCTTCGCCGACGAGTTGGTAATTCGGGTCGAGTCGCAGAATCTCGACTAACATTTCCCGGATCGCGGTTTGGTCTTCGATAATGACGAGCCGTTTCATGAAAATGGATTTGAGATAGGGTTCGGACTGGTGGGTCGACTGGGATTCGAACCCAGAACCAACGACTTAAAAGGACGCTGCTCTACCATTGAGCTATCGACCCCCGATCCGAAAGAGCGGGGAAAATGGGTTTTCGTGATGGAGGTTTGCAAGAATTTTCTCCCCAAGACAGAATTCGCGGCCATTGACCGGAGAAAAAGGCGTGATTAGCAAGGTCCGCGAGTAATCGTGGGAACAATTCAAAAATATACTCATCAGACCGAGGCAGATCGTATGTCTGCCAAAGCCCAAGAAGTTGCCCTTGATCGGTTGCTCGTTGATCGCTTCAAAAGCGGCGATCAAGCCGCGTTCGACGAAATGGTCACACGGTACTGGGACCGCATCTACTCGATGGTGCACCAGCTCCTCCGCAATCAGCAGGATGCGGAGGAGGTTACCCAGGATGCGTTCATTCGTGCGCATCGCGGCTTGGTGAATTTCCGCGGCGACTCCGCCTTTTCCACGTGGCTCTACCAGATTGCGACCAATCTCGCGCGAAACCGCTATTGGTACTGGTGGCGGCGCAAACGCGATAAATCCGTGTCCCTAGATGCTCCCGTCAGTGCCGAAAACGACATGACCCTCGCCGATATCATCCCTGCCGAAGTCGAGTCCCCCGACGACATCACGGTCACGCAGGAGTTTATCGAGCGGATTGGCCGGGGCATGGAACGACTCTCCACCAAGCACCGCGAGATTCTCGTCTTGCGCAACGTCAAGAACCTATCCTACGAAGAAATTGCCGAAATTTTGGCGATCTCCGTGGGGACCGTAAAAAGCCGAATTGCTCGAGCGCGGGAAAGCCTGCGATCGAAACTCGGCGAGGACTTCAAATGAAAGACTCAGAGTTCATTCAACTGCTCAACCTCTACCTGGACCACGAGATCACCGCAGCGGATGCCGCGCGACTCGAGGCCGAGGTTCAGGGCCACGCCGATCGCCAAAAAATTTATCGGCAATACTGTCGGATGCAGAAGGCCTGCACACTTCTTACAACTGAATTTCGACCTGAGATTGCTCCCGCGCCTCGGCGCGACCGCACGCTAATTTCCTTTGGCGAACAACTCGCTGCAGGAGCACCTCGCCACGTGCGTGCCGGAAGTGTCTACGCCATCGGCGGCTTTGCGGCCGCTGCGGCCTGCGTCGCAATTATTTTCGTGGGCCGCGGACGACATGCGCCGCCAGAATCGCCTATGTTTGCCCAAACACCCGCGCCACAGGTTGCCCCCGCAGTATTGGTTGCGGCGACGCCGACCGCCTCTCCCGTTGTTTCTGCTCCATCAAACATGAACAGCGACGCCTCCGCGACAATGGTCGCTCGCAGCGTTTCCGGTCCGCGCGCTTTGGGCGTCGCGAATCGTTCGACCCTCGTGGGTGATCCGCTTTTGCTCACGGGTAGTTCGCAGGCTGACGCGATGCTCGCGGCTGCAATCGAACAGGCGAACACTCAGTTTGCGTGGATGCACAACGTGCAACTGACCCCGATTGAACGGCCGGCCTCGCAAAATAACCTGCGCTTCGAAATGCAACCCACTTCATTGCGCCCGGACGCTCGAACCATCGGGAATCGGTCGACGCGGCCGGCGACCGAGATGGCCGCTTTTCAGTTCTCGAAGTAAAGAATTAATCCCGCCGCAGATAGCAGACAGGAACGTCTGTTTCACCTCCCGCGAATCAGGCGCTGAGCGCCTTCTTGATCAGCGCTTCCGTCGTCGCCGCGGTACCGAGTCCCAAGGCGGCGCGTCGCACCGCCTGATCGGCGTCCGCCGCTTTATAGCCGAGTGCAATCAGTGCGGACACCGCGTCGCGATGCGTCCCCCCTGAGCTGGTGGATCCGGCATCGGGGGATCCTGCGACTTGGGCTCCGAGATCGGATCCTCCGACCTTTGACTTTAACTCGACGACGAGGCGCTCGGCGGTTTTTTTGCCAATGCCAGGACACTTCGCCAAGGTCGAGATATCGCCCATTCGAATTGCGCTCTCCAGCAACGGGAGCGACATCCGACTCATGATGGTCAAGGCCAGCTTGGGTCCCACGCCCGTAACATTTTCAATCATCAAGCGAAAGAAGTCCCGCTCGGGCGGAGTGGCGAAACCATAGAGGGTTTGCGCGTCTTCGCGATAAATCACGAGGGTATGAAGTTTCACCATCGCGCCCGGCTGCGGGAGCTTTTCCGCCGTGGTGACGGGAGTGTTCACCTCATAGCCGAAACCATTCAACTCCACGACGGCATGCAACGGGGTCGCGGACGTTAGCGTACCTTGAATCGAGGTGATCACGATAGAGTGGGGCGAGGGAACGACGCGGTCACTTCAGCCCCAAAACATCCTGCATGTCATAAACGCCGGGCGGCTGAGTGATCACCCACTGGGCGGCGCGCAACGCTCCCCGAGCAAAGATCCCGCGATCGCTGGCCTTGTGCGTGAGTTCAATGCGCTCGCCCAGAGCGGCGAACATCACGGTGTGATCGCCCACCACATCGCCGCCGCGCAGAGCGTGAATGCCGACTTCGGTGGACTGACGTTCACCGGTGATTCCTTCGCGGCCGTGCCGCAACGCCTCCGCCCCGAGCTTGCGCTCTTCGAGAATGATCTCGAGCAGGCGGGCCGCAGTCCCGCTCGGAGCGTCTTTTTTAAACCGGTGGTGCATCTCGATAACTTCCGCGTCGTAATCGGCGCCCAGGATGGCCGCCGCGCGACGCGTGAGCGCGAAGAGCAGATTGACGCCGACGGAGAAGTTGCCCGCCCAGACGCACGGCACCTGGGCAGCGAGCGCGAGCAAGGCTTTCTTTTCCTCGGCCGCGTGGCCGGTTGTGCCCAGTACGATGGCTTTGCGCTGTGCAACCGCGTGCTCGAGCATGGAGCGAGTCGCCGTGTGCGAGCTGAAATCGATCACCACGTCACACTGCGTGAGGCCGGCGTCAAGGTCGTCGCCGACATCAGTCGCTGCGCCAACCCGAACCCCGGATTCATTGGCTGCGGCGGCGACGGCTTGGCCCATCCGGCCGCTGGCCCCATTAATCAAGATGCTGAATGACATGGCGGGTACTTCAGTCGAGGACGGCGAGGGTTTGCTCGAGGATCTTGAGATTGGCGTCGCCCATCTCGCACATGGGCGAGCGGACCTCCGCGGAACCAATGATGCCCGCGCGAGCGAGGGCGACTTTGACCGGGACCGGATTGGGTTCGATGAAGAGCGTCTTGAAAATCGGATACAGGCGACGGTGGATCTTGCCGGCCTTGGCAAAATCATTGGCGCGGGCCAGCTTCACCATCTGCGCAATCTCTCGCACGAAGACGTTCGATGCGACACTGATCACGCCTTCGGCGCCCACGGCCATGAAGGGGAGGGTGAGGGAATCGTCACCGCTCAACACCACGAGATCCTTGCCAAGTGCCTGTTTGAGCTGGTCGACGCGATCCACGCTGCCACCCGCTTCCTTGATCCAAGCGACGTGTTTATAGCGCGCGCGCAGTCGCTCGACAACGTTCACGCTGATCTCGACCCCACAACGTCCGGGAATGGAATAAAGAATGATCGGCTTGTCAGTGGCATCAGCGATTGCCGCGAAGTGTCGGAACAAGCCCTCCTGACTCGGCTTGTTGTAATAAGGAGCGACCACCAGCATCGCATCCGCCCCGGCGGCATGTGAAAGTTTGGTGAGATCGATGGCCTCGTGGGTCGAATTCGATCCGGTACCGGCAATCACTGGCACGCGACCGCGCGCCTGTTCGACGACAAACCGGATCACGTCCAGATGTTCATCGTGGCTTAGAGTTGGCGACTCTCCCGTTGTGCCCACGGGGACGAGACCATCGATCCCACCCTTTATCTGGTAAGCGACGAGTTTCTTTAAATCGTCGTAAGAAACCGCTCCGTTGCGAAATGGAGTGGCGAGCGCGGTAATCGTGCCGATGAGCGGTCGTAGTTTCATGTAAAGCAGGCAATGAAGCCTTGCCGAACAGACGACGGCGAACTACCGAACCGCAACGCTTTTCTACCTATGTTGACCAGCACGACCTCCACACCACACACCGAAATATTCAACGACCTGCTCAAGCTGGCCGTGGATAGCGGCGTGAGCGATGTGATCATAAAGTCAAACAAGCCGGGCTATGTCCGAATCGCGGGAAGACTAAAGCCGGTCGACATGGATCCGATTACGTGTCCCGAGGCCGAGGCTTGGGTGTGTGAGCACATTCCCCGTGTTTTCAAGTCGAAGTGGGACGACGAAGGGCAAGTCGATTTCGCATACGCCGCGGAAGGCATCGGGCGCTTCCGGGTGAACGCCTTTCACCAACGCGGATTGGTCAGCATCGTCATGCGACATGTGAAGAGTACGGTCCCGAACTTCGAGCAACTTGGGTTTGGTCCGACCTCCGACGCGTTGACCCGGCTCGTGCAGGCCAAGGACGGAATCTTGCTCATCTGCGGTGCGACCGGTTCGGGCAAAAGCTCCACCATGGCGGCGATGATGAACTGGGTGAACCAGAACATGGACAAGCATGTCGTCACAATTGAGGACCCGATCGAGTTCACGTTCCAGGACGACAAGTCTGTTTTTCAACAACGCGAGATCGGGCTTGATGTGCCCAGTTTCGGTTTGGCGGTCAAAGCCGTCCTGCGTCAGAATCCGGACATCATTCTCATTGGTGAAATGCGGGATCGGGAGACCTTCGAAACCGCGATCAGTGCGGCGGAGACCGGCCATCTGGTGTTCTCTACGATGCATGCGGCCACAGTGGCGCAGTCGCTGACCCGCCTTTTTGAGTTCTTTCCCGCCGAAGAGCAGATTCAGGCCCGCCGCGCCATCGCCGGGTCACTTCGCGGTTTTGTCTGCCAAAAGCTGATTCCCACGCTCGATGGCCACGGGCGCTGTCCTGTGAACGAGATCCTCAACGCCGATGCCACGGTGAAAAATCTCATTCTGGAAGGACAGTTCGAAAAGATCCAAGGCATCCTCGAAGGCAGTGGCGATTCAAACAGTTTCTCGTTCAACAAGGACATCTATCGGCTGATCAAGGAAGGTCGCATCAGCAAGGCCGACGGGCTCCGGTTCTCGCCGAATCCGCCGCAGCTGGAGATGAACCTCAAGGGAATCTTCATCAAATCCTGAGCTGGTGACACTCACGCGCCACATTCGCTCATTGATCCCGCGCGTGATCCTAATCACTTGGGTACCATGGGTGAGCGCGGGAGGGCGTGCTGAGTCTAACCCGCAGCCGCAGGTTGTTCCGGGGGCGGAGGCCACCTCGATCCTCGCCGCGAAACGCGATCTCGAGGCAATCAAGGCAGTCAAGGAAGCTCAATCGGCGCCGGTTCTCAACGGTCCATCGCAGCGACTAGCCGTTCCGGAATTGCGGACCGAGCCGGCGGCGGTTCCGCCCCCGGCGTTGCGCGTCGTGAAACCCGAAGCGAAAAGCGACAACTGGCTGATCGATGCAATGGCGCAGAGTGAGCGCGACCGTCGTGAAGGCCGGGTCCGGCAACGATTGACGGAAGCGAATCGCGGATCCTCGCGCACTGCCACGGACCGGGAGATCGGCAGCCGTGGTGCCGCGTTTGGCTCAAACGCGGGTGTTGGCCGAAACGCGATCGATCCCATGGCTCCCCGGGATCGCATTGATTCCCGTGGCGCCCGCGGCGAGGCCGCGGCCGAGCGCAACGGCTCATCTGCGTTGAGTACGTCTGACGAGACGAAGACACCCGTGACGTTGAATCCGCTGACTCATTTTCTCGGGGACTGGATGACTCCGCAGGATTATGCGCTGTTACGTCCAGGCTTGGAAACCGGCTCCCCGGGCGGAGTCGTTCGGCCCGGCGAGGCGCGCTTTTCGCTTCCGGGAACGCCGGACTTCGCGCTCGAGTCTTCGCTTAAACGTGAAATTCCCGGTGGTTTTGCGGTGACCACACCGATACCGAGCGAATTAACTCCCCGCACCAATCCCTTTCTTGAGTCGATGAGTCGCATCGAATTCACGCCCCCGGCGCGGGTTAATCCGCCTCCGGTGCAGCCAGATCCGGGCCTCCTTCCAAGTGCCGCTGCGCCGGCGAGCCCGCCGCCTGCCAGCGCCGCGGTCGTGGCGCCGCTGCGGCCGAACGTTCCCGACTTCCCAAAGCCGTTGCAGGACGAGAAGTATTTCAAGCAACTGAAGCGTTTTTAGGGCTTGGATTCCTTGGGGGCGGGCGCTTGTGTCGCACGTTTCATCGATGGCACTGGCACTTTTATTTGCAGGGCAGGGAGCCCAAAAGGTAGGAATGGGGAAGTCCTTGGCGGGACAATCCGCGGCTGCACGCGCGCTTTACGACGAGGCGAACTCTGTGCTAGGCTGGGATTTGGCTCAGTTGAGCTTTGAAGGTCCGGAAGCGGAGTTGACGCAAACGAAGGTGTGCCAACCGGCCTTGTTTGTGCACGGAATGGCCCTGCTGTCAGCACTTCGGGAAGCAGGAAAAGTCACGGCGGGAGAACCGCAGCTGGCTTTGGGGCTAAGTTTAGGCGAGGTCACGGCGTATTGTGCGGCCGGCGTATTCGACTTTGCCACGGGTCTGCGAGTCGTGGCAGAGCGAGGGCGGTTGATGCAGCAAGCGTGCGAGCAGACGACTGGCGGCATGGCCGCCATCATCGGGGAGGAGCGCGCCAAAGTGCAGGAACTCTGTCGTGATTTCGACATCGAGGCGGCCAATTTCAATGCGCCCGGACAGATAATTATTTCCGGGGACAAGACGAAGGTCGATGCGGCCGTTGCGGCTGCGAAGGACCGCGGGATCAAGAAAGTGATGTCGTTGAATGTGGCCGGCGCGTACCATTCGCGGCTAATGGAGCCGGCGCGGATGGCGTTTGCGGCATTTCTGGATTCGGTGCCGTTTGCCGCACCACGCTTCACCGTGCTGACCAACACTACTGGACAACCTGTTTCCGACCCGATCGCCATCAAAGGTGCGCTGGTGAAGCAAGTGGTCTCTCCCGTGTTATGGGAAGACTGCATGCGGGCCGCGGCGGCGACGGGGGCCACGGAATTCTGGGAACTTGGACCGGGTGGGGTGCTCAGTGGACTGGCCCGCCGGACCGAGAAAACCTGGGTGGTAAAGAGCTTTGCTGAATTTGCCGACGTCGTTCCCAACGCGGCCTGAAAACGAAATGCCTTCTCGCTACACACGTAATTTTTGCATCATCGCGCACGTCGACCACGGGAAGACGACCCTTTCGGATCGGTTGCTGGAGTTCACCAACACCGTCGAACAGCGGGTCATGAC
>JBBQEG010000181.1:0-10331 GCA_038320495.1 Opitutales bacterium | reverse complement strand
GGACCGCTATACGCTTTCACTCTGGTGTTGGAACGGCATGCCGAATGACGGACGCGACGTGAGCGGCTGGCTATTCTCGCGCGGGCGCGATCATGGCCTCGGCGCCTTTGGCGACCACCTTGGGATCGGCGGGACGGGCGGCCATACCGGCAAGCTCATCTTTTTTCACGGCGCAGATCCGAAGGCCGTGGTCGCTGGAAAGACCGAGATCCCGCGCTGGCAGTGGCAGCATGTGGTGCTGGTCCGGGACCGTGAAAACGTTCGCGCCTACCTCAATGGTGCACTCGAATTTGAAACGCGGATACCCGTCAGTTTCCCTCCCGGTTTTGACCGGCATTTCTTCGGCGGACGCAGCGACAACGTCTCGAACTGGGAAGGTCGTCTCGACGAGATCGCCGTTTTCCCTCGCGCCCTGAGCGTCGCGGACGTGAAACGGCTAAGCGCCCAATAAAGGTTACAGGGAATGTCTCAGTGCTCCCACTCTATATTGAATCAGGAGAACGCAGGCCTTAATCCGGCATCGCGCTGCGGGGAACACTCGCCTATTTGGAGCCGTTGATGAGTACATAATTGACCAACACCTGGCATTCAAAAAACGAGGGTGACACCTCTTCATTGCGGACGCACGTCGCCCTTCCCTTCGCCTGCGGTTGTTGATTCGAGTTGGACTCGCGCCCTGAGCTTCCCGGCATACGGGGAATCGCCCGCTTTCCCGGCGCCCTCCAGCGCCTTCGCCAACGCGCTCCGAGCATTCCGAACGTCTCCCAGGCGCGCTAACGCCACCGCCAGCGCTCCAAGATCCCGATAGTGAGTTAACGTAGTGTTCAAAAGACTACGCTGACGGGCATCGCCGTTTCGCCAAGCCACTTCAAAATGCTGAACGGCTTCGTCGTCTCGTTGCTGACGGCTGCGAATCTGGCCTAATCTCATGTGCGCTAGCCCGTGGTGCGGCGCCATCCCGATTAACCCAATAAAGACGGCTTCTGCCGCAGTGACCGTGCCCGCTTGAAGGTGACTAAGTCCAAGCCGGTAACGCGCGTCGAGATTGCCGCTATCCAGGTCGACCGCCCGCTGCAGCCAACGTTGCGCCTCTGCCGTCCGATTGACGAGCAAAGCGCATTCGCCGAGGAGGAGGAATACTCGGGGCTCGGCGACAAAATGAGACAAGACAGCGACGAGTTGATCCACGGCCCCGGCCACGTCTCGGGTGTCGCGCAACGATTGAGCCAGCAACAACTGGGACTCGACGAGGTGTGGATTGCGCGCAACGACCCTGCGCAGTTCTCGCACCGCTCCGGAGAAGTCGCCGCTCCGGTAAAGCTCTGCAGCCAGGTTGTGGCGGGCATCCAGGTAATCAGGCTGGGATTGAAGCGCGTCGCCAAAGAGCTCGCGAGCCCGCTCCCGCTCCCCTCGTCGCGCGAGGATGACTCCCCAGTTATTCAATGCCGAAGCATGACCTGAATTGAGCTCGATCGCCTTTCGGTAACTCGCCTCCGCCTGCGTATCCAAGCCGCTCTGCGCCTGAGCCAAACCCAAACGGGTGTAGGCATGATAATTCCCCGGATCCTCGCGTACTTGCATTTCGGCATAGGCCGCGAGCAACGGCGCTCGACTCGTACCTTCAGGCACGAGCGCCTGAATCGCCACCTCGGCCATTTCATCCCGTGAACCCGGCCCGTATCGAACCCGCCGCGCCGGCACACTCGGATTCCGCGGATTCTCGTCCGAATTATCAAACGTCCATGACATCACAATCGTGGCTCCCGCCGGAAGGGAGACCGGCTGCTTGAACCGGTAGTCATCCTGCCAGCTGAAGTCCCATCCCGGAATGTGCAGCAACGGTTGTCTCCGCCCATCCGGGAGAACCGCGTACAGTTCAAATGATTTTCCCAGGTAGTGAGCGTGCGGATACACCCGCACGAGGTCGAGTGGCACCGGGGTCGTGAACGCTCGCTCCACTCGACCATCGGCGTCTCCCGGCTTTAAATCGATATCATTCGCCTTTATCAAAAGGCTGACGGGCGTGCGGGTTGGCGGAGTCGGAGAAAAATAAATTCCGATCTTTGGCTGTACAGTTTCCCGGTCCCCACTCGACACGAGGTGCAGTTGCAACACAAGGTCCGTACCCTGCTCAATTTTCCACTCCGTACCGCGGTACGTCTCGTAGGGCCGCGCACCCGGCGTCCAGCCGAGAAAGTGTCCGTCGGGATTCATTGCCCCGCTAAGATCCATCCCATCAAAGCCGACCTCCGGGTCAGCCGCATCGCGGGTCCGGGACGCTGCAGTCACATCCAGTTGCAGGAATGCGTGATGAACCACCCGCGAGTTTCCACCTTGGATATCAATTGCACGCACATACGACGGGCCGTTCAAGGGTAGCGATATTACAAAGTTCCGAACGATGTCTGGCCCTTCCGCGGGGACGACGTACGGTTCGGGGAGTTGCACCACCAGATCCGGCGGCCCGAGGCGCCACTTGCTCGTAAACGTGGGAGCCGGCGGGGTCTGCGACGAATCACCCTCGGGCGAGCCCGCCTCGTACCAGCGCCGCAACAGATCGATCTCCTCGTTGCTGAGCCCTCGATCGTTTAGCAACTCAGGCCCATATCCGTGAGCCGGAAGCCAAGGCGGCATGAATCGCAACTCGGTTACGTCCACGATCTGGCGAGCCCGATTCCTAACCGACTCAAAGCCGACCAACGAGAAGGGTCCCACTCCTTCGGGACGATGGCACTCGACACAATGACGATAGATCACCGGAGCAATCTCCGTCGCGAAAAGCGGCGTTGGCGGGGTGGCCGATAAAGATAGGCTGGGATGCCCGATCACAATCGCGAAAAGGCCGAACCGCGCCCACGTCGCACCAAGCTGAAAGATCACATTAATGGCGATGGTCCTCCTGAACGCCTGCCCTCCTCGCCTGGCCCGGATGATGCTTTGCTTCCCCGATCGTCCTCCGTTCGACAATATAACAACCCACTGCTTTTGTATCTCGATACTGAGGTCGTTCGCCCAACACCACCTTCGCGAGGACATCATCCAGAAACTGAATACCTACTTGCGGGCGCCGTTTTCCCAGCGCCGTATAACGATCGTCGTAACGGCCTCGATACACGACTTCGGGACCCGATTCACCCGGTAGCAGCACAATTGCCTCGGGCGTCACCCGCGCCACCAATCGTTCCGTCAACATCCCCGCGCGGTCTCGCACCACCGGAAAATCCAACGCCCGCCGCTCCAGATAGGTGCCGACGGCATCATCATCCTCGTTCTGATTGGGAAAGACCAGGTAGAAGCGCACACCTGCGATCCCCTGATACTTCGCCCGGAGCCGCCTAATCAGCGGGACATAGCGATCAGAAATCGGGCACTCGACGGCATGGAACAGGAGAACAATAGGCCCACGGACATCGATTCCCGCCCAGGGGTCGTTCCGTTTCCCGGGCGACGTCTCGGAAGACGCCGCCAGACTTAAAGACGCGAGGCTCAATCCCAGCACCGCACCCCAATAGAACGACTGACAAACGCGCATCCCTCGTCCTGACGGAGAATGCTCATGGCGCTCGGGGAGACGCTGCAACGGATTAGGCATCTGGAGTCTCGTCCCCGACAACCTGGGCAAGAATCGTCCAGGTTGTCAGCAGGCCTTTCAAAAGGCTAAAAGAAGAAGGTGTTTGTGAGAACAAATTCCCTGGGATCCCGCAAACGATACGAGCGGGTGGATCCGTCCTGATTCTTCTGGGTGATGTAAATGTCATCATTATCCATGAGATTTTTAACATTGAGCTGCAGACGCCAGTCAATCTTCGGGGTGAGCCGACGACCATACCCAAGGGTAAAGTCGACGTTCACGTACTTGCCACCCCAAATCCTTTCACTCGTGGCCGGATCATCCGTAGTATAGCCCGCGAGATTGCGATCCTTCCATTGCAAGCCGCCGCCGACTGAAAGACCCTTCAATGGGCCCTCGCTAAACCGGTAATTGTTGAAGAACTTGACCTCATGTTCGATCATGCCCCGCGGAGTAAGGCCCTCGACGGATCCGAATAGTTCAGCCTGTCGATTCTTGATCTCCGCCCAACTGCGCCCAATGCTATTGGGAATGGTACTTTCTACGGTGATCGGCACCGCCGGAGTCAGGCTGGTGCCGCCATAAAGATAACGCAGGCGGTCGCCCGACGTGTACAGTTCCTCCATCGAATCAAAAAAGGCGTAATTGCCGGGAGCAATATTGGTTCGGACCGTATCGTTTTTTGTTCCAGTCAGGGAGACCCGCCAGTTCCGGGTTGGATTAGCGGTGAGCTCAACCTCGACACCCTCGGAAACCGAATCGAAGATATAGCCGTTTGTATTGGTAACATTGAGGTCGTTGCGCTGTGCCGGAGTGATATCGCCGCGTAGGGCCAGTTCATCGAGGATCAGGATGGCCCGCTGCTCGAAATAGCGGCCGCTGAAAGCGGAGTCCTCTTGAGCAGACGTTTCATACATCGTAACCGAGAGTGAGACCTTGTTATCCAGCAGATCCATACGGATGCCATAGTCCTTTCCCTCTCCGGTCGGATTCGGCGCGGTCTTGAACTCGGGAAACACCCGGATCGCGGTATTGGCAGGTGAAAAGTTCGTCGATTGATTGTAGAACAAGCGAAGCCAAGGGAAGACATGTCCCACCGCGCCATAAGTGCGGGTGAGGCCTTCCGCGCGAATGGGGTTCGAACCATCCGGCTCCAGCGAAACGAGGTCGCCTTGGGCATAAAGCGCGCTCGGACCCTGCGGAGTACGGCGCATGCTGCCGCCCGTTTCAAACACACGACGATCGGTGCGATAACCATAGGTGGTGACCAGACGGTCTTTGAACCAGTAATTCTGCATGACGAACATGAGTGATTTCAGGTTCTCCGTCGTAATCGCTCCACCCGTGGAAAAGAGCGCCGAGTCGGTGACTTTGCTATTGCCCAAGTGGTCTGTCATGGTGACGCCATCGAGCAATTGAAAGTCGTCCAGCGCATTCCACCGCGGGGCGCCGCCAAAGACGGGATTCGTTCCACCCGGGCCGCTTGTACTCAGATAATTGCGACGGTATACACGGTTCGCCGCATTCGTGATATTTGTGCCGGTAAGCAGGACGCCGTTGGTCAGAAACTCCCCGTATTGCTCGATCGCCTGCCGCTCCTTGGTTTCCTGCGCCAAACCAGCAAACCGATGCCGGCCAAACCAGCGGCTCTTTTCCGTCAAATCCAGCTCGTACGAAAGCGTCGCTCGCATGTCTTCGGACTCCCGCCGATCGTCCCGCCATTTGAGCCAGCCTTCCGCGTAATACTGTCCGGCATTTGGATTGGGAGTTCGATTGGGCAGCTGGTTGTTCGGATCACCGATGTAGCCCATTTCTGTATACTCGGCGTCGATACTGCTGTAGGTCGAGTCCTGCTTGTTGAACGCCAATTCAACGAAGAGCTTGTCGAAGAACTGCTGCTCCAGAAAGAGCGTGTAGGTGCTGACGTCGATATCCTGGCCCTGGTGCGGCGACAGGGGTACGGCACTGAGGGCGATGGGCAGCTCGCCTGGCAGAAGCTGATCGCTGGACGCGGTGAAGTTGGTCTCGGCCATTTGCCGCATATTAAAGAGCTGGCCGCTATCCGTATTAAAGACGACATAGCCGCCCGTGGCAGTTGCCAGCTCGCGCCAGGGCGGGCGGGCGGAACCGAAAACATTGTCAGCGACACCGGGAGTAACAATGGCGCCGGTGCCTCCGACGAAGTTGTCGAACGTGGGTCGCCCAAGGTCCCGCCAGGGCTGATCGAGATCACGCCCCAGCCACTTACGGGCCGAGAATTTTTCGACCGCTCCCCGCTCGTATTCGCCGCGAAGCGTGGTCTTCGGCGCGATCCGCCAAGTGGCCGCCAGATGGGCCCGATTTTGATCCATGAACTCGTGATCGCGCCAGGTGTCACCTTTTTCCGCCAGCAGGTTCAGTCGCACCGCCAGGGTGTCGGCGATCAGCACATGATTATAGTCAACCGTCGCTCGGAGGGCACTGTAATCGCTGTAGCGAAGACTCGCCGATCCTTTGTTATCGCCGAAATTTGCCGTCTTGGTGGAGACGTTCAACAGTCCCGCCGGAGAACCCAGTCCAAAAAGAATCGAGTTGGGTCCGCGGGAGAAATCGATCCTCTCCACATTGAACATGTCGGAATCCAGCGCCCATTTGAAGTAATTCCGGGCTTTGCCTCCGGAAGGTAGTCCGCGTATTCGATAGGTAAAGGTCATGATGTATTCATCATTGCCCGTCGCTTCCGCCGCTGTTTCCTGACCCTCGATTGCCACGTTGGGAGCGTATTGAAGCAAGCCCTCGAGGTTGGTGACTGAGACATCGCTTAGAAACTCGCTGGTAAACACCGTGACCGGTGCCGAGACGTCCTTCAGACTTGTCTTCATCCGGCTGCCGGAAAGCGATTCCTGTGCGACGTAGCCAACATCGCCCGACGAGTTAACCACAAACGGGCTGAGCTGGACGGTGGCAGAGGCGGTGGAACTCGAATTGCCAATACCACTGGGGGCAGTCTGAGCGATGGACGCGGGTCCCACCAACAGGGCCGCTGTCGCCGCGATTTTAGTGAAGATACTATTTTTTTTCATTGGTTCCTGGTTTGAGGGTGGGACGGTCCTGTTTTTTTTTACCGTTCCGCGCTCCGCGTTGGCGGGCGGTTCTTGAGCCAGCCGTCGGCTGACCACAAATGCTCCACTCTTTTCGCTCAGGCGGCCGACCAAGCTCGTGCGATCCAACAGGCGTTCGAGTGCCTGGCGGGCAGTAAAATCACCCTTCACCGGGTTGGTTCGTACCCCCTGAGCCGCGTGACTTGAAAAAAGAACCTGAACGCCGGATTGGACGTGGAATGCCTGGAGCGACTTCTCCGCGTCGCCGGCTGGAAGATCAAAACGCATCGCCGCACTGTCCGCGCCGAGGGCCGACGTCACCAAGGAGAGCACCAAAAGGCCCGCACCCAAAAGCCACGAGCGGGGCGCCCTGGACTTCGAGGGAAGGAAAGGCGCTGCTCTACACAAAGCAGCGATGATCATTACCCCTGAAGGCGCACGACCGGCAAACTTCCGCCGCGAAATCTCAAAAAAATTTACGGCGCCTTGCGCAAGACGATATTCATCTCGTCGCGACGCTCTGCCGTGATACCATATTCCGACTCGAGCAACTCGAGGAGAGCGGCGATGTTATCTGCCCGGATCGCGCCGCTGAGCGGTAAGGACCCAAGCGCAGCACTGTCGAGGACCAATCGCGTTCGACTGTATTGATTGATCAGAGCAATGCCTTCACTGAGCGGCGTGCGCGCAAACGTCAATGTAGGGACGCTCCACCGGATGCGCTCTTCCATCTCTGCCGCAGAGATCGCGACTACCTGCGGCACCGGCGCCCCTGCGGCGAGTTCGACCACAATACGGTTGCCGGCATCCAATCTCCATTCAGGGGCCGAGGGACGAAGGCTGCGCTGGACGGGATCTCGATTGACCCGCGCATCCGCTACCTCTGCAACACTCGCGTCTGCAGCACCCGCGTCACGGGGACGATCATTCCTGAATTCGAGTACCGCCACCTGCCCTTCCGTGACCAACACCTCCACAGCCAAATTTTGTCGATTCACGGTAAACGCTGTACCAACCGCGCGGACATCGACTCCAGCTGCGCGAACGACGAAAGGACGCTCCGGGTTTTTGGCGACTTCAAACAACGCCTCGCCCTTGTCTAATCGCACAAGTCGGATTGTAGCGCTGAAATCCACGCTCACTTCCGCGCCCGCTCGCAAATAAACCACTGATCCATCGGGCATGACCTGCCTGGCCGGGACCGTCGCTGTGGCCAGTGCCGGAGCAACGGAAGGAGCCCCCGCGGGAATTTGCCACAGCCACCCGACCGCCAACATCATTACGACCGCCGCACCCACAGCGCGTAACCGGTTGCGACGGCGACGACGCAAGCGGAGTTGCACTTGAAGTTCCTGCAACACCGCTTCGGTCGCCCCGACGTGTCGTGGCCAGTCAAAGGTGGTCCGCGGCATCTCGGAAACCCGCTTGGCCGGGGTCGGATCCGACTGGGGACAAGCTGCGTTACCGTCGTTCATCGTAAAGGTTTTCGATACCGGCTTTCCGCATCCAAGCTTCGCACTTCTTCAGGCCCCGCGCAACCTGGTGCTCGACGGCCGCCTCTGAAAGTCCGAATTGCTCCGCGACGTCCTTTTGCGGAACGCCATGAAATTTCCGCAACACGACAATCTCGCGGGTGCGATCAGGCAGGGTTGCCAACGCCTTCGCCAGGAGAATGACCTTTTCCTTTTGATCGATGATCGCGACGACGTTCTCCCTCTCCTCCACCACAGAGAGATCTGCAAGATCCGCCACCGATTCGACTGGCGACGTCCGATTGCGCCGAACGAGATCCAAGGCAACATGCCGGGCCACCGTGAACAAGATTCCTTTCGCCGACTGAATGGTTTGCGTGGCGCGGAGTTTCCAAACGCGCAGGTAAGATTCCTGCACCACGTCGTCGACGTCGCGAACGCTGGGGAACGCTCCGCGCAAATACGACTTGAGCTGTGCACCATGCGGATGCACTTCCTCCGCAAACCACTTCGTCAAACCATTCGAAAGACCAAGGCCTTGAGCGGCGTCAATTGGTCGCAGGGTCGGCAAATGACATTGCTCAACACTGGAAGACGGCTGGGGCGCTGCGGGCGGATGACTCACGACGTGACCACGGCATCGTCGGCAAAGACGGGGAGATGACAAGCTCACGTTTCTCCCAAATGCACTCGCCGAATTCCGAGCGGCTATACCGGAAGTATACGCTTTTCTTGCGTGGTACGTTCAATCGATGGACGTTGACCAACGAAGATCCGGGCGGCCGGACGCCGCCGCGAAAGAGCAGATCGTGAAAGCGTTCAAGCAGTGGAGATTCGAACCCGCCACGCGCAATGCCGACCGCACGAGCAAGCGCTTCATCCTTCCTCTCGACATCGTTCCTGAAGCGTAAGCTACCCGCCACGAGCGAACACGTCACGGCGGCCCGGATACACCGCGGGCTGGCTTATCCGCAACTCGCACTACACGCTCGCGTGGCTCACGGTATAAAAACAGCGTTCAAACCCTTCGCGATCGGCCGTGCCCAACACGGCGGCGCAGTGACGATTAAAATCCTCGCGACGGAACGGAAAGGCTTCTGCCGCTCCTCTCCGCGCCGCCAGTTCAAAAAGCGTTAGACTTGATACAAGTTTCCGAGCGTCAATCGAACCATCAAAGAGGATTTCCAGTCGAATTCCCCGCTTCAGTTTAGCATCCACCAGCCCCGTCATTTCCGCCAACCGGGTACCAAGAACGTGGTCGGACAAATACGCGGTGGCTTCATCGCGATCGCGCAACGCATAGAATCGGGAGATGTCCGATGCTCCCAAGCCTTTTAGTTGCGGGAAGATATACCACATCCAATGGCCGACCTTCCGGCCGGAGACGAGCTCCGCCCGAGCGGCTTCAAATCCTGCCGTATCCGAGCTCTGGGCACGCCTGAACCGCTCGAGCGCGGTGGAGCCTTCTGTCTTCATCATCGCATGCACCACCTGTTTCCGTCCAACTGAAAGGGCGCTCAGCGAGCGTCGCGCTTGGCCTGATTGCGCCGGCCCATGGAGGTAATAAAGGCGTTGATCCTGGTATGCGTTCTCGCTGGGGAAAGGCGGTTACCCTGCACTCTTCCAGCGGCCGGCTCACCACCGTGCGACCCGGTCTTTTGGGGAGAGGCGGAACCCGGCTTCGATTTTTTGTTTCGCGATGGCATGCGCCAACGATTAACCCCAATGACCTTCCGTGCAACTCAACGCCACCGCCCCCTCCTCGCCGTGGGCGAACAGCAGCGTCCGCGCATGAAACCCGGGAAGTGCACGGAACCTGGCAATTTTATTTTAAAATAGTTTGTCGGGACATTCGCGGCTTAGGCGTCATATAAGCAAGACGACGGAAATCGGACACCCCAATACCCCCAAAAATCCAATTCTGCTGTGCAGCAACTCATGTCCTGTTTCCGTCCTATCATGCAGATCGCCGCTAACATGGCGATCTCGCTAACGGCGGATGCCGAGCGCCGCGGAGCCGTGTCCCCAGCAGGCGTGCCGTGGCTCACCCTGTGTTGACGATTCACCCGCGGAGACTCCCCGCATGAATCGTCGGCCTCTTTCTCGACTTCGCCACGGCCTTTAACGGCCGGTGCGGAAACGAGCCTTACCAACCAAACCTAATGAAAACCCAAATCCCAGGCCGCCGAATCGCGGGCCTACTTGCAC
>JBBQEG010000180.1:0-10362 GCA_038320495.1 Opitutales bacterium | reverse complement strand
GTCCCGACGCGAAAAGTTGGAAAACGGCCGCGGGGCGTGCGAGCGTCAAACGGCCCGGCAAGGGCATTAAACGGGGCGGGGACTTTATCGCTGACGTTGGAGGTGACGCTGAAGTCCCGGTCGCGCAAAAATATCGCTTCTTTATACAGCGCTTCAATCGTGCCGAAGATCCGTCCGCGGCCCTCAGAAAACGTCGTACCAAAGGTAAACGCGGTCTGGGTGTTTTGTCCACCGCCCGCTTCCGGGTGACCGTAGCGCACAGAGAGTTCAGCGCCGTCAAACTGGCGCTTCAGTACGTAATTGATCACACCCCCCACGGCATCGGAGCCGTAAATGGCAGACGCGCCATCGCGCAGAACCTCGATCCGCTCGATGCCTTGAGTCGGCAGTTGGTTCACGTTCACCGCTTGGGAGAGGCCAGCGGTCATCGGGTTGATCGCCATGCGCCGACCGTTAACGAGAATGAGGGTCCCGGTCGCACCGAGGTTGCGCAGGTTGATATTGGCATTATCGCCGCGCGCACCCGACGAGCCGAGGCGGGTCTCGTTCTCGGGTAGGTTCACTACGGAAGGGAGTGACGTCAGCAGGTCGACCGGCAGCAAGGCGTTGCGAGCGGCCATCGCGTCCTGGTCGATAACCGTTATAGGTACGACCTTTTCCAGATCCAAACGTTTGATATTGGAGCCGGTGACAATGAAGTTTTGTAACTCAACCACTTGGTCGCGACGAACGGCGGTACTCGCGGGATTTAGCGGGATGGCGCGGGTGGTTTCCGCGGCTCCGAGTGGAGTCAGCGACGGGAGAGAAAAGAGGCCAGTTAAGATCCAAACAGCGAATGGCTGGATGGAAATGAACGGCCGGGCCAGGCCGGGGATCTTCATATAATGAAATCGGAGGATGGGTTGCTTGCTCACCGGGGGATCCTATTTCGTCTATGTGGCAGGCGCGTGGCCGTGCGGTCACAATTGTGTGAACAACCTGGAGCAACCGACCTGCTTCTTGTGAAGTCAAGACTTTACACCCGAGCGGATCACTTGGCTGCGACCTGGCGACGTGGCCGCGAGACGCGTACGACTCGCCGGAACTCGCGCTTCCCCGGTGGCGGGGCGGGGCGCAGACGTTGCGAAGCGATCGGCTGACAAGGATCAGGGCGTCTGATTCGGACAAATGTCGCCGCAATGTAACCGTACCGCCACGGGAATGCCATCGGAGGATGTATTAATGGGACCGCTATATGATCCCCATCGCGATCTGTGAAACTCGCCCTCGTTACTGAAACCTTTCCGCCGGAAATCAACGGCGTGGCAATGACGTTCGGAGTAATCGTCCGGCAGCTGGCCCGCCGAGGGCATGTGGTCACGGTGTATCGCCCGAGGCGGGACGATTTACCCGCGGGCGAAGCGCCCGGCGGATTCGTTGAAGTCACCCTGCCGGGGGTACCGATTCCGCGGTATCCGCAGTTGCGTCTCGGGTTGCCGGCGTGGCGGACGTTGGAGCGACGCTGGTCGGAAGACCGACCCGACTTGGTGCATGTGGCGACCGAGGGGCCGCTGGGCGCATCGGCTGTGACGGTCGCACGTACCTTGGGTATCCCGGTTACTTCCAGCTTCCACACGAATTTTCATGCCTATACTCAGCACTATGGATTCGGCCTACTGGAGCGCGCCGTGCTGGGGTGGTTGCGTCATGTTCATAACCGGACCCGGCGCACCTTCGCGCCAACGCTCGAATTGTGTGCTGAGCTGGCAGCGCTTGGCTTTCGCGACTTGGCGGTGCTGTCGCGGGGAGTGGATACGTGGTTGTTTCATCCGGCTCGCCGCTCCGACGGACTGCGTTTGAAATGGGGGGCGGGTGTCCACGATCCGGTTGTAGTCCACGCGGGCCGAATGGCCGCCGAAAAGAACTATGAACTTCTCTTCCAGGCGTTCGCGGCCATGCGGGTGGCGAACCCCCGGTGCCGCTTTGTGGTGGTCGGCGACGGGCCGCTTCGGACCGGGCTGCAGCGGGCGCATCCGAATGTGGTCTTCACCGGTTTTGTCGCGCGCGCAGAGCTGGCCCGGCATTATGCATCGGCTGATATTTATATTCACGCGAGCCTGACGGAAACGTTTGGCAACGTGCTGACGGAGGCGATGGCGAGTGGACTGGCGGTGGCGGGATTCGACTACGCGGCGGCGCGACAGTTTGTCCGCCACGGACAGAATGGGCTGGTGGTGCCGTGCGATCAACCCGAGGCGCTGATCAATGCGGCGGTCCTGCTCGGAACGGATGAATTGTTGCGAACGCAGCTCCGGTCGGCCGCTCGCGCCGCGGTGGATGCGCAGTCGTGGGATCAGGTCATTGCCCAGTTTGAGCGCGACCTGGCGGAGGCCGCGGGTCAACCCGTGCACCTGCGGGAAGAAGAGGCTCACCGGTGAAAGCCAGAGTACTGATTCTTACGGCTGGTTTTGGCGAGGGGCACAATGCGGCTGCCCGCGCTTTGGCGACTGCGTGCGATGACGCCCAGGGTGAGGGGACAGCGCGGGTCGTGGATGTATTTGCGACGGCGTCGCCCCGCTGGAATTCGCTGATGCGGAACGCCTACCTGACATTGATCAATCGCCTGCCGTCGGTTTGGAGTGCGGCCTATGGATGGCTGGATCGGTCGCCCTGGGCTTCGCGTCTGCCGCAACTCCTGAAAGGTGAGCAGCGGGTGCTCGCGAAGATCATTGCGCAAGAACAGCCCACCGTCCTTTGCAGCACCTATCCTGTTTATGGATTCATGATCGAGCTCTTGGCGCGGCGCGGATTGGTCCTGCCACCGCATGCCGTGGTGGTGACCGATTCGATTAGCATCAACTCGCTTTGGTGGCGTGGACGATGCGACCGGTGGTTTCTGCCGAACCCTGACTCCGTGCCGGTGTTGACGCAGGCGGGAGTACCGCCTGAGCGGCTTCATGTGCTCGGGTTTCCCGTCAATCCTGTTTTCGCAGACACCCGGGACGCCCCAAGTCGCCCCGATTTGCAGGCGGGGGCGCGGCCGCGCGTACTGTATATAATAAATTCGCGAACCCGGCACGCACTTGAAACCGCGCGCGGACTGCTGCGCCACCCCGAATGGGAAGTGACCTGTGCAGTAGGTAGAAACGAGGCTTTACTGGGGGAGCTGAGCGCCCTGGCGCTGCGGCGCTCGGCTCCCACCCGCATCCTTGGCTGGACGGATGAGATTCCACGGCTCCTGCGCTCACATCACGTTCTGATCAGCAAGGCGGGAGGGGCGACGACTCAGGAGGCGTTGGCGGCGGGGTGCCCGATGATCGTCAATGAGATCGTTCCTGGGCAGGAGGAAGGAAATTACGAGTTGTTGCGCCGGCATGGGATTGGCGCGCTCGCCGAAACGCCGGAGCGGGTGCTTGCGGAATTAGCGCGCGCGTTTGCGGGCGGAGGAGGCGTCTGGTGGCAGTGGCGCCGGGCCGTGGAGATGCTCTCGCGTCCATTCGCTGCGCGTGATATTGCGGAGCACCTTTTGGCGATGGGCGGATCCGCCAGCACCTCTTCGCCGTGCTCCCCGAGCAAATTGGAATCAGGTCCCACGCGGTTGTCCGAGAGAGAGAGTCGCCTTCTTCCATGAAGATTCGATTTATATTCAATCCCTGCTCCGGTCGAAACCGTCGCCGCCCAGGCTTGGCGGCGGTAATTCACGACTTCATTGCGTCGCGGTCACTCGAGGCGAACGTAGCCATGACCGAAGGGACAGGGCACGCTACCGAATTGGCGCGAGCCGCCGTCCATGACGGCCACGAACTGGTGGTGGCGGTGGGCGGTGACGGGACGATGAACGAGGTCGCGCAAGGCTTGATCGATTCCCCGGCGACGCTTGGTTTGCTTCCCTGCGGCTCCGGAAACGGCCTGGCGCGGCACCTGGGGATCCCTCGCTCAATCATGGGCGCACTGCGGCTTGTCAGTGGAATCGACGCGCGCATCGCTTCCTTGGATACGGGGAGCGCGAATGGCCATGCGTTCTGCAATGCCATGGGCCTGGGCTTGGACGCGGACGTGAGCCGACGCTTCAACCGTCTCAGCCGCCGCGGACTTTCGGGCTATGCGCGGGTCGCATGGACGACCCTGCGGGAATTGCCTTCCGAGACGTGTGTAATCAGCAGCGCGGGGCGGCGGGAGATTCTGGAAGTGTTGCTGATAGCGATCGCGAATTCCGATCAATACGGCAACAACGCCCTCATCGCCCCGGGAGCGCGGGTCGACGATGGTCGCCTTGATCTCGTCGCGATCAAAGCGGTCGGGCTGGTTCGTGCGGCGATGCTGGTGCCGCGGCTCTTTCTCGGGAATCTCGATTCGAGTCCTCATGTAACGCGATTCTGCGGATCCCGTTTTCTCATTGAGCGCGCAGCTCCGGGAATCATTCATACTGACGGCGAAACGCATCACACCAGCGCGCGAGTGGAGGTGGTCGTGCAACCGCGCAGCCTGCGAGTACTCGTGCCGCAAGGCTCGCTGGCGGTCCCGAGTATGACCTGCGCGGTGCGGCGGTTTGCCCTCCAATTACCATGAAACTCCATGTGCGCACCATCATCCTTTCCGATGTGCATCTTGGCACGGCGGATTCAAAAGTTCGCGAGGTGAACCACTTCCTGCGTCATACGCGGTGCACGAAGCTGATCCTCAACGGTGACATCATTGATGGCTGGCACCTCCGCCGGGGCGGGAGTTGGAGCAAGGCTCACACCCGGTTTGTCCGGATTGTTTTGAAGAAGCTGGAGAAGCGCGACACGCAGGTCGTGTATTTGCGCGGTAATCACGACGACATTCTCGAGACATTTCTTCCGCTCGACTTTGAGAACCTAAGTATTGTGGAAGATCATGTGCACGAGACGTCGCACGGGCGATATCTCGTGTTGCACGGCGACATCTTCGATACGATCACGAAAAACTTTGTTTTCCTCGCCCATCTCGGGGACTGGGGCTATCGGGCGCTGCTGCGGTTGAATCGATTGTATAATGCCTGGCGGGCGTGGCGGGGAAAAGAATATTGGTCGCTCAGCCGCGCGATCAAAGCGCGGGTCAAGGAAGCGGTGAGTCATGTCTCCAAGTTCGAGGATCACATCGTCCAATTGGCGCGACAGAAGGGCTGTGTGGGTGTCATGTGTGGACATATCCATACGCCCGCTGACAAGTATATTGGTGATGTGCATTATCTCAATTCCGGCGATTGGGTGGAGTCCCTTACAGCGATCGTAGAGCACTGGGACGGAAGGTTCGAACTGGTGGAATTTGCCACGTTCGTGGAACAGTATCCAATGGTGTCCGACGATGAGCCTGCGGATCTCGTTGAAGGTTTGGAGAAGGTTTGAATTGACGCTGATTGCAAAATTCGGAAAATCGGAAAGTCGGAAAACGTGGAAAATCGGGAAACTCGGGGTTCTACATCGGGTTCTGCCTCTGCGTTCTCTGCGACCTCCTGTGAAAAGTCCGAATGTATTCGGTTTTCCCAAGACCATTTTACAGGAGGAAACAGAGATAACGGAGAATCGAACAGGGAGCGATCCAAGGCCGTTATTACATGAGGAAAACGGACTCGGAATATTAACTGCAGATTACACTGATTACACGGATCAGAATCGGAACATGAAACTCCGCCCTCCCTGTTTTCTCTGTTATCTCCTGTAAAAATTGTTTTGGGGTTCGAGCCCTTATGTGCTCTTTGAGCCTATTGTGGTGATTCAGTCTAGGGTCGCGATAATTCGAACGTTTTAACCGCAGACCACGCCGATCTCGCGGATGAGTAACCTGAACGGAAAAATACCTGGGAATGCACCGAGCCTCAAACTTTTTGTACCGCGGAGTACGCGAAGGGCGCGGAGCGGAGAATCGGGGTTCTACATCGGGTTCTGCCTCTGCGTTCTCTGCGACCCCCTGTGAAAAGTCCGAATGTATCAAGCTTCTTCCAAGACCATTTTACAGGAGGAAACGGAGACAACGGAGCATCGAACAGGGAGCGATCCAAGTTAGTGATTTCATGAAGAAAATGGACTCGGAATATCAACCGCGGATTACACTGATTACACGGATCAGAATCGGAACATGAGACTCCGCCCTCCCTGTTTTCTCTGTTGTCTCCTGTAAAAATTGTTTTGGGGTTCGAGCCCTTATGTGCTCTTTGAGCCTATTGTGGTGATTCAGTCTAGGGTCGCGATAACTCCGAAGGGCGCGGAGCGGAGAATCGGGATTCTACATTGGGTTCTGCCCTCTGCGTTCTCTGCGACCTCCTGTGAAAATTCCGAATGTATCCAGTTTTCGCCAAGACAATTTTACAGGAGGAAACGGAGACAACGGAGCATCGGACAGGGAGCGATCCAAGGCCGTTATTACGTGAGGAAAACGGACTCGGAATATCAACCGCAGATTTCACTGATTACACGGATCAGAATCGGAACATGAAACTCCGCCCTCCCTGTTTTCTCCGTTGTCTCCTGTAAAAAGTGTTTTGGGGTTCGAGACCTTATGTGCTCTTTGAGCCTTTTGTGGCCATTCGGTCTAAGGCCGTGACAACTCCGAAGGGCGCGGAGCGGAGAATCGGAAAACGAGGAAGATCGGAAAATCGGGTTCCTAGATCGGGTTCTGCCCTCTGCGTTCTCTGCGACCTCCTGTGAAAAGTCCGAATGTATCCGGTTTTTCCAAGACCATTTTACAGGAGGAAACAGAGATAACGGAGAATCGGACAGGGGGCGATCCAAGTTAGTGATTACATGAGGAAAATGGACTCGGAGTATCAGCCACGGATTACACGGATTCAAGATCAGAATGGCTTGGTGCTGGAGAAACGAAGAAACGGGAGAAAGGTGAAAGAAGAAAGTCGGGGTATCGGAAGTCGGAGTCCGGTCACCAGGCCCTACAAATGATCGGACGGGAGCTAAAACGTCCGGAGCCAGGGTAGAGCGCGGAGAGCTCCGAGTCGGGCTCCCACTCGTTTCGGATCGGCCGAATAAAAGCCTTTCCCACAGTTGAGTTGCGGTTCAGCGATCGATGACATAGCTCACGCCCCTCCGATGTTGATCGATCCTCGCACCACCAATTCCCTTTGGGCTAGTGTCCTGGTTGAAACACTGCGCCGTTGCGGAGTTCGTCACGTGGTTATTTCTCCTGGTTCGCGGTCCACGCCATTGACTCTGGCGTTTGCGACGCAGGCGGAGATGGAGGCCATTCCGGTGCTCGACGAGCGCTCCGCAGGATTCTTTGCCCTCGGCCTCGCCAAGGAACGAAACCGCCCGGTCGCGCTTCTCTGCACGAGCGGAACGGCGGCGGCGAACTACTTTCCCGCCATCATTGAAGCGCATGAAAGTGGCGTGCCGCTGCTGGTCCTGACTGCAGACCGTCCGCCCGAGATGCGCGCCTGTGCCTCGGGCCAGACCATTGATCAACAGAAACTCTTTGGCGGGTTCGTGACTTTTTATCACGAACTCGCGGTGCCGGTCGCGAGCGAGGCGATGCTGCGCTATTTGCGACAGACGATGATCCACGCTGTCGAGCGCACGCTGCAACCTGCGGCGGGGCCGGTGCACCTGAATATTCCGTTTCGTGATCCGTTGGTGCCGGTGAGCGAGAACGAAGTCACCGCCAGCATCGCGCAAAGCATCGATTGGGAGCATTTTTTTGCGCACGTGCAGGTGATTGCCCCGCCGGACGAGGTCATTACGGGGCTCGTCCCTCAGCTGGTTCCTGAAGTCCACGGCGTGATCATCGTCGGTCCGGAACAGCGCCCGGAAACGGAGGCGTTTGCCGCGCTCGTCGCCACCCTCGCGCGGAAACTAGGCTGGCCGGTCATCACCGACGGGTTGTCCCCGCTGCGAAATTTTGGGGAGGCGGTTCCACATGGTATAACGACAGCGGATACCATTCTGCGTAATGCGGCCGCGGCCGAGAGGCTCGCTCCGGAAGTCGTCCTCTGCGTCGGCGGCTGGCCGACAAGCAAGGTGGTGCGCAGTTGGATCGAGGCAAGTGGAGCCCGCGTGTTCCTGCAATCGTCGCGGGTCGATAACCGGGATGCGTTGCATGGACGAACCCAGCGTTTTCATTCGCTCGTCCCGCTGGTGCAACGGCTGCCGGAGATCGACGAGCCGAACGGCTATCAACGATTGTGGGCGGGATACGAACACAAGACCCGGGCCGCGCTCGACGCGCGGCTGGCCGCCATGACAGACCTCTTCGAAGGCAAGGCGGCCTGGCTCCTTGCGCAGCATCTCCCGGAGCAAACGCTTCTGATGCTCGCGAATAGCATGCCGGTGCGCGATCTGGAGTATTTCTGGCCCCCGAATTCGCGCCGCGTCCGCCCGTTCTGTAATCGCGGAGCGAATGGCATCGATGGCACGCTCTCAACCTCCCTTGGCATCGCGCAGGGCAGCGACAAACCCGTCGTGTTGCTTACGGGTGATCTGGCTTTATTGCATGACACCAACGGGTTCTTGTTGCGGCCCAAGTTCCGTGGTTCGCTCACTATCGTACTCATCAATAATCGCGGGGGCGGAATTTTTGAACACCTTCCCATCGCGCAGTTCGAGCCGCCGTTCGAGGAGTTTTTTGCGACCCCGCAGGAAGCTGATTTCGAGACGCTATGTCGGAGTTACGGTGTCACCTACGCATTGGTCCCCGACTGGGTTCGCTTCATCGAATTGATCTCGACCTTGCCGGCCCAAGGTGTCCGCGTGCTTGAGTTGCGGACGGACCGCAAGCAGGACGCAGCGATGCGGAAAGAATGGTTTGCCGCGGTCGCGTGGGGTCTCGGCTAAGCCGTAACGATGCGGTCAGCGAGCAATCTGCCCGAGATACACTTCCGTTTCGTATTCGAATTTCACTCGCCCGTCCTGCGCGTGCGCCGCGAAGATTCGGCGTAGCTCGTCGAGCCTCGCTTCGTGATTTGGATGACTCGCGGCGGGAGCATACGACGACGAGAGCAATCGCCCGCGCAGGCCCTCGAAGTCGAAGCATTGATGCGACGGAAAAGTGTTACGCTCAACCGGCGCCGGGGCAAAAAACGGCGCGAGTCCGTCGACGCCGAGGTTGCGATGGTTAACCGTGCGATAGTCCGTCGACCAACGGCGCAACAGTTCGCCGACGTGGGCGCCGGCCCGGGTATCTTCACGCAAGCGTCGCTCAATGCCGGAGCAGGTGTGGTCCACGCCGTCGAGCCCAACGGGCCCGATGCACGATTTCCTGCTCGCCGCGCTCGGCGGCGACATTCACCTGCGCACGCACATGCGCACGGCGGAAGCCACCGGGCTGTCAGCACACGGCGGCGAAGTATCGCGTTGGACAGCCATGCTTCGTCGGATTGCCCACTTCCTGTCGATTCCGGTGATCTGGCTGATGATGAAATGCTGGGGCGATTTTATGCTGGTTTTGGCCAACGTGCAGAACGCTGCCCTGCTCCTGCACCATCGCGTTTACCGCGGGGCGTTCATTTTCGGAAAGAGCGTGATGATTGTTGACCATGCGGTCGCATCGCGCGTGATCCCGCGCCCGTCCATGCGGGGAAACCGGTTCATGGGGCTGGATCTGGTCAGCAATGATCACGGAGTGTTCGTCACCAATGCCGAACCGATTTCCACGGGACAATCCACGCGTGGATTAATCCGGGATTATATAGATCTCCACATCATGACTCCGCGCGTCCGGGCGCTCGACTACGCCGCGCTGCGCACGGAATGCGCAGATATCCTGGACGCGTGGACCGCTGATCCGAAGATGGCAAGCATGCTGTCGATTCGGAGCACGCTCACGCAGCTCTTCGTCCGCGTACTGGCAGAGAAAACCGGTCGCGTCTATGGCCCTCCCGCGCCACGTACCTGGTATCCCGAGGCGATTCAGAAAGCGCAGAAGATGAGCGGCGATCCGACGTCGGGCTTTCTCCTTGCGGGACACTTTGAGGATGGAGCGTGCCGGCAGCCCGAGCCTGAAAATCTTGCAGGAGAATGGCAACCTCGGTCGGATCTCAGCGCACCACCGGCGACCGGAAACGTCAGCAGCAACTGGGATTCGGTAAAATGTGCCAGGGGTGGGCGATCGGCACAGCAGGATGGAGGCAGGCATTGGCCAAGGAGTATTCCGCAATGGCGCTCGAACCTGGCTTCGAGCGGAATTGAACGGTGCGAAATCAAGGAGGCGCGCTGGTGGACCGAACTGCGCCAATTACTACGCACGCGGGCGGACTCTGTCGCGGAGTGTGACAGCTTCGGCTTTCAATGGCGGATGCCGCGAAGCCGCTTCGGCCAGTTCACGCTCAGTGGCGATTCAACGCATTACGTGCTCCGCCGATCACAGATTGAAGAGACCGCACCGATTCTCGATGAACTCGAGCGCAACGGCCGCGTC
>JBBQEG010000179.1:0-10406 GCA_038320495.1 Opitutales bacterium | reverse complement strand
CACCATCGACTCGGTCGTCATCCCGACCGTCGAGGGCGAAGTGGGCGTGCTCCCCGGCCACATTCCGCTGCTCACGCAGGTTGAACACGGAGAGCTGCGAGTCACGAAGGGGAACGAGACACTGTTTCTAGCGGTGAGCGGAGGGTTTGCCCAAGTCGAAGGGGATCGGGTTCGCGTTCTCGCCGAGCACGCCATTACGGAATCCGGCATCGACGAAAAAGCCGTGGAAGAAGCCCTGAAGAGGGCCCAACGCGAACTCGATGACGCCAAGCACTTGGATCCCCAAGCCTACGAGCATCTTCAGAGTTTGGTTCGCTACTCGGGTGTACAACTCGCGGTCAAGCGCCGGACCCGCTGAGGCGATTCTGCATCTGCCTTCGATTCGAATTCAGCCCGGTTTGAGCCGGGCTTTTTTATGCACGCCCGCGTCCTTTCCTGGGCGTCCGGTATCGCGATCGCTACGCGTGCGCAGGATTTCGCAATAAGGGCGGCGACCCGACGCCATGCCATCTGGTAATTTCTTCCCATTCCTCTCTGCTCCCTTGGTCTTTTTCTTGCACCTCTTCTGAAACCGAGTCTCAGTTCCAACGTCTAGCTTTCCGATGATCCCTTCTCCGATCAAACCTCTTCAACCTTTGTGCCAGCTCCCGGCTGGCAGTATTGGCCGAGTGCGTGAGTTGACGGGAAATCCTGATTTCTGTCAGCGTGTGCGCGAGATGGGGTTCGGCGAGTCGGCCTTCGTAAAGAAGGTCGGCGGCAGCGGTCCGTTTATCTGTCAGGTGAACGGCACCCGGATCGCGCTGAGCCACGGCGCCGCGAGGTGTATCCTGATCGAGCCGGTCGGACGGACTTAACTCCCGCTCCTTTCGTGATGAAGCTCTCTGAACTGGCCGCTGGTGCCTCCGCGGTTGTCCGTGAATTTCCGAAGACGGGAAACGCTTTTATTCGCCTGCGCGAAATGGGTTTACTGGCGGGAACACGCGTCACACTCGTGCGCACCGCCCCTTTGGGTGATCCGATCGAGATCAAGGTCCGCGGATATAATCTGACGTTGCGCAAATCCGAAGCGGAACACGTCCTAGTTGAGCCAGCGGCCTGATATAATGGCGTTGCCTGCTCATATCACCGCCAGCGCGGTTGCGGCCCCATCCCGCACCCTCGTTTACGCGTTGGTTGGCAATCCCAACTGCGGTAAGAGCACGCTCTTCAATGCCTTGACTGGCATGAAGCAGAAGGTCGGCAACTATCCCGGAGTGACAGTTGAGAAGAAAGTCGGCACCGCGTACTCGCAGCACGGTCAGCCCATCACGGTGATCGACTTGCCCGGCGCGTATTCGCTTGCGGCTCGGTCCCCCGATGAAGCGGTGACGCGCGATGTCCTTTTGGGTCGCCGGGCCGATACGCCCCAGCCGGATCGCATTCTCTGCATCGTCGATGCCACCAATCTTGAACGAAATCTCTATCTCGTTCATCAGATTCTAGACCTCGGGCGACCCGTCATTCTCGTTCTCAACATGATGGATGTCGCCGCGGAGGCTGGGATGACGATTCGGGTCGCGCGGCTCGAGCATGAACTCGGCATTCCGGTGATCGCCTGTGAAGCGATCAATGGGAAGGGCATCATCGATCTCAAACTGGCGATGAGCCGGGCGGACCTGCCGCTGTCCCGTCACGCGTGGAATATACCGGCCGCCATCTCGCCGGCGGTTGCTGAAATCCAAGCCTCGCTCACCTCCAATGACGGCAAAGCACCGTTGATCGCGCGCGCGGAGGCCCTCTTGTTGCTCACGGACCAGGACTCCGTCCGCGTCGCGGGCTCCACTCCGCTCAGCCCGCGGACCGCGGAGATCCTCCGTACCTGGCAGCAGCGTTGGGAACGCGAAGGCACGGATTGGGCCGGCACGCTCGTGACGTCGCGTTACGATGCGATCGGTCAGATCGCGGCGGAAGTCCTGCTGCAAGGCGGAGCGAAGGGGCCGAGTCTTTCCGACCGTATCGATGAAGTGGTGACGCATCCGATCTGGGGTTGGGTGGCGCTCGGGTCGTTGATGACCGCGATCTTCTTTAGCATTTTCACGCTGGCGGAGTATCCGATGGATTTCATCGATACCCAGATCGCGAGTTTCAGCGAAACGGTGAAGGCCAGCATGCCGCCGGGAGACCTGCGCGACTTGATTACGGATGGAGCGATCGCCGGAGTGGGCGGGGTGGTGATTTTTCTGCCGCAGATTCTGATCCTGTTCTTTTTTATCGGGCTGCTCGAGAGCACCGGATATATGGCTCGCGCGGCCTTCATCATGGATCGGTTGATGGGCCGCGTGGGACTTAATGGGAAATCCTTCATCCCGCTTCTCAGCTCCTATGCCTGTGCTATTCCGGGCATCATGGCGACGCGCACCATCGAGGACCACAAGGACCGGCTTGTAACCATCCTGATCGCGCCGCTGATGAGTTGTTCGGCGCGGTTGCCCGTGTATCTGCTGATGATTGCGGCGCTCGTTCCAGATGACCGCGTCCCAACTCTGACCAAGGTGGGAATCATGCTGCTGATGTACGCCTTGGGGACCTTTGGCGCCTTTGGCTTCGCCTGGCTTTTCAAACGCACGTTGCTCAAAGGCGAATCTCCAGCGATGATCATGGAGCTGCCACCGTACCGCCGGCCGAGCATGTTGGAAGTCACCCGGCACATGCTGGAACGCGCCTGGCTCTTCCTGCGGCGGGCCGGCACCGTCATTCTTGGCATCAGCATCGTTCTTTGGTTTCTTGCCGCGTATCCAAAAACGCCCGACGGCACGCCGGCCTCGGAACAGGTCGCGCAGAGTTTTGCCGGCCAGGCGGGCAAGGCGCTCGAGCCGTTGATCAAGCCGCTCGGCTTCGACTGGCAGATCGGCATCGGATTGATCACGTCGTTTGCCGCGCGCGAGGTTTTCGTCGCAACCATGGCCGTGGTGTTCAATGCCAAATCGGACGATGACGATACCGCCCCGCTCCGTCAGGCTTTGGTGGACGCGCGCTGGCCCGATGGCCGCACGCTCTTCACGCCGCTCGTCTGTATCACCCTGATGATATTTTATGTGTTTGCGATGCAGTGCGTGAGCACGGTTGCGGTGGTCCGCCGCGAGACGAATTCGTGGAAGTGGCCGCTCTTTCAAATCGTCTACATGACTGGCACTGCCTGGATTCTTGGGTTAGTCGTTTATCAATCCGGGCGCGCGCTCGGGTTTTGAACCATGTCTCCTGAACACCAATCAATCATCGCCCTTGTCATTGTCGCCTTGGCGGCAGGGTGGCTGATCGCCCGGGTCTGGATCAAGCGCCGCAATCCGGGCTGCGGGGGCGAGTGCGGCTGCCCCACCACAAAATTGAAGCGTTAGTAATTCACCAGGTGGTGAATTAATTATCCCGCGCCAATCGATTTCTGGCGTGCCTTTCCGGGCGCATCGGCGCAAAACGGCTTCTTTCCATGGAAGTCCTCATCCGCGATTCTGCCGAGAGCGGTTGCCTCCTCGGCGCCAAGATCATTGCCAGCGTGGTTCGGCAAAAGCCGAACGCGGTCCTCGGCCTTGCCACCGGGCGGACGCCGCTCCGGCTTTATCAAGAGCTCATTCGGATGCACCGCACGGAGGGCTTGGACTTCAGTGGTGTGACGACGTTCAATCTTGATGAGTACGTCGGGCTGCCGTCGGATCACGCGCAGTCGTATCGGCACTTCATGCAGGATAACCTCTTCCAGCATATCAACATCGACCTGGCTCGGACGCACGTGCCGAACGGCATCGCGCCGGATTTACACGTCGAATGCCGTTCCTACGAGGACAGAATCGCCGCTGCCGGCGGCATTGATATCCAGCTGCTCGGACTCGGGCGCAATGGCCACATCGGTTTCAATGAGCCCACGGGGTCCCTGCGGTCTCGCACGTGGATCAAGATTCTTTCCGAGCAGACGTTGCGCGATAACAGCGAGGTGTTCGGGTCGGTCGAGGCCATGCCCAAGCACGCGATTACGATGGGAGTGGGGACGATTCTCGATGCTCGCCGCTGCCTGCTGCTGGCGTTTGGCCCACCGAAAGTGCGCGCCGTGGAGCGGATGATCGAAGGCCCGCTTTCGGCCATCTGCCCCGGCTCCGCGCTGCAGTTGCACCCGCGCGCCACCGTAATTCTCGACGAGACCTCCGCCGCCGGCCTGCATTACGCCGATCACTACCGCTGGATCGATCAGCATAAGTTCGACTGGCAGCGTCACGGATAGAATCCGCAGACACCGCCCGCGCTTGCGCATGGCGGCTTTGGTCCGATTGTACGCGACCACGTTTCACGCGTGACGCGGTTGATTACAAGTTGGGCGGACGGACCTCGGTAGTCGTGGGGCCCAGCTGCGGCGGCACTCCCTTGGTGTTCTGCTTATTCGAAAAAGCGTTTCCAGAGGGCGTCAAACGCGCCCACTCCAAAGATCCCGATCACGACGAAATAGCCGGCTGCAACGAGAGTGGCGATGTGTCCTGCAATGATGAATACACCATCCCGTTCCAGCAGTCCGCCAGCGAGCAGCAGAATCGCCCACGCGGGGATTACATTACTGAAAGGAATGGGCAGCGGAAGCAGCAGCATCAGGGCGCAGGCGACGATCGAAACCGCGTGAATTTGTTCGAGCCAGGCTTTTGCCGTCACCGCCGGCAAACGCGGGCGGAGGAACTTTTCGAACCACAACACGATCTTTTGCGTGATAACAAAAACCTTTTTGAAAGTCGCCGGCGGCAGCCGCGTTTCGAGAAGTCGCGCGGGTAACCAAGGCTTCTCGCCCAACGCCAGGCGGCCGCCAATCAATCCGATGATCAAGCCGAGCGGAGTCGATAATCCCGGTAGCGGAACCGGCGTGCAGAAGGGCAAGGCGAGAAACATGACCAACAGCACGTAACCGCGCCCGTGCAGCAGCCCGATCACTTCCCGCAGCGTCACGGTCTCGACTTCGAATTCACGCAAAATCATCGCGAATTCCTCCGAGAGTTTTCGTGGATGGCGCCGATCCGGCGGTACGATCACGGAATGCCCCACGGTGACCCCACCCGGTTCGGATGAGGGTGGGGGATCAGGTTCCGCGTTGGTTGCCATACAGCTCAATATGGAGTCGATGAGCGTAACGGTAGCCGCGGGCTTTGCAGAGTTCCCCGAGCCAGACCGCCCGGGAGCGGATTTTGTCGAGCGACGTTCCTTCCGGCATGAGTAAAACCTTGTGTCGCGGGATCTCCCGTCCGAGCGCCCCGAGCATGTGCTCAAGTTCGTCCACGTCGCCGGGACGGGCCACGACAAACTTGAACTGATACGGATACGCATCAATCCAGGCGCGGATCACCTCCGGCTGCCAGCGTGTCGCCTCGTGTTTGCGCCTCCACGTGACATGTTCCAGCGCATCGGGCGCGGAATTGAGTAACTTGGGGGACAAAGACGCGAGGTCACAGGCAATGCCTTCAGGAGCCACGGTGCCAGCGGTCTCGATGGTGATATGACGCCCGCTGGCGCGAATCGCTGACGCGAGCGGCCGGATCTCTTTGGCGATCATGGGCTCGCCTCCGGTGAGCACGACATGGCGCGTGACCGGGTGCTCTTCAATCACCCGGAGGATGTCGGTGACATTTTGCGTCTCGCCTTCGGGATTCCAGGACGCGTAGGGCGTATCGCACCACGTGCAGCGTAGATTACAGCCGCTGGTGCGCACGAAGACGGAGGGCACTCCGGTCAGCTCGCCTTCGCCTTGGATGGAATGGAAAATCTCGGAAATCAGCATGGCGGGCCTCCGCTAATCGCCTCAATTGGCGCGAATCTCAAACGGGATCGGTACGGAGGGAAAGGGGATGAACTAGACGACCGGACCGGCGGGTAGGGTAGGGGTCTCGGCATAACTCGTCGGATCGGGCAACCCCGCAACGGCGAAGGCCTCTCGCCGCTCCACGCATGTGCCGCATTTTCCGCAATGGAGGTCTCCTCCTTTGTAGCAGGACCAAGTGCGGCTAAAGTCGACTCCCAGCCGAGCGCCGGCGGCCGCGATCTCGCCCTTGTTGAGCGCGATGAAGGGTCGCAGGAGCTGGATGTGGGCGTAGGTTCCAAGCCGCATGGCGTCGCCCATTGCCCGCATGAAGTCCTCGCGGCAATCGGGATAGATGGTGTGATCGCCGCCATGAGCCGCAATCACGAGGCCTTCGGCGTCCGTGCTTTCGGCGAAACCACACGCGATCGAGAGCATAATGGCGTTTCGAAATGGCACGACGGTTTGTTTCATGTTTTCCGCCGCATAATGCCCTTCCGGGATGTCCCCGCCGCTTTTCAGCAGGTCCGACGCGAAAAGCCGGTTTACAAAATCCAGCTGGATCAGTTCGTGGCGAACTCCAAGGGCGTGGGCGTGCTCGGCTGCGAACGGGATTTCGCGCGCATTGTGTTTCGCCCCGTAATCAAAGCTCACCGCCGCAACCGGCTCATGGTCGCGCTTCGCCCAGTACAAGGCGGTTACGGAGTCCATTCCTCCCGAGCAGAGCACGACGACTTTCATGGTTCAGCCATTGCCGCAAAAAATTATCCGAAGCGCAAAAGAGAAAACGCCGCCCGCGGCAGCCCGGATCCCACGCCAGTAAACACCCGGGGGCACGCCTTGCTGGAAAGTTTGGCATCCGGCGGAATTTGCGCATGCTCTAGCAGCATCATCTCATGGTCATCCTGCACGATCCGCGCTGCGCCACCTATGGCTCCTCTTTGCGTCCGGAGCAGCCCGCGCGCGTCGTGCGGACCGAAGCCCATTTGCGCCAGGCGCATCCGAATTGGGAGTGGCGTATCCCAAAACGTGAGACGGCGACCAATGAGCTGCTGCTCCTCGCGCATACCGCGGCGCATGTGAACCGGTTGGGGCAGCCGCGTGATTTTGATGCGGATACGCCTTATTTTCCGGAGATCGAGCACCATGCGCGCGCGGCAGTGGCGTCGGCCGTCGCAGCGGCCCGTCATGCGCGCGAGACCGGCGGGCCGGCTTTTTCGTTGATGCGTCCTCCCGGCCACCATGCGACATCCGGTCAGGCAATGGGCTTCTGTTACCTGAATCAGATCGCGATCGCGGCAATTCACGCCCAGCGGGACCTCGGTGCGGCACGCGTGGCGATTTGGGATTTTGACGCGCATCACGGCAACGGCACCGAGGCCATCGTGCATGGGCAGAAGGACATATTTTTCGCCTCGGTGCATCAATATCCTGGATACCCGGGGACGGGCACGCAGGATCATGGGCCTCATATCCGCAACTGGCCCGTGGCGCCGCGGACTCCCCGCGTTGACCACATGGCAGCCCTGCGGGCTTCTCTCGATGCGGTCTTATCCTTCGCGCCCGATCTTATTCTCGTTTCCGCCGGCTTCGATGCGTATGCTCGGGACCCGATCACGAGCATGAGCTTGCAAACCGAGGATTTTGCCACTATGGGGCAATGGCTTCGCGAGGCCCAGCGACCTGCCGCCGCCGTGCTCGAGGGCGGATATCACGAAGATCTGCCTTTGTTGGTTGATGCGTTCCTCTCGGCATGGAATAACGCGTCTTAGTTCGCCGCATGATTTCGCGCTTCCTTCCGTCACCCCTCCGCCGTTTGCTTGGCGTCAAAGTGACCACGCGTCCACCCGCCTACCTTCTTCTGGATCAACCCGGCTCGCTTGATCCCTTGCTCAACGCGTTGGAACGCGTCGACGAAGTCTCGTTGGATACCGAGGCCGATAACATGTATCACTACAAGACGCGGGTCTGCTTGCTGCAGTTCCTCGTCGGCGGTGAGGTCTTCCTCGTCGATGTGCTCGCTCCGGGGATGAAGCTCGAGCCGTTGTGGAAGGTTCTCGCGCAGAAGCACCTTATCATGCACGGGAGCGATTTCGATCTCCGCCTCCTGCACGATCTCTGCCGGTTTCAGCCCACAAGTCTTTTCGACACCATGCTCGCCGCCCAATTACTCGGGCTGCAACGCGTCGGGCTCGCGGGCTTGCTCGATCAACATTTCGGCGTCGCGTTGGACAAGGATGGCCAGAAGGCCAACTGGTCGAAACGTCCGATTACTCCCAAGCTGCTCAATTACGCCGCCCTTGATGTCTGGCATCTGCCTGCCCTCCGCGACATCCTGAAGCGCGACTTGAAGAAGCTCGGCCGTCTCGACTGGCTCGAACAACAGTGCCGCGCCCAAATCGAGGCCGGGCTTGAAGGATTCGCTCCGCCCACGGAGAACGATTGGCGAATCGGTCGCAGTGAGCGCTTGCGCGGCTCGGGTCTCTCCGTCCTGCATGCGGTCTGGCACTGGCGCGAGGCCCAGGCGCAGCGGCTGGATACGCCACCGTTCAAGGTCTGCGGCAATGCGCTCTTGCTCAAGATTTCCGAGTCGGCCGAGATGGGCGAGGCTGAGGCTGCCTTCCTCAACAACGTGCATCTCGGCAAGCGGCATGATCGCATTTTCCCCTCTTTGGCGGCCGCCGTCCGCGCCGGTTTGGAGCGCGATCCCAAGACATTGCCACGTCGCCCCGGCCGTGATCCCAGTCTCGTCGCGCTGACCCAGGCCGAGGTTGAATTACAGGATCGCATCCGGGCCGATCGTGATCGCGTCGCGAAACAACTCGAAGTCGAGCCAACCCTGATCGCCAACCGCGCGCAACTGGCGCAGATTGCCCGGCAGCCACGGAATATTGGTGAGGTGCTCCTTCCATGGCAGGCCGAGCTTTTGCAGGCCGAGTCCGCCCTTAAGAACCTCGCGCGCTAACTGCGTTCAGCCCGGTTCATCGGTTCCGGGCCAATCGTCGACGTACCACCCCTGATCCCGAGCGTGCGCGGGCTTGCGCTATCGTCGTCGACGGTCCTACCTAGCTTTCTTTCACCTCCCCATGAAATCAAAACGGTTGTTTCTCGCCTTCGCCGCGCTCTGTTCAGTGCTGGCTTCCGGTTGCGCCACTCGTAACACCTCGAGCGGGGGCCGAGAAACCAACCTGCTCGGCGGCGCGCTCACCGTGGCCACGGACTCTTTTCAACCCACGAATCCCGCGACAATCAATGTGGATACATCGAAGCTTGTCGGGAGCGATGGCCCTTCCGGCAAAAAAGTGACGGTGTTGTGGGGATTGCTGACGTTTACCGATTATTGAGTCAGATCTGACTGCGACGCGGAAGGGCGCTCGCATTGCTCGGTCACACCGGTCAACCGTATCCGGTTTTGGCGAGCCCGACCACTGGCGTTTTGATTGAATCGTTCCGTCGCCTCTGCGTCACTTTGCCGCGGATGTCTTCTCCGACACCTCAGTCTCCCGCCGCGGGCGTCACCGCCAACATTGCCCGTCACCTTGGCTTGATGGCTCAGTCGCACCCCGAGCGCGCCGCGTTGAAAGTTCCGCGTGGGCGCACCCGCGCCGGACAAATTGATTACCTGACGCTGACATTTCGCGAACTCGATGCTGAAGTGGCGGCGTGGTCCGCCCGCCTGAGGCAGGCCGGAATTGGCCGGAGTGATCGTACGCTGGTCATGGTGAAGCAGGGATTGCCGCTGATCGCTTCAGTGTTCGCGCTGTTTCGGATCGGCGCCGTTCCCGTGGTGATCGATCCTGGCATGGGGCTGAAAAATTTTCTCGCATGCGTGCGGCGATCGCGACCGCGCGCGCTCCTCGGCATTCCCCTCGCGCAGCTGATCAGCCGGGTTTTTCGCGGCACGTTTCGCTCGGTGCGCTCGCGCGTGTCGGCCAGCAGTTCGCTCACGGCGCGACTCTCGACCGTGTCCGCTTCGATTCGGTCAACCGAAGCACCGGCACTGATGTACAGCGCGAGCGACGAACTTGCCGCGATTTTATTTACATCCGGATCCACGGGCGCGCCGAAAGGCGTGTGTTATGAACACGGCATGTTCGAGGCCCAGGTGCGGTTGATTCGAGCCGCGTATCAAATCGAACCTGGCGAAATCGATCTGCCAATGCTTCCGATCTTCGCGCTCTTCAATCCTGCACTCGGTATGACGACGATTGTTCCGGAGATGAACCCGCGCCGCCCCGCGTCGTTCGACCCGGCGAAGATCGTGCAAGCCATCCAGCAGGAGGGCGTCACCAACTCGTTTGGCTCGCCCACCCTGTGGACGAAGATCGGCGACCACTGCGCAGCACGACAAATCACACTGCCCACGTTGCGGCGCGTGTTGTGTGCAGGTGCAGCCGTGCCGGCGACACTTTGGCAAAACTCGCGGACGTTTCTCCCGCACGGTCGATTATACAGCCCTTATGGCGCGACTGAGTGTTTACCCGTTGCGAGCGTCTCCGTGGATGAGATCGAGCGCCAGTCGGTGCACGGTGCCTGTGTCGGTCGTCCGGTGGCGGGCATTGATGTAAAGATCATCGCGATCGTTGACGGACCCATTCCGCGGCTC
>JBBQEG010000178.1:0-10428 GCA_038320495.1 Opitutales bacterium | reverse complement strand
CGAAACCAGTCACGGTGTGCTAGTGGCCAGTAATATCAATGATCTCGCCGAGTGCGCCGTGACCGCACGGATGATGGAGCGACGCGAACTCGAACCCGTGAAGATTCACGACGACCCGGCCGATGTGCTCGCGCAAACCCTTGTCGGACTCGCCGTCTTCGAGAGCGTGACACCGGATGAGGCATTTGCACTCGTCCGCCGCAGTTATCCGTACCGCGCATTAGACCGCGCCGCGTTTGACCGCGTCCTGTACTACCTGGCCGGCGGCGGGGCTTCGCTCGAACGCCAGTATCACGATTTGTTCGGCAAAGTGCGCCTCAACGACCGCGGTTGTCTCGTACTCACCTCGCCGCGAGTCGCGCGGGATTTCTACCAGAACATCGGTACCATCACGAGCGAGAGCATGGTCCAGGTGCAGCTGCGCGGACGCAAACTGGGCCAGGTCGAGGAATCGTTCATGAAAGGCCTGCGACCCGGCGATGTGTTCGTCCTCAGCGGACGCACCATCCGGCTGGTTGAAACCCGGTTGCTCACGGCTAAAGTCGTCGCGGCGGACAGCTCCATTCCGACCGTCCCGCGGTGGTACGCCAACAAAATGCCGCTCGCCTCGGGGCTGGCCGCGGAAGTGGTCAACCTGCGCACTCACGTGGCCCGGCGTCTGAACTCCGGTCCCGCCGCAGATGCGACCGCGTATCTCGAAAACGAGTACGGCTTGTCGCCCGCGAATGCCCGCGCACTAGTCGAGCACTTTGTCCTGCAAGCGCGGGTATCAAGAATCCCAACACGCGATTTCTTTCTCGTGGAGCGCTATGATCAGGGCGGCTACCTGCATTATTTTTTTCATTCCTTGATCGGACGCTCTGCAAACGACGCGCTGTCCCGGATCATTGCCCAACGCGTCCACGAAACGAAAGGCGGCAACGCCCTCACCACGATCGACGATTACGGATTCCTGCTCACCTTGAAGCCCTTCCAGGCTCTGTCGGAACCAGAATTTCGGCAGGCCTTCGCCCGAGCCGGAGCCGAAGCTTCGCTGCGGGAAGCGCTGAGCGAAAGCAATCTCGTGAAGTGGCAATTTCGCGGCGTGGCACAGACCGGACTGATGGTGCCGCGGCGCGTGCGCGGTGAGGAGCGGGGTGCGCGGGCGTTGCAATGGAGTTCGGAAATCATTTTCGAGGTCCTGCGGAAACATGAGCCGGATCACCCGCTGTTGGTCGAGGCGTACGCGGAAGCCACCTTGCGTTTTCTGGATCTGCCGCGGGCGCTGGCGTTTTTGGAGAATGTCGGCAAACAGCCGTGGGATTTCCGGGTCACCGAGCGGGTGAGCCCTTTCTCCTTCGGAATGTATGTGAGTCGGATCCGCGAAACGATGACCTTGGAGGATCCTGAAACCACGATTGAACGACTCTATCATGAGATGTACGGTGGCGCCGAAAATCCGTCCAGTCTGCCGGATCTGCCCGATCCGTCGGATCGATCGGATCAATCTGATCTGCCGACGCCGCGCCGGCGCGAAAGAAAGCAAAGTAGAGTTTGAACCCCAACGAAGCTGTTGCACGTTGGGCCAATTCCGAATGCCGGCACCGCTCACATCCACTCCCACCGCGCCCACCCGTCACGAGGTGCAACCCGGAGTCTGGCTGGATTCGCGCCGGGCCGTCTGGCTCGGGACGGAACGCCTCCTGCTCATTGCCGACCTGCACTGGGGCTACGCCGCGAGCCTTCGCGCGCGGGGAAACCTCGTTCCGCTGTGGGGCGATGATGAGATCGCGCAGCGCCTGAACGAACTCGTCACCGCGTACGCGCCAGTCGAGATGATCTGGCTCGGCGACGTCGTGCATGCAGCGGAAGGTGGCGCGGGCGCGGAAGCGTTCATACGCGAGTCGCGACTGCCGGTCACGTTGATCGCGGGCAACCATGATCGTAATTGGCGGCTGGCCGGGGTGCGTAGCGTGATCCGCGGACGGTTTCATTTTCATCATGGCGACACCACGCTTGCCCTTCCCGAAGGCACGACGGTGGAGGTGGTGGGGCATCATCATCCGGCCGTGAGCTGGGGCGACCAAGCCGGGTCGCGATTGAAATTACCCGCGTTGGTCGCGAGTGAACGTCGCTTGATTCTGCCGGCATTTTCTCCCTGGGCGGCGGGGACTCCGTGGAATGATTTTCTGCATACCGAAGACGTTCTGTGGGCCATCGCGCCGAGACGAATCTTCGCTCTGCCTCGCATTTCCCGGCCAAATCCTTCTGCTGTAACATGACGATGACTCGTACGCTTCCATGCCTCCTGTTTGCCGTTCTGCTGGCGCCGCTTCTCCGCGGCGCAGATCTTCCCCTGCAAGATGGCGAAAGCCTGCGGTACCGCGTTTCGTGGGCGATCCTGCCGGGAGCGGGAGAAATCAAAATCGACGCTCGCCATACCCCAACATCGCCGGATCGCCTGTTGGTCACGTCGACCACGGCGACGCGCGGCCTTGCGAAGATGCTCATGCCCTTCAGTGCTCGTTCGGAATCGACGTTCGACCTGAGCACGCGCCGCTTGTTGTCAATGCATGAGAGCGCGACCACCCGCGGCAAAGACACGGAGCACACCGTGGCCTTCGATTACGCGAGCCGGGAGGCGACTTTGACCCGGATCAAGCCCGCGCAAGAGCCTCTGCCTCTGCCCATGCCGCCCGGGGATCCCGCGGATCTCATCCTCGGATTGCTGCAAACCCGGACCTGGAATCTGAAACCGGGCGAGAGTCGTGACGCACTGGTGCTCTTCGATGACGACTTTTATGAGCTGACGATTTACGCAACGGGCTACGAACAAGTCCGCACCAATGCCGGCACCTTCGAAACGCTGGTGCTGGAACCGCGGATGGAGAAGACCGAGCCAAAAGGAATGTTCAAGCGCGGCAGCAAGGTGCGCGTCTGGATCGCGCAGGATAACCACCGGCTACCGGTGCGGTTTCAAGTTGAGTTCAAAATCGGCACAGGCACGGCCAACCTCGAAGCCTATCAGCGTCCAACGACTGTTGCGGCCACCAAGAAAGCGTCTTGAGCAGCGGTTACGAGGCACGACTCGCGTCCTCCAGCCCGCTCAGTCCTCTGTCCGGCACGATCCACGAGGATGCGCACAATCCTTGTCCTCAAAGGCGGCGCGCTCGGCGACTTCATCGTCACGCTGCCCGCGCTGGCGTGGTTACGACAACGCTGGCCTGCGGCCCGTATTGAACTCGTGGGCAACGCGACCGCGGCCGCTCTGGCCAAGGCCCGCGGGCTGATCGACGCGGTGCATTCGCAACACGAAGGACGTTGGAGCGCGTTGTTTGCACCGCCCGGCACCCCGCTGCCCGCAGAGCTCGTGACGTGGCTGGCCCGATTCGATCTCGTTTTCAACGCGTGGCCCGATCCCGACGGCGACCTCCGGCGGCGCTTTCCCGTGCGCGACGGTCAGATGTACCTTTCGGCGGCCGCAATGCCGACCCTGGCGCCGGCGGCCGCCCATTATTGCGAACCGCTACGAGAGGTCGGGTTGAATCCATCGACGACACCACCGTTCGTTGCGCTCCAACCGATCGATGCCTTGGCCCCCATGACCTCAGCAAAGCCGTCGACTTCCGGACCAAAGACGACGATCGCCGTGCACCCGGGCAGTGGTTCATCGCGAAAAAATTGGCCGGCCGATCGCTGGCTCACGCTGCTGACGGAACTCGGCGTACCCGTTTTGCTGATACTCGGAGAGGTCGAAATTGAGCCATGGCGCGCCCGCCTCCCCTCGCTGCCGGACACTGTGCGGCCGCTCATCACACCCCCGCTCGAGGAACTCGTCACGGAGCTTTCTTCCTGCCGGCTATTTCTCGGCCACGACTCGGGCGTCAGCCACCTGGCCGCGGCGTGCGGCGTGCCGTGCGTTTTGCTCTTCGGACCGACGGATCCGGCGATGTGGGCTCCGCCGGCGCAGCATGTCCACGTGCTTCACTCCGCACCGGACCTGGCGCACCTTTCGTTGGAATCCGTGCGCGCCGCGATTCAGTCAGCGCTTGCGGATCAAACCTGAAACGCCAGAGCTTCATCGTCCAAATCGGGCCCGCATAATCGACCCCGATCCGCGGCGTCGTTTCCACGATCCGCCGCGGCACCCGCACCCCCCGATCTTCCAACCACAAGCCGCTGACGTCGGACGTGGCGTTCGCGGTGTTAAGCCGCCGGTCAATGGAAAGCGCCCTGGTCACCCGCCCGGGACCGATGGCGCCTTCGACGCCGCGAATCAGGATCGCCGCGGGCCAGTCCTCCTTCCCGACCACGAGGTTGAGCATCTCGTGAATTCCGTAACATAAGTACACATACCACACGCCGCCGGGGCGATACAGGACCTGCGTGCGCGAGGTCCGGCCCGCGCGGGCGTGGCAGGCTTGGTCGCGTTCGCCGTCGTACGCCTCGGTCTCCACGATCATCCGGGCATCGATTACACCATCGGCGCGGCGTCGAACGAGGTGCTTTCCGAGCAACCAGCGCGCCAATGCAACCGTTTTCTTTTCCTGCAATACTTTCGCTTCAATTATCGGCCCCATCCGATATGCAATGGAATTGAACGTACCGTGAATGCAACCACCGCGCGCCCGGCCGCGCATCAGTCCAAGGCCGATCTGCTCCGCTCCCTCCGACTCTGCACGGCCGAGGGGATCATGGCCATGCCGATCGTCACGATGTCGCTACCGGTCAATGTTTTCATGACGGCACTGGTCGCAAAAGCGTTTCCGTTGCCCAAGACGACCATCGGGCTGATCTGCGCTCTGCCCTTCCTCGGTAATTTCCTGCAGATCTTCGTCGCGCCCTTTCTCGCGCGCTGGCGCCCACCGAAGACGATCACGGTCGGTGCGGCCTCGTTGCATCTCATGTCCTGGGTAGCCTTCGCTGTCATGCTGCCGTCGATCCCGCGGGACGATCCAGCGACGGCGGGCCAATGGCTCATCGCCTGGTTTCTCGTCACCAGCTGTTTCGGAGCCATCGCTGGCGTATCCTGGAATGCCTGGATTCAGGAGTGGGTGCCGTATCGGATCCGGGGAAAATATTTCGGCCGGCGCAACGCCACTCTGCAGGTCTCGACCCTTACGTTTCTCCTCGTGTCGGGTTGGTCACTGGCGCAGTGGGATTACGGAATTCTGGTGTTTCAGCTCATCATCGCCGGAGCGGTGCTGATGCGCATCTTCTCACTCCGCTGGCAATGGATGAGCCCCGCCAAAGCGCGGAAACACGAATCGACGCAGCAGCTCCCGTTTCGCGAGCAGCTCGGAATCGTGCTCGGGGCCAAGTCGCTACTCGTCTTCGTCGCCTTCGGCGCGGTGTGGTCCTTTGCGGCCAATTGCTTCGGCCCCTTCTATCACGTGTTCATGTTCGAACAGCTGGAGCTTTCGGCGTTCGACGTCGGGATGCTGGCAACTCTCGCGCAACTGAGCGGTGCGCTGTCGTTGCCCGCCTGGGGTCACCTGCTCGATCGCTATGGCAACAAATCGGTGATGACCTTTTCGCTCATCCTCTGGCAGGTCCCCAACTTTCTCTGGTCGTTTCTGACGCCCGACAATCGCGACATCCTTTACGGCATGTGGATCTGGGGTGGAGCGACCGGCGCGGGTTTTATCCTCGGCCAGTTCACCATCCTGTTGCGATTGATCCCGGTGCAGGCGAAGAACCTGGCGATCGGCGTGAGCCTGGCCGTGACTTCGCTCGTGGCCGCAATCGCTCCCATCACGGGTGGAGCGATTCTCACGTGGGCCCTGCAACGCTGGAGCGATCCGTTTGCCGTGCATCACGTGTGCTTCCTGCTGCTACCGATCCTCGCGCTCATCAGTTGCACGCTGCTGCTGCGGGTGCATGAACCGCGGGCGAGCTCGCTCACAATGGTGTTCGGAGCCATGCGTAACCTGCGCACGCTGAGCGGTGTCTTCGGGTTGGGCTTCCTCGTGAACTACGTGTTCTATCGCCCCCAGAAAGACGAGGAGCCATGAACGATTGCCCGACGTCCACCAACCCGCCGCCAGCCGCGCCGCACATTTTTACGCTCACCGGCAACCTGCTCGCAGAGCGCACCCTCGAGGTCGATTCCTGGGAACCCGGCCGGACTTCGCGCGCCCGCCGTGAATCGTTTCAAGTCGGCGGCAAGGGCATCAACGTTTCCCGCATGCTCACGCGTCTCCAAGTTTCGAATACCGCGATTTATTTTACCGGCCGGGAGCCGGGAAAGGAATGCGAGACGTGGCTGAACGAGCGCGGACTCCGCCATCGCGCCTTTGCGACCTCGACCGCGACGCGAACCGGCACGGTGGTGCGCGACCAAAGTGGCCGTTTCGGCGAGACCACGTTTCTCGGCCCGGACGCCGCTCCAGATGCGCGTGCGATCGCGGCCTGTGCCGGCTTTCTCGACGAACAACCGGATGCGCAGGTCCTCGTCCTCGCAGGGAGTTTTCCCGGCTGGAGCAGTCCCGACTTTGACCCGCTGCGGCATACCTTGGAGCGCTGGTTGACCCGCGGACGCTTGGTCGCTGACACCTACGGCCCGCCCTTGGCTTGGACGGCGGAACGTCCTTTGGCGTTGGTGAAGATCAATGCCGACGAACTTCGTGCGCTGCCGAGGCCGAGGCTGGGCACTGACCCCGATGCCCTTCCGCCGACGGTGAAACGCTGGGTTATCACCGACGGCCCCGGACCCATCGAGCTCCGTGATGTTGATGGGATCCGCACGCGACTCACGCCCCCGACCGTTCAACAGATTTCTCCGACGGGCTCGGGCGACGTCCTGCTGGCCTGTATGCTGAATCCCTTGTTTGCCCTCGGATATTCACTGGCCGACGCTGTGCGGACTGCAATTCCGTATGCGGCAGCCAATGCCGCACATCCGGGCGTAGCGGAGTTCCCACTGCCCTCAGGCTGAGGTGGCAGCCACGGCACCGCTATTCCCGTAAGGGTGCCTGTTTGAAGGCGCTGACGATAAATGAGAACGCGATCGCGAAATTCCCGGGAGAGTTTTCCAAATAAATCGCTTGCGTTACGTTCCTGCAAAAGGCTAATTCCGCCGTTTTATTTATGAAAGCGACGATCAAAACCCAAGGCCAGCAGTTCACTGTGTCTGAGGGCGACATTCTTACTGTAAACCGCTATCCCGGCACCGAAAAAGGCTCGACCGTCGAAATCAATGACGTCCTCGCAGCCGGTGAAGGCGAAGCATTCAAGGTCGGCAAGCCGCTCCTCACCGGAGCTTCCGTTTCCGTGACGATCCTTGAGAACAAACGCGGTGACAAGGTCATCGTTTTCAAGAAAAAGAAGCGCAAGGGCATGGAGCGCAAACGCGGCCATCGCCAGGAGCTTTCCGTCATCAAGATTCAATCGATTAACGCTTAAGGAGATATTTCGTCATGGCGCACAAGAAAGGTCAGGGAACATCCAGCAACGGCCGCGATAGCCGCTCTCAGCGGCTCGGGGTAAAAGTCTTCGGAGGACAATCCATTCTCGCCGGCGGCATCATCGTTCGCCAGCGCGGCACCAAATTGCACCCCGGCAAGAATGTCGGCACCGGTCGCGATTGGACGCTGTTCGCGCTCAAGACGGGTACCGTCAAGTACGACAAGGCGCATCGTTCGGTTTCGGTCGTCACCGCCTAACCGTTTCATAGCTGCTTTCGCTTTCACCCAGGGCCGGTCGCAAGACCGGCCCTTCTGCTTGCCCCGCAGCGGCACGGGCTTGCCGGATCATCCCGAGAGACTCAGCCTCGACGAAAATGACGGATCGTCTCGCTGAACTTCGCCGCCAGCGCTCGCTCATCAGCGCGCATTTAGCCTGGCTTGATCGTGAGATTGGCCAGATGGAGGCGCCCCCGTCACATCCTCCCCTCCCTTTGCGCTCACCGAGCGACACTGCGATTCCGTCGTCACCGTTGCCGGAGGGTCAAGTCGCGGTCTCTGTTTCCAGCCCCGCCGCGGGGTCTCCCCCCGCCGCCGAAATAACGGTTCGAACCCCGATTGGCGTCGCCGAGCCCGAGATCCTTTTGGAGAAGTTTCGTTCACCGCCCGGCGCCTTGAATCGGGACGTGCGCCAAGGGTGCATTTTGTATTTTGTCGGCGCATTGGTGCTGCTGGGGATCGGCATCGCTATCCTGTATTTCACAATCGGTTCGCGCTGAACCCCTTCGCACCCAGCGGAGGCGAATAGACGCCGGGCACCAGCCGGCAAGGGGCGGCAAAAAACGGGTAGACCGCCGACTTTTTGCGAATTAGGGGATATTTCTCATGAACATCGGTGGAGAATACCGGTCCAGCCGCCTATTGGATAATAGGTCAGCGTCCACCTTTCCGCCTCCCCCCGCCACGTGGAATGACGTGGCGCGTCTTGTGCGGCGTGTTTGCGTTCTGCGCGAACGGGGGGAAATGGATGCGGCAGAAAATCTTCGCACCGGCGCACTCGCGAGTCTGATCACCTCCCTCAAGCACGCAGCCGACGTCCCAGCTTCGGTGGACCATCGGATCGAGGCCATTTACGTGACCGAACAGGAACGGGTGGCCAATGCCTCCGCCTTGGCGGAACTGCTCTTGCCGCTACTCACCGACTCGGCGCCGCTCTTTGGGACCCTTGCAGAAGCGAAACCGCAGGCCGCGGCGATGCATTCACCTCCTCCCGGCATTCCGACGCCACCACCGGCGAAACCGGTGCGCCGGCCGGGAGATATCGCGGACTTTCTCGATGACATGATCGCCCAGGAGCGGGCGGAAGAGACGGACCCGGAGTCGCGGCGTCGAGCCTCTTGAGAACCACCTTGTTGCCCCGTCACCCACCCCTAAAAACCACGAAAAACACATGAGTCTCGTTTCCCAGGATAAGCCGCCCGTTTCGACGTCCGGCCCGTCGCCATTGTCCAACACCGCCCCCACGGGGGCTCGGACGTCTGCGCCCAAGACCGTGCTGGTCGGCTTCGACCTCGGCACCAACAAATCGTGCATGCTCGCCGGACCTGTCACCGGCAACGACATCACCGTGAGCAAGGTTTTGCCCACGGTTGTCGGCTACGTGAAGGACGGCATCGTCGACGGGATCATCGCGGGCAATGCGCAAACGCTTTTCGGCGATGACGCGGTTCGCAACATGCTGCATGTTCGCATGGTCGCACCGGTCGCTGAAGGCGTGATCGCGGATCCCACGGCGGCCCGCGATTTTCTCCAGTATCTGCGCTCGATCGTGGATCCGACGGGTAATGCCGAGATCCGCGCCGTTATTGGCATGCCCGCAAACGCCGGCGCTCAGGCCCGCGATGACATCCGGCGCTGCGCCTACGGGATTCTCGACCGCGTGCTGATGATCCCGGAACCATTCCTCTCAGCGCTCGGTTATCGCGACGACGCCCGTGTCTCGCAGCCGAATTATCTCGATCCCGTCGTAAACTCCCTGTTCGTCGACATTGGCGGCGGCACGAGTGATCTGTGTCTCGTGCAGGGTTACTTTCCGACCAGCAAGGACCAGATCAGCATCCCCTTTGCCGGCGACGCGATCGACGAACTGCTCCACAACGAGCTCGATCGCGTTTACCCGAATAACGGACTCTCCCGGCACAAGGTGCGCGAGATCAAGGAAGCGCACGGGTATGTCGGACCCTCGCGGAAGCCGCTGGAAGTGAAAGTCATCATGGGAGGCAAAGCGCACACGATCGAGCTGGGCGATACGCTGGCCCGCGCCTGCAACACCCTGATCGACAAAATCTATCCGGCGCTCACGACGCTCATCGAACGCGCTCCGTCCGATTCCGTGCTTACGCTGCTGCAAAACATCATCGTGACCGGGGGCGGCTCGCAGATCAAAGGCATCGATGCCGTGCTACAGAAAAAGCTCACGGATGACGGGTTTGAGTCGCCCAAGGTCAAACTCGCCGGCCAAGACTACAAACGCTACGTCGCGCTGGGAGCGCTCAAAGCGGCGCGTTCCGCTCGCGAGAATCAATGGCAGGTTCTGCTCGGTTGAGCGATTTAAGCTGAAGCCAACCGGAAAAACGAAGTCCTTGCCTTTGCGAAAGGCGCACGAGCATCGTGCGCCTTTCAGTTTTGAATCAATCGGTAATCATTGACCCCTGGTTTTCACTTTGCGTTTCAGCTACGCGGTGATCGGCTTGATTCCAACCGCAGAGGCCGCCGCAGTTTGGTGCGTATCGTAAGTGCATATCTCCGCGAAACCGTGATGCAGCGCCGTCACGAGATGAAGGCAGTCGGCCGCCCGCAAAAACACCGTGTCCGGTAATGTGGTGTAGGTCTTAGCCGCTGCATCGATGATCGTGACGTCGAGGGGCAGCCACGTCCAAAAGCCGCCGATGTCGTCGTTGGTGAACTGACGAACCGCGGTCATAAATTTATCGCGGGTCCACTTCTTTTCCCGCAATTGTCGGTGGAAGACACTCAACACCTCAAT
>JBBQEG010000177.1:0-10458 GCA_038320495.1 Opitutales bacterium | reverse complement strand
CCCTGTGTCCAATGCGTCAGCTTCGCAACCTGGATGCCTTTGTAGGTCGTCGTCACGGGCTCCTCGATTTTGACGCGCCATTGATCGAGATCCTGCAACGTGATCAATCCGCCCTGCTCCTGCGTGCTGCGCACGAACTCGCGAGCGATCGCGCCGCGATAGAAGAGATCGTAGGCCGCACGAATTGCAGCCTTGCGATCCTTCCCGGCCGCCCATGCCTCGCGTTCGGCGGCCACCAACTGGCGCAGCGTCGCAGCCAGTTCCGGTTGGCGAAACATTTCCCCGGCCTTCGGCGCCGCGCGTTTCGAAGGATCACTCTCATCCAAGTGAGGCAAAAAAATCCGTCGCGAGTCGGGCCACTTCATGATCTCGGAACGGAAGCGCTCGATGGCATCCGCGGCCTGTTCCTCCATCGGATAGCCATCGGCCATCTCAATCGCCGGAGCCAGGACCTCGGCCAGGGACAGCTTGCCGTACTCTGCCAGCATGACCATGAGCCCACCCGGCGTTCCCGGGGTCACCGCAGCCAGCGGCCCGTATTCCGGCGGAAATGCCATTTTCTTCGCCTGAAAAAATTCCGCCGTCGCCCCGGTCGGCGCGACGCCGAGTGCGTTCACGCCGATGACCTTCTTTTCCTTGGGGTGATAAATCAGCGCCTGCGTTTCCCCGCCCCACCCCAGCGTATCCCACATCGTACAGGTCGCCGCCAGCATCGCGCAGGTCGCATCCACCGCATTACCGCCTTTCGTAAAGGTGATCGCACCCGCCGTGGCGGCGAGCGGTTTGCCGGTTACGGCCACCCAATGCCGGCCATGCAGGGTCGGCTTGTTCGTACGCTGAGCGAAAACCGAAGGCAAAAGTGCGGCGGCAAAAATGGACCATCCAACACACCATACGAGCAAGCGACCGTTGAGGGTAGAGTTCATAACAAAAACTCGGGACAGGACGTTGGCGGCAAAAACGCTCGCCGCGACGAGGAATCCTTACTCCACGCGGGAACCCGGTCAATCTCTGCGACCACCTTCGTGCCGGTTGCGCGAAGGCCGGTGCGCCGCGCGGAAACGGTACCAACGTTTCAGGCCTTTTCGCCCCCGATTCAAACGAGCGACGGATTCCGTTCCGTGAAACCGTGCTGGTGCCAGTACGGATAGACCTTACGGGTGGCGCTCGCCGCATCGAGGCGTCCCATTTGCTCCGCGGTCAGGTTCCAGCCGACCGCGCCCAAATTCTGCCGGAGTTGCTCTTCGTTTCGCGCTCCCACGATGAGCGTCGAGACCGTGGGACGTTGCAGCACCCAGTTCAACGCCACCTGCGGCACCGTCTTGCCGACTTCTTGCGCCACCGCATCGATCGCATCCACCACGGTAAAAAGATACTCCTCGTCCACCTGAGGACCGTTCTTTACCGCAAGTGCGGATTTCAATCGGGTCACTTTCGGCAAGGGTTGCCCCCGGCGGACTTTGCCCGTCAAACGGCCCCAGCCGAGCGGACTCCAAACAATCGCGCCGAGGCCTTGATCAATCCCCAGCGGCATCAACTCCCACTCATAGTCCCGCCCGATCAGCGAGTAGTAGGTCTGATTCGCCACGTAGCGTGTCAGTCCATGTTTCTCGGATACGGCCAGCGACTTCATGAGGTGCCAGCCGGAGAAATTGGAAACGCCCAGATAGCGAATCTTCCCCGCGCGCACGAGATCATCGAGTGTTCCCAGCGCCTCTTCCACCGGCGTCATCGCGTCGAACCCGTGCAGCTGAAAGATATCAATATAGTCCGTCCCAAGCCGTCGCAAGCTTCCCTCCACCGCCCGCGTCAGGTGGTAACGCGAGGACCCGACGTCATTCGGTCCCTGGCCCGCACGAAATGTCGCCTTCGTCGAAATAATCACCTGGTCACGCCGGCCCTTGATCGCGCCACCCAGGACTTCCTCGGCCGCTCCGCCGGAGTACACATCCGCGGAGTCGAACATGTTCATTCCTGCTTCCAGCGCGATGTCGACGAGCCGCGTCGCCTCCGCGACATCGCTCGATCCCCACGCGCCGAAGAACTCTCCTTTGCCTCCGAACGTGCCCGTGCCCAAACTGAGCACCGGGACCTTGAAACCTGAACGACCGAGTTGGCGGAATTCCATGAGATTATAGCGTGTTGAGTGCGGCGCCATCGATGACACCGCCCGCCTGTATTGGCAACTCGTTCGTCTGAAACAAACCACTCCGTCACTCTCCCGTCGGCTTCCAAGTGAAGAGTGTCCATCGGCCGAAATGCGCCAATTGCGCCGACGCGGGCTGGAGCTTCCGGAATTCCCCTTCTTCGCGCCAGCCGAGCACGGCCGTCGTCGTCCATTGCGGAGGCAAGTGTCGGCCCACCTCGATCGGGCTCCGACCCGCGCCCGCGATCTTCCGGGTGTGAAGTCCATCTTCGGAGTGGTCGAAGCGGCCCTCACTCAGGAACGTTACCAAGGGATGCCACGGAAACCAAACTTGGCCCGGCATCCTTTCCGCCAGGAGCGCGGCCTCTTCCAGATGCACCGTCATCGGACGAACCGGTAACAGCGGAGCAAAACGCAGCTGTTGCGACACGATGATGATTACCAGTGCCGCCACTCCGGCCCGGGCCACACTCGCGCGCAGTGCCCCGAGCGCTCTGACCGCTTGCAGCGCAGCAATCGGCAATAAATAGAGGACGCCGTTCAGGGAGTTGCTCGCGCCTCCCCATTTATAAATCGAAACCACTCCGAGCGGCAGCAGGCACAACCACGTCAACGCCGGGAGCAACCAGACTGAATTGCGCCGCCAGATGGTCCGACGAAAAACGATCACGGCGATGGCGGGCAGCACCACATAACCGGCGATTTGCATCCACAATTGCTGGGTGCGCTCGATGAAATCGGGCGCGGATGGGATTCGTCCGGGAATCTCCACGAGATTGAGCCACAGCGCGTCAAATCCGAACCATCCGACGAAGCCCGCGCCCAGTCCGAGTCCCGCTCCCGCGCAGAGAACACCATAACGCAGGGCCGCACGCCCGCTCGTGCTCAAGGCCAGCCACGCGATCTGAGCCACGATCAGCGCGACGGATGTTTGCTTCGACCACACCGCAAGTGCCGCACTGAGCGCCGCGAGTCCCCAACCGAATCGGGCAGCCGCCCGCGCACGCACCAGCAAAACCTGAGACACGAGACCAAACGCCAGGGCAACGTTGTCGGCCTGAATATAATGGAGACTGCTGTTGGGCCAGAGCGCGAGGACGAGCAGAATCGCCCACACTTTTTCGGAGCGCGCGCCGACGACAGGACCGAGCGAGAGCGTCCAGACGGCCAGAGTCACTGGCACGATCGCGACCAGCAGGTTGATCGTCGCCGCGATGAGCATGGCCGGCACGATCCCGGTCGCCAGCGTTGCCGGGAGGTTCAACAGCAGCGGCACGGGACCGTAAATCCACGTGGTCAAGGCGCCGTCGTTAAGTCCTGGATACGCTTCCGCGCCGAAGCGAATCATGAAGGTCGGCGTGAGGCGGAGGGTGTTCCAGTCCGGCAGCGGAAAAAAGCAGAAGCTCGTCCACAACCGGAAAACCACGACCGTCACGGCCAACGTGAGGAGGATCGCAGGTAACAGGTCGCGGCGCGGTACAGGCTTGATCATCGAGGTCGTTCACTCCAACCCGGGCCCACCGGCCACGATCAGCCGAATCGAATCGAGGCGCAGCCGGGCTTGCTCGAGCGCCACGCGCGTGCGTTCCAGTTGTTCACGCGCCAGCGCGATCTCTTCGGGGCGCACGTGATCGTTGATTTTCTGCAGTGCAATAAGCCGCTCCAAATCCGTCGTGAGCGCGGCACTGGCCCGCGCTTCCGCCGCGGTTTTCAGCGTGCTCGATCGCAGTTCCGCGCGTTCAGTGGCGGATTTGATGAGGGCTTTGAGGAGTGTCGCGTTAAACCCCGGCCGCTCGAGGAAGCGGTGAATGTCATGCTCCTGCATTCGGTCCGCGAGCGATGCGGCATCGTGCTCCTCGGTGAGTTCGTCACCTTGAAAGTTCACCACCACGCGCACGGGAGTCGGAGCGAGAAACTGATCCACGTGCCAGCGCGTTTCGGCGACGGTTTCCAGGACGAAGATCGCCTCGAGCAGCAGGGCGGGTTTCGCCGCGGCCATCACTCCGAAGGCGGTCGTTCCGGCCGGGGTCTCGATCAGCAGATCGATCGCGTCCTGCACCAACGAATGATCCGCCGTCACAAACCGGATGTCTTCGCGCGCGATGGACCGCTTGCGCTCGAAGGTCGCGAGCATGCCGTCGGCCGGAATCGAGGGAAAACCCTCGATATAGGCGTGCCGCGGATCGAGAAATACGTCCCCGGCTTCGTGCTCCTTTGTCCGCACCCCGAAGTGGTCGAGAAGCGCGAGGAGAAACTCCCGCAGAAACGGATCCGCATCGACCTCGCGCACGCGCGCAATGACGCGTTCCGCCACCTCGCGATTGAACGAGTTCAACTCAAGCAGGCGATCACGGCCGTGACGCATTTTTTCGGCGAGTCGTTCGTGAAACACCTTGGTCTCCGCCACCAGGGCCGCGAGTTGCCGTGGGCCCGCCTTACCGCCGTCGCCGAAAGCGAGCGCGAGCTCCAGCACGCGGTCTTTGAAGGTCTCCTGAAACTCACTTCCGCCATGCAGCGGCGTTTCAAAAACGTCCAAGCCCTGATGATACCACTCGACCAGCACCTCGCCCGCGCTGCCCGCCAGGTAAGGCACGTGAATCCGGATCGTCTCCGTTTGGCCGATACGATCGAGCCGCCCGATGCGTTGCTCGATCAGCCCGGGATTGAGGGGCAGATCGAACAGCACCAGATGATGCGCGAACTGGAAATTCCGTCCTTCACTGCCAATCTCCGAACAGAGCAGGAGCTGCGCCCCGTCAGGCTCGGCAAACCAAGCCGCATTGCGGTCGCGTTGCACCAGCGCAAGACCTTCGTGGAAGAGGCCGACTTTGATGCTCGTGCGCTCCTTCAACGCCGCTTCGAGCGCGAGCACCTTGCGCTGGGTTTTGCAGATCAGGAGAACTTTGCCGCCCTGACGCTCCTTGAGAAACGTCACGAGCCAGTCCATCCGCGGATCCTCTTTGAAGGAGTAACGAAGCTGGGCGTCCTCGCCGGTTTCCTCGGCCTGCAGTTCGCGCGCAATTCGCGCCAGCAGGGTCAGATTGTTCTGTGCATCGAGGGGCACCGGACAAAATTTCCGTTTCGGAAACCCGGTCATCGTCGCCCGCGTATTCCGGAACACCACCCGGCCCGTGCCATGCTGATCGAGCAGTGTCCGCAACAGCATGTCACGCGCTCCACGTTTTCCCTTCGCCAGAGCTTCAAGGTGTTTTGCCAGGCCCGCGGGATCGCGGTCGAAGATCGAGGTCAGCGTGGCCTGGTCGTCCGGTGTGAGAGGCTGCTTATCGACGATCTTTTCTGCAATGCTGGCCACCGCCCCGAAGCTCTCCGCTTCGGTGCGAAAGGAATCGAAGTCCGTATAACGCGCCGGATCCAGCAGGCGCAGCCGCGCAAAGTGTCCCTCCAGGCCGAGCTGCGTCGGCGTCGCCGTCAGCAGCAACAAACCGGGCGAACGCGTGCCGAGCTGCTCAACGAGCGCGTACTCGGGACTTACCTGTTCCGGCGACCACGCGAGGTGATGCGCCTCGTCGACAATCACGAGGTCCCAGCCCGCCGCGATCACTTGCTCCCGGCGGGTTTCACCGGACGCCAGGAAACCGATGCTGGTCAACGCGAGCTGTCCGGCGAGAAACGGATTCTGCCCCGGGTCACTCTCCTCCACTGCCACGCAGCGCGCTTCATCGTAGATGCTGAACCAGAGATTAAAGCGGCGCAGCAGTTCGACGAACCACTGGTGGACCAGCGATTCGGGCACCAGGATGAGCGCGCGACTGACTTTTCCCACCGCCAGAAGTCGCTGCAAGATGAGACACGCCTCGATCGTTTTGCCCAACCCGACTTCATCCGCGAGCAAGACGCGCGGGATCTGGCGCGAAGACACCTCGTGGAGGATGTAATATTGATGCGGGATGAGTTCGAGGCGTCCGCCCAGAAAGCCCCGGACGTCAGATTGCCGAAACCGGGCCTGCGCTTGCAGGGCGCGGTAGCGAAGATCGAAGACCTCACCCGAATCGACCTGGCCAGCCATGAGTCGCTCCGCGGGCGAGGTGACACTCGTCACGTCGGAGAGCGCATCTTCACGCACGCGTTTGCCGCTTCCGAGATACGTCAGAAGACCGCTCACCTCTTCGACGCCTTCAACGACCAGCGTGGCGCCGGCCCGGGTCGTGACCGTCTCTCCCACGCGAAACTGCACGCGTTTCAGCACCGCCGTGCCGAGGGCATAAAGCCGGTTTTCGCGGGTCGCCGGAAATTCCACGGCGATCCGCTTGGCCGGCAGATCTACGCCTACAACCAAACCGAGCCCGAGCTCGGGTTCGCGTTCGCTGAGGCAACGTTGTCCAATGACGCCAGGTGACATGCGCTGTGTTAGAAGCGCAAAGCCCCGAATAAGCAAAGACCGGAACGAAGGTAAAATGGCCTCCCTTCCGCCACGATATAACTACGACGCTCTCAACGAGCGCGATCGCCTGGATCAGAACCGTGATGAAATCCCAATTCGTCCTCGTAGCCATCACGGGAGCCCTTGCTGCCCACGACCAGCAGCCCGGAAAGACCAATCAGGACGAGACCGACAGCGATGCTCAATAAGATGCTCATGGGGATGGGGCGCCGAATAGATTGCATATTTCATTCCAATCTCGTGGAAGATCCTGCAACGACCTACTAATCAGGGTTAACCATTCGATCCGTGAAAGCAGTCGCTAAAAACGTGGTGAACGGCCAAGCGAAATTCGGCAAAAAATGCCGGCAAACCTGACAAAAACACGAACCTCGATGGACCGTGAGGGCAGACATTCCTGATTGGCGCTCACACGCGACAGTTGCCGTCGCCAATCAATACCTCACCGTCGCCGGCATGAAGCCCGTTTCGAAACTTAAGCGCGTGCTCGTGACTGCGGTCATCCTCACCGCCCTCTTTACCGTGATCGGATTCTTCGTCCTGCCGCCGATTATTCGTTCCCAGCTCGAGCAACGCCTCTCCACTGAACTCGGCCGCCGCGTGACTGTGGGCCAAGCCAAATTCAACCCGTACGCGCTTTCCCTTACCCTCGAGAATTTCGCCATCCTCGAGCGCGAGGCCCCGGACGTGTTCCTCGGCTGGCGCCTGCTCCATGTGAATTTCGAGGCGCTGGCTTCGCTGCGCGGTGAATGGGTTCTGCGGGAATTCACTCTCGACGGGCTCGATGGCCGGTTCGAACGCGATGCCGATGGTTCGCTCAGCATCGCAGATATTGTGGCCAAGCTGACCCCGCCCACCGCTACGCCCCCGCCTCCGTCCACGAAGGAACCCCGACCGCTCCGCGTGGACACCCTGCGAATTTCAGACGCGCGGCTTGCCTTCACCGACCACTCGCGAAGCCAGCCCTTTGCCACCACGCTCGGACCGGTGACCTTCACGCTCACGGAGTTTCACACCACGAGTTCGCGCGGCGCACCCTATCATTTCGATGCCATCACCGAGTCTGGCGAACGGGTGGCTTGGACCGGCACATTGCACGCGACGCCACTACGATCCTCGGGCAAACTGAACATCGAGAATCTCGCCCTCGTGAAATACGCGCCCTATTACGCGGATTACCTTAACGGCGACCTCACCGCCGGAACGCTCACCGTCCAGGGTCGCTACGAATTTTCCGTTGCTGCCGGCGGAACGCCCAACCTCGAATTCCTCGAAGGCGGCGTCAGCCTGCGCGGCGTAACCCTGCTCGAGCGGGGAAGTCAGGAGCCCGCACTGGATCTGGCGTCGTTTGATGTCACCGGTATCCACGCGAACATGACAACCCGGCAGGTCACCGTGGGCGCCGTCGACCTCAGCGGTGCCCATGTCCGGGCACGACGCGAGGCCGATGGTACGATCAACCTGCTCGCGCTGCTCGCTCCCGCGACCGCCAAACCGTCCGCTGCTCCGGCCCCGTCCGTTGCCGTAACGGCCCCGCCCGCGACTCCACCCGCCCCGCCACTCACCCTCGCGATCGCGGGAATTACCGTAAAAGAAACGCGTATCGACATTCTGGATAACGCCGCTCCCCGCCCGGTCCGCCTCGGCTTGGAAAACATTCAGGCGTCGCTCCGCGATGTCAGCCTCGTCGAGGGCGCGCAGATGCCGGTGGAACTCGCCTTAACGTGGGCTCCCCGCGGCACCCTGAGCCTGACGGGCAACATCGCACTGAATCCGTGGCAGGCTAAACTGGATACGGTGATCGAAGGCATCGACCTTCTCCCGCTGAGTCCGTACCTGGAGCAGTTCGCCGCCGCGCGCCTCACCGGCGGATCCTTCACCGCGCAGCTGAACGTGGACGCCAATGGCATGAACGCAGCCGCGCCCGCCGGGGTCGTCACTGGCAATCTTCGCCTCGACAATTTTGCGCTGGTCGATGCGGCGCACAACGAACCGTTGGCGGGCTTTGGGACAGTGGCTTTGACCGGACTGCGCGCCACCGCGGGAAAGCAAGCGGAACTCACCCTGGATGAACTTGCGGTCACCGCTCCGTATGCGCGGGTCGTGGTGAATCCGGACAAGTCCCTCAATCTCGGCGTTGCCTTGGGCGGCCCCGACACGACGACCCGCACCGCCGTCGAGCCGCCGCCATCCGCCGCCATTGCACCCGCCGCCGAATCCACTTCGCCGCGTCCGACTCTGGCCATTACGCGCGTCGTCATCACGGACGGTGATTATCGCTTCACCGACCGTTCGATCACGCCGGCGGTGAACCTCTCGCTCAACCGTTTCGGTGGCACCCTCTCCGGGCTATCATCCACCGAGGCAGGCAAAGCGGACGTCGATCTGAAAGCCATGGTTGATGGCGCCGGCCTCGTTTCGATCACCGGCCGGATCGATCCACTGAAGGAGAAAATGTTCATCGATCTCAAAGTCGATTTCAAGAACGTGGACTTGCTTCCATTGAGCCCGTACAGCGGGAAGTACGCGGGCTACGAACTCATTCGCGGCAAGCTGTTGCTCGACCTCAAAGTCGCACTCAACGGCAGTGCCATCGATGCCGCCAACGTGGTGACTTTAAATCAATTCACCTTTGGAAATCAGGTCGCGAGTGCCGATGCGACCAGCCTGCCGGTGCGCCTCGGCGTGGCGTTGCTCAAGAATCGGGACGGCAATATTGTGATCGATTTGCCCATTAAAGGCAGCACCGACGATCCCGAGTTTCGAATCGGAAAAGTGGTCGCGCGGGTGATCGTCAACTTGCTCAGCAAAGCCGCCACCTCTCCTTTTGCCTTGCTCGGCGCGGCCTTTGGTGGAAACGCCGAAGAGCTCTCGCATCAGGAGTTCGCCGCTGGATCCGCCGAGTTGCTGCCCTCGGAGACAAAGAAAATTACGACGATGATCGCAGCACTGACGAACCGGCCCGCGCTGAATGTTGCGCTCGAAGGCACGTTTGATCCGGCTGCGGACGGCCATGTGTTGAAACGCACGAAACTGGCGGCGCAAGTGCGACGCAGTATCTGGCAGGAACGACGCGCGAGTGATCCCAATCTGCCGCCGCCGGAAACAATCGAGATTACGTCGGAAGCCTACGCCGCGGGGGTGAAGCAGCTATTCGATGAAAAATTCCCGCCGGGAACCAAGTTCGGCACTCCGATTCCTCCACCGCCCGGCCCGGCGGCGCCGCCACCATCGCCGCCGCCGACTTTGTTTCGCCGCGCCTTCCAGGCCATTACCCTCCAGACCCGCCGCGAGCAGCGTCAGGCAGACGCGGAGAAAGTGCGCCGCGCCGCGGAGCATGCCGCCGCGGTGGAGGCTACGATCGCCCAAGGTCAACCGCCCGACGAGATGAGTGAGCGGCTGGCCGAAGCGATTGAGGTCGACGACAATGATTTTCGTTCGCTGGCACAGGCGCGCAGTCAGAAGGTGCGCGACGCCCTCATCGTCGGCGGGATCGAGCCGGAACGACTTTTCATGGCCACGGATCGAACCGAAACGGCAACTCCCCGCGAGGGCTCGCGGGTGTTTCTGACCTTACAGTGAGGCCGGGCGGAGATTGATTCGATCGAACGCCGGGCTGCGCCCTCGCGACCGGACGATGCGGACATCGTCCCTCTCGGGGTGATCAGGCACGATTGCGCGGGTGGAACTTGGCGTGGTGCGCGAGCAACCGTTGCGGTTCCACCGCGGTGTAGATTTGCGTGGTCGAAATACTCGCGTGGCCGAGCATCTCCTGGATCGAGCGGAGATCCGCGCCCCCGGTGAGCAGATGGGTGGCAAACGAGTGACGAAGTGCATGTGGCTTCACATTCGTGGTGATGCCGGCGCGTTTCGCGTGCGCCTTCACAATCATCCAGAGCGCCACCCGCGA
>JBBQEG010000176.1:0-10582 GCA_038320495.1 Opitutales bacterium | reverse complement strand
ACAAGGAGTTTTTCCAAAACCTCCTTGCGCGCCGGCAGGGGGTATCCAACCCTGCGGAGGATTATTCCTCACAACCCACCTCCCACACTATGGTCACCTCCAACTCCGATCTAGGCTACAACAGCAAAGTCGAGGGTGGCGTGGTCGTCTCCCGGGCCGATGCGATGATCAACTGGATTCGCACTAACTCCATGTGGCCCATGCCCATGGGGCTCGCTTGCTGTGCGATCGAGCTCATGGCGGTCGGCGGAGCGCGCTTCGATATCGCCCGTTTCGGCGCCGAGGTAATGCGTTTTTCACCCCGTCAATCGGACTGCATGATCGTGGCCGGCAGCGTCACCTACAAGATGGCCCCGCAAATCCGTCGCATTTATGATCAGATGACCGCTCCGAAATGGGTCATCGCGATGGGTGCCTGCGCCAGCTCGGGCGGGATGTATCGCAGTTATTCTCACATGCAGGGCGTCGATCGTATTATTCCGGTGGACGTTTATGTTAGCGGGTGTCCTCCGCGTCCGGAGGCACTTTTGGACGCGCTGATGAAGTTACAGGATAAAATTCGCCGGGAACCGGCATCAAAGCGGCTGATGTCCGCTTAATCGCTCTTCGCCCTTTCACGCCCTCCGCTCCCGATGTCCGCCGAAGCCGCCACTGCTCTGAAAGAGACGTTCCCGCAGGTCACCGAACGCACGACCTCGGATCATCCGGCGTTTACGGTCCCCGCCAGCGACCTCGTCGCCGTGCTCACCTACCTGCGTGATGAGCAGGGGTTCGACCTGTTGATGGATATCACGGCGGTGGATTGGTCCGAAGGCGTTTCCCCGCGGTTTACCGTCTTCTATCACCTGCTTTCGACGACCCGCGCCGGGACCTACATTCGGATTGCGGCGGATTGCGGCGGGTCGGACGTGGCGCCGACGGCACCGAGCGTGGTTCACTTGTGGGCCGGAGCCAACTGGCACGAGCGCGAGTGTTTCGACATGTTTGGGATCACCTTCGAAGGGCATCCGGATTTGCGCCGGATTTTGATGTGGGATGGTTATCCTTATTACCCGCTGCGAAAGGATTTCCCGCTGGCTGGCATTGAAACGGATTTGCCGGTGGCGGATATCGCCGAGGAAACCGGCACCCGCGTGATCGCCGCACCGATGGCGGGCGGACCGTTTGTGGCCTCGAGCGGCGAGATTAACCTCACCGAAGCGGAGCCCCGGGCGAAAGATGAAAGTTGGAGCGACCGCCGGGCTCGGCCGGATCACGGTGAACTTCGCCAGGTGAAGGAATGATGGCATCCGGCTCCCACCTCACGCGAATGAACGTTCTTCTCTGCACATTCTGGTTCGAATCCCTGGCGTTTACGCGCGTGATTCGCGGACAACTCAGCTGCTGATCTGATGGCCACCGAACACTCATTTTTAGACAACGCGGCGAAGTCGGCGGCTGGTGCGGACAACGCGCCGGAAGAATTTCAGACCGAGAAGATGTCGCTCTCGATGGGGCCCTCGCACCCGTCGACGCATGGCGTGCTCCGGTTGCAGATGGAGCTGGACGGCGAGATCCTGACGAAGGCCGATCCGGTCGTGGGCTATCTACATCGCGGGGATGAAAAGATCGCCGAAAACATGACCTACAACCAGTTCGTGCCTTACACGGACCGGTTGGATTATCTGGCTCCGCTGGCGAACAACATGGCCTATGCCATCGCGGTCGAGCGGTTGGCCGGTCTCAAAGTCCCTCCGCGCTGTGAAGCTATCCGCGTTATTACAGCGGAAATGGCGCGTATCTCGGCGCATTTGATGGGGCTGGGTGCCTTCGGTCTCGATGTCGGAGCGTGGTCGGTGCTGCTCTATTGTTTGAACGAGCGGGAGAAGCTTTATCGCTTGTTTGAGGAGCTCACCGGGGCGCGATTCACGACCAGTTATACTCGAATTGGCGGCGTCATGCGGGATGTGCCCGAGGGCTGGGTGGGTCGAGTGAATGCGTATTGTGACCAGTTCCTGCCCATCCTTGAAGAGACGCTCGCGTTGCTGACCCGAAACAGGATTTTCCAGGATCGCACGGTTGGGGTGGGTGTGATCTCGAAAGCGGATGCGTTGAGCTATGGTCTGACCGGGCCGAATCTGCGCGGCTCCGGCGTCGGTCTGGATTTGCGCAAGGACAAGCCTTATTCCGGCTACGAGAACTACGAGTTTGATGTGCCGGTTGGGACGAAGGGCGACTGTTATGATCGCTATCTCGTCCGCGGTGAAGAAATGCGGCAGTCGGTGCGAATCATCAAGCAAGTCGTGGCGAAGTTTCCGGACGGCCCGTGGTATGCGACGGACGCAAAGAAGATTTTTGCGCCGCCGAAGGCGAAGGTCATGAGCTCGATGGAAGAGCTCATTCAGAACTTCATGATTGTGACCGAAGGCCCGCAGATGCCGGCCGGTGAAGTCTATTTCGAAGCGGAGAATCCCAAGGGGATTTTGGGGTTCTTTATTGTGAGCAAGGGCGGGGGCGTGCCGTACCGGCTGAAGATTCGTTCACCCTCGTTCTGTAATCTATCGATTCTCCCGAAAATCTGCGTCGGTTGCCTGATTTCCGACGTGGTCTCGATCCTGGGCTCACTCGACTTCGTGATGGGGGAATGCGATCGGTGATTTTTTATGGGAGGGAAAGACGGATGTGAGCATTTCCGAAACGAAAGATACGTCACCTCACCCGCCGCGTCCTCCCCCGAAAATCAGTATCTACTCGCTACCGGCACCTTGCTTCCCGCTACTTCTCTTTGCTCCTGATGAATCTTAAACCTGAAACGCTTCGCCAGATCGACGAGGTGATCACGCATTATCCGGTAAAGCGGAGCGCGGTCCTGATGCTGCTGCATGCTGTTCAGGAGGACGTCGGCTATATTTCCCAGGAAGCGATCGAGTGGATCGCGCAGAAGCTCGAGTTGCAGCCGATCAACGTGTACGAAGTGGTGACGTTCTATCCGATGTTTCGGCAGAAGCCGATTGGGCGGCGCCACATCAAGGTTTGCCGGACGCTGTCGTGCGCCCTGATGGGCGGCTACCGGACCTGTGAGACGTTTGAGAAGGAGTTTAACACTCATCGCGGCGAAGTCTCGCCGGATGGAGAAGTCACGATCGAGTTCGTCGAGTGTCTCGCCAGTTGTGGCACCGCTCCGGTGGTGATGATCGATGACGATCTGCACGAAAAGGTCGATGTCGCGAAAGCGAAGCAGCTCAGCGCCAGCCTCAAGCAGGAAGCGGCGCAGCGCCGTTGACCCAGAAGCCCGTCACCACAACTACGCAGCGGTTAAAAACAATTTCATCCATGGCAGCGCCGCAACAACGTCGACTCATCTTCAAACATAACGATGAGCCAGGCTACACCAACGATCTCGCCTGCTATCAACGCCATGGTGGCTATGAGATCTTGAAGAAGTCGGTACAGATGCCGCCGCAGGCCATCATCGACGAGGTGAAGAAATCCGGGCTGCGTGGTCGCGGCGGTGCGGGTTTTCCGTGCGGAGTGAAGTGGGGTCTGGTTGACCGGAAGAGCGGCAAACCCATTTACCTGATCGTCAACGCCGACGAGTCCGAGCCCGGCACCTTCAAGGATCGCTATATCATTCACCAGGATCCGCACCAGATGATCGAGGGCGTAATGATCTCCTGCTGGGCGAATAACGTGAAGCAGGCGTATATCTATATTCGCGGCGAGTTTCCCCACGGTGCGCGAATTCTCGAAAAGGCAATTGCTGAGGCGCGGGCGGCAAATCTGGTCGGGCCGAATATTCTGGGGACGGATTATAGCTGTGAGATCTACGTCCATCGGGGCGCTGGCGCCTATATTTGCGGCGAAGAGACCGGTCTCATCGAGTCGCTCGAGGGCAAGCGGGCGTATCCGCGGATCAAGCCGCCGTATTTCCCCGCTGTGCTCGGGTTGTATCAATGCCCGACGATCGTGAACAACGTCGAGACGCTCTGTCACGTGAAGCACATCGTCGACATGGGTGGCGATGAGTACGCGAAGATCGGCACGCCGAACAACACCGGCACCCGCCTGCTCTGCGTGAGCGGACACGTGCAGAAGCCGGGCTATTATGAATACGAGGTCGGCAAGATCACGTTGGGCGAGTTGCTCAACGAGGTGTGCGGCGGCCCGCTGCCAGGGCGCACCTTCAAGGCCGTCATTCCCGGGGGCTCCTCGGCGAAGATTCTCAAATTCGGCGAGACGTTCACCTTGAAAAACAAGGACGGCTCGACGCGGACCCTGACGGTTGAGGAGCTGCCGATGGACTTTGATACGCTCGCGGCGGCCGGCACCATGGGTGGCTCGGGCGGCGTGATCGTGATGGACGACTCCGTCAACATGGTTGAGGCGCTCGCCAACATCAACGCGTTCTACGCCCACGAGAGCTGTGGCCAGTGCACCCCGTGTCGGGAAGGTTCGCTGTGGATGAAAAAAATCACGGCACGCATGGTCCACGACACCGCTCGGGCCGACGACGGCGTCCTGCTCAAGAGTGTGGCGGACCAAATCGCCGGTCGTACGATCTGCGCCTTCGGAGAAGCGTGTTCCTGGCCGACGCAGAGTTTCATCGCGAAATTCGGCGATGAGTTTAAATCCTATCCTGAAACGAAGAAGGTCGCCAAAGCCGACGGCGCCCTCGAACTCGTCTGATTGTTGCGTGGGCCCTGTTTTGATTTCCTGAAATGATCGCTCCGACCAAACCCGACCTCGTCACCGTCAATGTCGACGGCAAGGATGTCTCCGTGCCCAAAGGCACGAACGTCATCGAAGCCGCGCGGCTGGTCGGGGTGGATGTACCGTATTATTGTTATCACCCGAAGCTCTCGATCGTGGGCAACTGCCGGATGTGTCTCATCGAAATGGGCATGCCGGCAGTCGATCCTGCGACGAAGGCGCCAATCATGGATCCGGCGACGGGTAAGCAGAAGATCAACTGGATTCCCCGGCCGCAGATTGGGTGCGCGACCAACGCTTCTCCCGGTCTGCACATCCGGACGAATACGCCTCAGATCAAGGACTGTCGCGAGGGCGTGATGGAGTTCCTCCTCATTAATCACCCGCTTGATTGCCCGATTTGCGATCAAGCCGGTGAATGCAAACTGCAGGAACAATCGACGGGCTACGGCCGCGGTTACTCCCGGTTTATCGAGCAGAAGAACGTGAAGCCGAAGCGCACGCAGCTCGGGCCGCGCGTCACGCTCGATGATGAACGCTGTATTCTTTGTTCGCGCTGTATTCGTTTCTGTAAGGAGATCGTCAAGGATGACGTGCTCGGCTTCATCGATCGCGGCAGCTATTCGACGCTGACGTGCTATCCGGGAAAAGCCCTCTCGAACAATTACTCGCTCAACACCGTCGATATTTGCCCGGTCGGTGCGCTCACGAGCACGGATTTTCGTTTCAAGATGCGGGTCTGGTTTCTCAAGCAAACCAACAGCATCGACACCGAGTCGAGCGTGGGAGCGAACACGGTGGTGTGGTCGCGTGAAGGTATCATCTATCGCATTACGCCGCGGCGCAACGATGAGGTGAACGACACCTGGCTTTCCGATAGCGCCCGCGATCTCTACAAGCCGGTGCGCGCGACCGACCGGCTCACGGCGAGTCGCGTCAATGGCGTCGACAGCACTCTCGACATGGCGATCAACGCCGCCGGCGAGTTGCTCAACGCAGCCGCAGGGGCAGTGGCCGTGGTTGGCTCGGGCCGCAGTTCCGTGGAGGAACAGTTTTTGACCCGCAAGCTGGCGGAATCGCTGCAAGCTTCGACACACTTGGTCAGTCGGGTAGGCGAGGGGGACACGATCCTGATCTCCGCGGACCGGAATCCCAACGTGCGCGGCGCTCTCGTGACCGGGCTGATCAAAGCGCTGCCTTCGGCCAAGCTCACCGCGTTGGCCGCGGCCATCGACGGGGGCCAGGTGAAGGCAATTGTTTCGATGGGCGAAGACCTGACGATGGCCGGACTGACGGCCGCGCAGCTCGCGAAGGTGTCGATCGTTTACGTCGGCACGCATCAGAATCCGACGGTAGCCGCGGCCAAGGTGGTGATTCCCACGGGGATGGTCTTCGAGAAGAGCGGCACGTTCGTGAATCAGCAGTTTCGCCTGCAGAAGTTTTTCAAAAGCGTGCCGCCGCCGGTGGGCGCCGCCGATGATCTCGTCGTGCTGGCGAAGCTTACGGCGGCGGTTCGGGGCGGGGCGGTGCCCTCGGAGTTGCACGCGGTCTGGACGCTGCTCGCGGCGGAAGTGCCGGCGTCGAAAGCGATCTCGTTTTCGAATCTGCCGGAGACGGGACTTTTGCTCGACGCGACCGTGTTCGCCGGGTTGCCGTTTGTTGAAGGCGAAACCATGCATTTCCAACCCGCGAAGGCGAACGCATGAGCACGCGCCCGCGGAGTATCCGTTTTCTGGAGTCGAAGCCTGGCCGCACTCTCGGTCGCGGCCAGCGGTGTCAACATCGGACCGGCGGAGGCGCCGCCTAATTTATCATGCGTAGTCTTGTTTTCACGGGGCTCGGGGTTGGTTTCCTCCTGATGGGAGTGGGCCTTTATGCGCTCACGTGGCGCAAGCCGAAGACGCCGTCCCATCCCACCAAAGCGCAGCTGCGCGAACTGGCGGAGTTGGGCGAGGAGACCAAGAAAATGCGCGTGGCTGCGAGTGTCATCGCGGTGCTCGGCGCGGCCTTGGTGATCTTTTCGTTTATCTAAACTGAGATGGTCGATTTCTACACCAACCTCCACCCGGTCGTGCAGGCAGTCCTGAAGGGCCTGGCTGTCATCATGGTCATCTTCCCGATAGGCGGGGCGTGCTCGATGGCGGAGCGAAAGGTGTCGGCCTGGATTCAGGGCCGACCGGGCCCCAATCGTGCGATGGTCCCGTGGGCGCGCTGGATTCCGATCCTCGGGCCTTTCCTGCAACGCCTCGGCATTTTTCACGTCATGGCCGACGGCGGTAAGATGTTGTTCAAGGAAGACGCGCTGCCGGGGCACGTGAACAAGTTCTATTTCATTCTCGCTCCGATTCTCGCGATGATCCCGGCGTTGACCACGGTCACCGCGGTTCCGTTTGGCGCTTATCTGGATGATGCCGGACGAGTCATCCCGCTCGCGCTTGCCAACGTTGATATCGGAATGCTGGCGGTGTTCGCGATCGGCTCTCTCGGCGTATACTCTCTGATTCTGGCCGGATGGGCGTCGAATTCGAAGTATCCTTTTCTCGGTGGGGTGCGCGCTTCGGCGCAGCTCATTTCCTATGAGCTCTCGATGACGCTTTCGGTGATCCCGCTTTTTCTTTGGATCAATGCTCCCGGCCGGGAAGCGACGCTCGGTTTCAGTCGGGTGGTCGAGTTCCAGAGCCTGGCGGGCTTCTGGGGTGGCACCTGGTTCATCTTCATCATGCCGGTCTCGGCGTTCATCTTCATGACCGCGCTCTTTGCGGAAACCAACCGGCAGCCGTTCGACATGCCGGAGTCGGAAGCTGACCTCGTCGGCGGCTTTCATACGGAGTACGGCGCCTTCAAGTGGGGACTTTTCTTCGTCGCGGAGTATGCCCACATGCTGATCGGTTCGGGTGTCTTCACGCTTCTCTTCCTGGGCGGGTGGAATCCCCTCCCGTGGATTCCGTTGGCGACCGTGGTCGATTGGATCGGCTTCTCTCATCCGATCTTCGTCGGAATTCTTTCGATCGTGATCTTCCTCGGGAAAGTCCTCGCGCTGATCTTCTTCTTCATGTGGGTCCGCTGGACGGTTCCACGGTTCCGCTATGATCAAGTCATGGAGCTCGGCTGGAAGAAACTCCTGCCGCTCTCCATCGCCAACCTCATCGTCTACGCGATCGCGATCGCCTTTCTCGACACCCGCTAAAGACAAAGAAGAAACCATTCAAACAAAGAAGAAGTAAGAAGGAAGAAAGTAGAAACCAGACCCACGGAAACCATCGACGACCCCGCCGCCTGTTTCTTATTTCTTCTTTCCCTCGATTTCTTCTTTTCAGCCCATGGCCATCATCCCTCTCGAACGCAAACCGCTCACTTTCGCTGAGCGCACCTACGTCCCACAAATTGTGGGAGCGTTGAAGACGACGTGGAAGCACCTGGTCGCGAAGAAGGAAACAATGGAGTACCCGGAGCAGCGGCCGGCGATTCCGGCGGGCTACCGCGGTGTGCCCACCTTGGTGATGGATCCGAACGGCCGCGAGAAGTGCGTGTCGTGTCAGCTTTGCGAGTTCGTCTGTCCGCCCAAGGCGATCCGCATCACGCCGGGTGAGATCCCGGAGAACTCGCCCCACGCGCACGTCGAGCGCGCTCCCCAGGCCTTCGATATCGACATGCTCCGCTGCATTTATTGCGGCCTGTGTCAGGAGGTCTGCCCGGAGGAGGCGATCTTCCTGCAACAGCAGTATTCGATGACTGGTTACACCCGGGAAGAGATGGTGAACGACAAACAAAAACTCTACGAGCTCGGCGGCACGCTGCCCGATGCGCATTTCAAGTGGGACAAGAAGAAGGATGCCGAAGTCCACGGCAACGACCGGCACTGAGCCGGCTCGACCTCGCGACTGACCCGCACCCGATCTCTCTGCCATGGGCAATCTCCTCTTCAACTTGTTTGCCGTCTTCACCGTCGTGACCGCGATCGGCGTGGTCGTGAACAAGAACGCGGTCAACGCGGCGATGTGTCTGTTGCTTTCGCTCGTGGGCGTGGCGGCTCTCTTTGTGGCCTTGGAGGCCTACCTGCTGGCCTTCATTCTTCTCCTCGTTTACGCCGGGGCGATCGTGGCGCTGTTCCTGTTCATCATCATGCTGCTCGACACCAAGGGCGTCGATCGACCGCGCATCACCGGTCTGCCGCTCGTCGCCCGCATCCTTGCCGTTGGTTTGGTCGCCTTGGGGATTGTCTCGTTTGTCGCCCGCGGTTCGGTGGCGACGCCGGATCCGTCGACGATCCCGGCGCTGGGAGCCTCGCTGAAACTTTATGCGTATCAGCTGTTCACGACTTACCTGCTCCCGGTGCAGATCTTGGGATTTCTCCTCCTGATCGCAATGTTGGGCGTCATTGTCCTCAGCAAGCGCTTCGAGGGCATGGGGGACATCAAGTGATGAGCCGGAATAGCCGCCACCACGCCGCGATGCTGGTCGGGCCATCCCGCGCTCCGCACGTCTGTATCCGATCCTTCACGACATGATTTCACCGACCCTCGATTCCTACCTGGTGCTCAGTGTAGTCCTTTTTGCGATCGGGCTGCTCGGCGTGCTCATCCGTCGGAACACCCTCGTGGTCTTCATGTGCCTCGAGTTGATGCTCGTGGCATCGACGTTGGCGCTGGTCGCCTTCTCGCGCTACAACGGCACGATGGACGGCAACGTTTTTGTTTTCTTCATTCTCACCGTCGCGGCCGCGGAGGTCGCTGTTGGTCTGGCCATCATCGTCGCCCTCTTCCGCAAGCGGATGACCATTCAGGTCGACGAACTCAATACGCTCAAAAATTGAGTGCGCGGAGCGAGCCCATGAAATCCATCTCTGAGTCCCGACGATCGACGGTGAAGCACGCTGCTGATGGAGCGGCGTCAGGTCGCACCTCGTTCTTCGTTGGTCGCACTTTTCCGCAATGACGTCCGCTCAACTCGCTTTTTCCGTTCTTCTGCTGCCGCTCGCCTCGGCCGCGATCATTGGATTTTTCCTGCGTCGTGCGGGTGGTCTCGCTGCGGTGATCTCCGTGCTCACCGCGACCGGCATCGCCGGCGGGGCGTTCATGCTGGCGTTCGGCGGACATCGTTTTGAGACGGCGCACGAATGGCTGCGTTTGGGCGACTTTGTGCTTTCGATCGGCGTGAAGTTCGACGACCTCGCGGCGCTCATGCTGACGATTGTCGCGGTCGTTGGTCTCTGCGTGCATGTCTTCTCGCTCGGCTACATGCATGATGACGGGGCGCGTGCGCGTTACTTCGGCGGACTGTCGATCTTCATGTTTTCGATGCTCGGCATCGTTTTCGCCGACAATCTTTTCATGATGTTCATTTTTTGGGAGCTGGTGGGATTCAGCTCCTGGTTGTTGATCAATCATTACCTGCACCGGCAGGAAGCGGCGAACGCGGCCAAGAAGGCCTTCATTGCGAACCGCGTGGGCGACTTCGGTTTCCTCATCGGCATCGTCTGGTGTCACGCGCAATTCGGCACGACCAATCTCAGCGAGCTCGCCCGCCTTGTTGAGGGCGGAGCGCTGGTGGCGGGTGCCATTCCGCTGCTCCTCTTTTGCGGTGCGATCGGCAAATCGGCCCAACTCCCTTTGCACGTCTGGTTGCCGGACGCGATGGAGGGTCCGACGCCGGTCTCCGCGCTGATCCATGCGGCGACGATGGTCGCGGCCGGTATCTACATGTTGTGCCGGATCAATGTCCTGATGGTGGCCGACGCGCTGACCGTCATTATGTGGGTGGGGACGGCGACGGCGCTTTATGCGGCCCTCTGTGCGATCATTCAAAGCGACATCAAGAAAGTCCTGGCGTATTCAACGCTGTCGCAGCTCGGCTATATGGTCGCGGCGTTTGGACTCGGCTCGCTCGCGGTGTC
>JBBQEG010000175.1:0-10583 GCA_038320495.1 Opitutales bacterium | reverse complement strand
AGTGTCCACGCCAGCGGCGATCGACCACATAGGAATGGTTGTACGGCCGCCACGGAGCGGGCCCGAGCCACATGTCCCAGTCGATGACATCCTTCGGCGGTTCGGGCTCCGCGGGGAGCCAGTCGTGGATGACCTCGAGATGGTAAATGGAAGCGTGCAGCGTGTGCAGCCGGCCGAGCTTTCCGCTCCGGGCAAGGTGCACCGCGAACTGGAAATTCGGGACGTTTCGTCGTTGGGTGCCGGCCTGGAAAACGCGACCGCTGCGCCGCATCACATCCGAGAGCGCCTGACACTGCGCGATCGTGATACCGCACGGCTTCTCCGAGTAAACATCCTTGCCGGCGCGAGCCGCCAGGATCGAACCGAGGGTGTGCCAGCGGTCGCCGGTGGCGATCAACACGGCATCAATGTCAGGACGAGCGAGCATCTCACGAAGATCGCGGTACGTGGCGCAGTCCTTGTTGCCATACGTTTCATCGGCCATCGCTTTGATCGAGGCGCGAAGGCTCGCCTGAACATCGGTGATGGCGACGAACTGCACATCCTTTTCCGGCAGCATCGAAGCGAGGACCTGGCGCCCGCGCGGACCCAGCCCGATCCCACCGAGGACAATGCGGTTACTTGGCGCCACGTTGCCACCGAGGCCCAGCACACGCGCCGGCACGATCATCGGCATCATCAGCGCGCCGCCGACGGTGAGAGATTTTTTCAGGAACGTCCGCCGCGTCGTCGCTGTACTCGGACCGAGGATACGAGAGGTTTTCATGGGGTGGGTTTACGGACGTTCGAACTCAACCTGACCGGCGCTTTGGCCTGAAGCCCAGGGGAAGGACTCCGAACAGCGAAAACGTCCGCTCATCATTGCCCTAAACCCGGTCCGCCGTCTACGCGGAATTTGGCTTTATCTGAGCCACCGCGCGGGCAGGCCCCACCTCACCCGAGCCGTTCTCCGGCGCCGACACCCGGAAGGGCGAGCTCAGTCCTTCGGCAGCGGCCGAATGCGGATGTTTCGCCACTTCATGACCAAGGGTTCACTCGTCTTGAGTCCATGTTCCTGAAAGCCCGGCTCCCGCCCGTTCAAGCCATGAATCTGAAGCGCAATGAAGCCCTTGGGATGAGTCTTGTAAACATCCTCTCGGACGAGGTCTTCCACGGGTTGGTCATTGACCCAGGTCTGCAGGCGCGGGCCCTTTGCCACGATCCGCAGCTTGTTCCAACCCTCGTCATGAAAATGCTGATGTCCATTTTCGAGTTTCTCCTTGGACGTCAGCCATCCCGTACCCAAGGCCTCGCCATAGAGCACGCCCGTCGTTGGTTGCCCTTTATAATACCGCCGGATCTCCGCCTGCGGGCCATACACCCTTCCGGCTCTGAACTGCTCACCGCCTCTGCCGTCAGGGAGTGAAATCGTGACCGGTCTGACTTGAGATCGAAACTGGATTCCTTGGTTGGTCACCCGGTCGACGGTTGTTTCAACCTCAAATTCAAAATCATCAAACTCCTGGAGCGTACAAAGAAAAGAATTGGGGCTCCCCTCACTGGTTCGTCCCACAATGGTGCCATCTTCCACCGTATAGGTGTGCCAGCCGTTCAAATGAACCCAACCCTCAAGCGTCTCGCCATCGAAAAGGTTGATCCACTCCGCATCCTTTGCCGCTGGCGCAACGACAGTCGTCGGCGCCCGGGTTTCCGAATCAGGCAGCGCAAACGCCATAATGGAATCACCCGATTTGGTGGCATTCTTGCCTCCTCCACCGGCGGTAATGACAACGTACTGCTTACCGTTCAACATATATACACTAGGCACCGCGTAACCACCGGCCGGCAAAGCGTGTTCCCACAAGACCTTCCCTGAATGCTTCTCAAATGCCCGGATTTTCTCATCGGCGGTCGCGGCGATGAAGATCACACCTCCCGGTGTTGCCACCGGACCTCCAAAATTCAACGTACCCGTGTTTCGGATACCCTTGGCGACGAGCTCGGGATACTCGCCCAACGGAACCTGCCAGAGCACTTCTCCACTGCCGAGATCGACGGCGTTGAGTGTCCCCCACGGAGGCGAGATTCCCGGGTAACCTTCATTATCCACCAAAAGCCGCGTGCCTTCTGAAGCATAGCGCTCCGGCGCCTTCGAAGCAGCAGGAGCGGAACGCGTCACTGAAGATTCTGCAACCGGCGATTTGAGAAACGCGAGCAGTGCGTCCACCTCAGGCGGCCGAAGCTGGTTGAACGCCGGCATGCTATTCCTCCCGAGTCGCAGAACCGTACGTATGTCGTCCGGCTTCAAGCGATCAAGCACCCCGACCAGCGTGGGGATAACGGGCGGGACGCCCTCCCGCCCGGCCCGATGACACGACATACACGTCGCCTCATAGATCCGGCGACCCAATTGGGCCGGCTCCAATTTCACATCACTCGGCGGGGCGTAGACTGGCCGAACACGATTGATCGCCGGGGCTTCATTGGCATTTACATACAACACATTCGACGTCGGGTCGAACGAGGCCCCGCCCCACTCCACGCCGCCAAACCAGCCTGGCGTCATAATCGTGCCCTGTAACGAAGGCGGCGTATAGAGTCCTCCCGCTATATATCGCCGAAACTCCTTGAGCACGAACGCCCGTGCCTCCGGTGTAATCGCCGTTAGATCTGCTTCGGTCACCGCCTGTCGCACCAGAGAACGGGGCAGCGACGGAACCGGCTGCGTCGGCCACGTCTCCTCACCCGGGATGGTCGAGCGCGGTACCGGTACTTCATGGACGGGAAAAAGCGGCTCCCCCGTTTCCCGGTCCAGGACGAAAGTAAAACCCATCTTCGTGAGCTGGACCACGGCATCCTTGCTCACTCCATCCTTTCTAATCGTCACAAGAATAGGCGCAGGTGGATTATCATAGTCCCAAAGATCATGGTGCACCGTTTGATAATGCCATTTTCTCTCGCCGGTGGTCGCATCCAGCACCAGCACGCAATTGGCGAACAAATTGGTCCCTTTCCGGAAACCACCATAATAATCTTCGGTCGCCGAACCCGTGGAGACGAACGCCCAGCCGCGCTTTTCGTCAATCGTGACCCCGCCCCAGGCGTTGGCTCCCCCATAGGTCTCTCCTTCGACCCACTTCCACGTATCATAGCCGTATTCACCTTTCTGAGGAATGGTGTGGAAGATCCATTTGAATGCCCCGGTAACCGCGTCAAACGCCCGGATATGCCCTGGAGCGGACCCATACCCTTCGTTTACCCGGGATCCTAGAATCAGGATATTCTTATAAATAGAACCTGGATTCGTCATCTCCAACGCCACCGTCGAGGGATCCACGCCCAGATTCTCCCGCAGATCCACCCACCCGCCGTTTCCAAAGGACTCGATCAACTGCCCGGTGCGGGCCTCGAGCGCATACACCCGGTCCTTGACGTAATGGAAAACGCGCTCGCCTTCGGCGCCTTTCCAATAGGTAAGCCCGCGATTGCGCAGCCTGATCACGGTGCCGTCGTTGTGTTTCGCCGGATCGAATCTCCACCGCTCCTCGCCTGTGGCGGCGTCCACCGCCACGGCATGCATCGCGGGCGTGCTGGCGTACAGCAGCCCGCCCACGATCAGTGGATTCGAATGCATATTCGAACGCTGGGTCACCCCGCCGGCATGGTACTCCCATACCGGCTGGAGCAAATGGACATTGGCCGCATGGATCTGGGCGAGATCGACATATTGATTACCTCCCGCATTTCCTCTCGGAACTGACCAGTCCATCGACATGCCCCGGTCAGCCGGGACCCCATCGGCCCCGCCCGCCAGTCCACTGCAGAAGACGAGAGTTGATAACAGAGATAGTCTCATGAATTCAATTGGAACCGCCGGTGGTAAATCGAAACGCCGCGTCTCAGAAACGACCGCTCACCCCCAACACGATGTGCGTACCACTGACATTCCACGTATTCAAACGATTCTCGAATCCGCGATACGTTTCCGACGACTCATTCGTGAGGTTCTCGACTGTCATGGTCAAAGCCACCTCGGGTCGCAATTGGTAGGATAAACTGGCATGCCAAACATTTCGTTCCTTGCGATAGAGATCGCGGTTGGGATTCCCAGCAGCATAATTCGTGAGATACGTTGAAGTCTTTTGCAACACACCGCCGAGCGTGAACCCGCGGAATCGCCAGGAAAGGTTCAGATTCGCGGTCCGGGGAATGAAGTTTGCCACCTGGCCACTACTAAGATTGGCCGTGCCGAATTGTCCATGGGTATCCTGAACCGAGAGGTTCGCTCCGATGCTCAGCGTTCTCAGCACCCCCGGCAGAAAGGTAAGCTGATGCTGATAAGCAAACTCCCAGCCTTGAACAAACGCGGTGCCCGCATTGGCCGTGGTTAGGTGAGTCAAACCGGCGTACTCGCCATCCCACCCATTCCCCGGACCGGTGCCAATGATTCCCATATCAACTCCGGAAACAATATAGTCGGTGATGGTCTTATGAAACCACGTAACGGAGAGACTGCCCACAGGCTCCAGATAGTATCCGAGAGAAAGATCCCAGTTCTCCGACTGCTGGGGGCGAAGCCCGGTATTGCTGGTTGTAAGTGTCTGTCCATTTTCATTCACGGTCTCGGCCGGGAGCAGATTTGACGGCGGCGGACGGCCAAAGCCGGTGGACCAGCTGGCACGCGCCTTCAGATTGCGGCTCACGTCATGAGTGAGATGCACGCTGGGGAAAGAGTTGGTATAACTCCCTGTGGTTGTGCGCAGGTTGGCAAAATCCGCTTGGGCGGATCCGAGAGGATCGTCCGCCCGCGCCGCGTTCGACGAGAGCTGCCGGGAGCGCACATTGCCGTAGGCCCATACATCTGTTTTCTCTGTCCGGACTCCGGTGAGGAATCCCGTGCGATTTAGGAAACCAGAGCTGCCGAGCTTGCCGCTGGCCATCACATAGCCCGCGGTCACTGTCTCCCGCACGCCTTGCGAGTTGAGCAGGCTCGTCATCTCCCGGAAGTAGATGTCCTCTCTAAACAGAGTGGGATCTACTATCCCCGCGGCGGTCTTATAGTCGCGCTGATTCCAATGCGGAATCACCGGACTGTTACCGCCGAACTGGTCGGAGGTGACGACGGAAGGATCGTTCTTCAGTGGCCCTGTACCCTGGTAAAGCCAGCGGCTGTCCGAAGATCCTCGATCACGAAATTGCTCGCGCGAAAACAGACCCGTTTTCAGCATCACCTCGGTAGTCAACGGCAACTTGTAGCTGGCGTTTCCTCTTATCTCGCGAGTGGTGGTGTGCCCCCAGTTGTCCCGCGCAAACATCGCCTGGCCGGGTGAATTCGGACGATAGTTGTTCGGATCGGTGATATCCGGGCCTTCGGTCTGGATAATTCTCGGATAAATTTCCGACTCGGTCCGATCGATGATCCAACCGACATTATTGATGCGATTAACCAGCCATCCTGCCCGCGCTTTTCCTGGCATTGAGAACGTCTTGGCCCGACTATAAATGGCATTTCCGTCCAGTTTAAAGGGACCAGCCGACCGCTCCACGCCCACATCGGCATGGTGCGTATAATGCAGGTAGCTTTGCATCCGGTCGGTTACCTCGATGATCGAGTTCGGCGTGGCTCGCACCTGGGTGATTTTATCGGTATAGCCAGGAAGAATCCCGGCGTTTCCTGTGGTGCCCACGGATTGCGGTGCAAAAAATCGGGTAGTATGGAAAGTCCGCTCCGGTTCGTTGTTATGATTATAAATCAAGTTCAGCGAAAGCTTGGTAACTTCAGAAAGCTTGTAGTCCGTCCTGACATTCAGGCTGCGCGCGATCCGATTGTTCTGATTGTCCTCCGTCCGATAATCCCACAGATAGGCGGGCCCCTCTCCCGTGTTCTGATAATCGCGCTGGGTCACATAATTTCCGGATTTATAATGACTGACATACATGTTCACGAACACCCCCAGATTGCGCTCTTTGCCAAAGGTATCGAATACTTCCTGGTAGCCCAAATTCAACAGCGGATGGATCCGACTGCCCGAGCGAAGAGGAACGTGATCGAAGAATGGCGCCGCCCAACGCGCCGCAAAATTATAGTTGATCCGGCGCTTTTCCTTCAAGCTGAGCGGCGAACGCGATTTCATGTTGATTGTACCGCCCAACGAATCGACCGGCCGGTCAGGCGTCTGGCCCTTGATGATTTCGACCTGCTCGAACATCGCGGCGTTAATCGTATCCATCCGGAGCCCACGACCCATCCCCAGAGGCGGAGTGGAAAGCGCCGTGCCGTCGATTGTCACCGTGTTCAGTTCCTGAGCCATGCCTCGGATACTGAGACCCACGATGCTCCCATCTGTCTCCACCCCCGAGGCGGCCACTCCCGGCATCCGGGAAAAGATTTCCCCGGCGCTCGCCAGCGGCAGCGTTCCGAATGATTCCACGGTGGCGACGTTCTTGAAATTGGTGGCGTTCCGCTGCTCTGTAATTGCGGCCGCATGCCCTTCTCGATCACTCTGCACCTTGAAGGCGTCGAGGATGTACACTCCCGAGGTGAGATCAAACCGGGTGACGGCCAGCTCGCCCGGAGTCACCACCGCCGACTGCTTTTGGGGATCGAGGCCGAGATAGGAAGCCGACACATCGTAGGTTCCCGGAGGCACTCCGCGGAATTCATAGTGCCCGGAAGTATCCGTCAAGGTCGTGAGGTTGAGGGACGGCACTTCGACTCGAGCGCCACGGAGGAACACTTTCTTCTCGGCGTTGCTCACCGTCCCCGAGATGGTGCCGGTGGATGCGGTACGTTGCGCGGAGAGATTCAGGGCAAATCCGAACGTGATCGCGAAGATGAACGCAGGAAGGAAGATTCTTCGGTTTATTATAGTGGGGTTCATAGCAGGAGTGTGAGTTCGACTAGGTCGTAGCAGGGATTGTGGGGGAGGAAGCCGGCGCCTCCTTGGGGAAAGTGAGTAACCAAATCTCTTCAGCGTCGCATCGACTTGAGCAGCGCGTCGGCACAGGCATCGGCAAATACCGGATCGTTGATTGCACAATCGACCTCGATCACGGGAATATCCGGACGCAGATTTTCGCGAATGGCAGCAAAGAGCGCCTCGTCGGCTTTCCGGTCCGCAAAAGGCTTTCCTTCCTGACTAATGACACTGATGCCGCGAAGCGGAATCAGAACGGTGACGGCGCCACGGGAGAGATTCGCCTTCTCCGCCAGAATCCGGCCGAGTTGCGTGGACTCTTCCGGGGTTGTGCGCATCAGGGTCACCTGTGGGTTATGATGATAGAATCGGCGGCCGGAGAATTTTTCCGGAACGGATTCCGGTGCGCCAAAATTAACCATATCGAGGCAACCGGGTGCGATGATCGCAGGAACGCCGCTCCGCGCTGCGGCTTCGAGCCGGTTCGGCCCGGCATTCAATACGCCGCCAACGAGCTCATCCGCCCATTCCGTGGTCGTTATATCAAGAACCCCAGCCACCGCTCCGGACTCGATCAGCGATTCCATGGTACGCCCTCCTGTGCCCGTGGCATGAAAGACCAAAACTTCATAGCCTGCGGCTTCGACCGCTTTGCGCGCTCGTTCGACGCAAGCTGTCGTGTTCCCAAACATACTGGCAACCACCAGCGGCTTCGCCGGCTGGCTGTCGTCCTCGGTCCGCTCCGCCGCCTCCGCCATCCCGCAGATCGCTCCGGCGGCACGGGCAAACACACCCCGCGACACCCGGTTCAAGCCCGCCACATCCACAATACTGGGCACCATCACGATGTCCTTCACGCCGAGATACGGTGCGACGTTTCCCGCTGCCACCGTGGACACCATGACTTTCGGGAAACCCAAGGGCAGCGCACGCATGGCTGCAGTGCTAATCGCGGTTCCACCGGTCCCACCCAGTGAGATGACGCCATCAATGCGCCTCGTCTCCTGCAGTCGCGCCAGAAATTTCGGAGCAGCTCCCACCAACGCCTCCACCATCACGCCGCGGTCCGCCCGCTTCCGCAATGCATCCAGATCGATCCCACCCGCAGCCGCCACCTCCTCACAGCTGATATCGGCCCGACATTGCGGTTCGCCCTGTCCGCCGAGATCAATGAGCAAAGCGTTATGCCCGCGAATGCGAATACACTCCGCCACGTAGGCATGTTCCTCGCCCTTGGTATCGAAGGTTCCAATGACTGCAATGGTCTTCACTGTGCCACCGCCTTTCTCCGGGTTGCAGGTTGGACCAGCGCAGAGCCTGCTACAGCCGCCGGGGCGAGTCGGGGCCCGAGTTCGAGCCTGGCGAATTGCCGGACCTCCGCCGTGAGCGCCTTCTCCGTCGGAATGCGCTCCATCGAGCTCGCCCCATAGAAGCCATCCAGTCCACGCGTGCGCTCTAACATATATTGAGCGTCCGCCGGCGCCGAAATCGGCCCACCGTGGCAAAGCACGAGAACATCGGGGCGAATCTTCTTACTGGCCGTGATGATGGCCTGAACTTCCGGCACACAGTCTTCGAGCGACTTGGCCGTTTCTGCCCCAACGTTCCCGCCCGTCGTCAATCCCATGTGCGCCACCACAATATCCGCTCCGGCCTCCGTCATCAGCCGCGCCTCCTCGGGATTGAAAACATAAGGGGTCGTCAGCAAATCCAGTTCGCGGGCTGCCGCTATACACTCGACCTCCAGCTGGTAACTCATGCCGGTCTCCTCCAGATTCCGGCGAAACACGCCATCGATCAAACCCACGGTAGGGAAATTCTGGATACCGGCGAAGCCCATGGATTTGAGCTCCCGCAGAAAATGCTCCCGGAGCATGAAGGGGTCGGTGCCGTTCACCCCGGCGATTACCGGGGTGTGACGGACCGCCGTCAGAACCTCCGACGCCATTTCCTTTACAATCTGATTCGCATTGCCGTAGGCCAGCAATCCGCTCAACGACCCGCGGCCCGCCATCCGGTAGCGGCCGGAGTTGTAAATGACGATCAGGTCGACTCCGCCCGCCTCTTCGCACTTGGCGGAAATACCCGTGCCCGCACCGGCACCGAGAATGACCTGACCGCGCGCAAGCTTGGCGCGGAATGTTTGCAGGAGAGATGAACGACTTGCAGGGGAATTGCCCATAGGGTTAAAGGGGATTCGTTTCTCCTACCAGTTCGTGTGCCATCGCCATCGGCAGTTTCATAAGTATCTATCTATATTAGTATTTTGGTTTTCATCTGCCCATCTACGCCCCTAAGTGTATACGTCGTTGGATATTTTTCTGGCGACTTGGGGAACACTCGGTATCCACCCTTTTCCATGACCGAAAATCCCATTCGGAATCTCTTCCGTGAGCAGCGCACGACCGGTACTCGCTTGGTCGCCGTAGTGGCGGGCTCCGGACAGATTGCACGATACGCTTCCCAAGCGGGAGCGGATTTCCTGCTCGTGCTCAGCGCCGGCGCCTATCGCACGATGGGCACCGGCTCGCTCGCCTCGTTCCTGGCATACGCGAATGCAAACGACCAAACCGAGGAGCTGTTGCGAACTCAGATTTTGCCAGCCCGCCGAAAACTTCCGCTCGTCGCCGGCGTACTCGCCGGCGATCCGACCCGCGGCATGGCCGAACGCTTTCGAGTGCTACAAGATCTCGGCGTCACCGGAATCACCAACTGGCCGGCGGTGAGCTTCGTGGATGGACGCCTGCGCGAGCTGATGGAAAACGAGGGTGTCGGAGTCAGCCGCGAAGTCGAGATGCTGCAGGCTGCGGCAGAATTTGGGTTCGCCACTTTGGGCTTCGCGGTCGACCTGGCGGCCGCGCGCGCTTTTGGCGCGGCGAAGGTCGATGCGGTGGTCCTCGCCATTGGGCTCACGCGCGAAGTCGCGGACGTGCATGAGCATCGTGATCAACTTCAGCAGGGCCTGGTGCAACTGCGGGCGATGCAAGCCGCAGCGCGAAGTGGCGGGAATGAGCCCTTTACGATCGCCTTCGGCGGACCCGCCACAACCCCCGCAGATCTGGAACAAATCATTAGGCAAACCGACGTCCAAGGTTATGGAGGCGGAAGCGTTTTCGAACGTCTTCCCGTCCAGGAAAGCGTCTCAGCCACGATCCGCCATTTCAAAAGCGCAGCGATCGAGCCAGTCCGCCGCGACGATAAACACGCGGGATTTGGGAACATGGTGGGGCGCAGCCCGCCGATGCGAAAAGTTTTCGATCTGATCGAGCGAGTGGCTCCCCGGAATGTTAACATCCTCATCCAAGGCGAATCCGGCACCGGCAAGGAACTCGTCGCGACCTGGCTGCATCGCCTGAGCCCTCGCGCCGCGCACGCCTTCGTCACGTTAAACTGCGGCGCCATTCCCGAATCACTCCTGGAAAGCGAATTGTTCGGTCATGAAAAAGGCTCTTTTACCGGTGCCCATCGTCGACGTTTGGGCAAGTTCGAGCTCGCGCACCGCGGGACCCTCTTCCTCGACGAAGTCGCCGACCTGAGCGCCCATGCCCAAGTGTCGCTCTTGCGTGTACTCCAACAACTCGAGATCACTCGCGTCGGCGGTGAACAGTCCATCCCGGTGGACGTCAGAATCGTCTCGGCATCGCACCAGGATCTCGCGGATCGCGTTGCCGCCGGCCTGTTTCGGGC
>JBBQEG010000174.1:0-10658 GCA_038320495.1 Opitutales bacterium | reverse complement strand
CGGCTCTACGTGATCGGGGGCATGGAGGAACTCGGCCCCGAAGCGGCGGCGTATCATCATGCGTTGGGACGCCTGCTGACGCTGCGGCCGAATGACTATTTGTTCGTGATTGGGACGCATGCCCACGCGGTGTGCGCGGGTGTTCTCGAGCAGGGAAATGTCACCGATCAATTCCGAATTGTGTCGTCCCTCGAGTCGGTGGCCGCGGCGGTGGCCGAGTGGCACGGGGCCGTTTTTGTGAAAGGCAGTCGCCGCTATCACTTGGAAAAAATCCTCGAGGTGCAGACCTCACTTCCTCTCTCGTGCTGAGTTATCTCGCAGATTATTCCGATTACTTCGGCCCCCTTCGGCTGCTGCGCTATATTACGCTCCGGACTGCGCTGGGCGCCCTGACCGCGTTGATTATTGGCTTCGCCATCGGACCGATGATGATCCGGAAATTCAAGCAGCTGAAATTCGGCCACGGCTATATTGACGACCGCACGGGTGCACTTGGAGCGAGTTATTTCGACAAGAAGAACACGCCCACGATGGGCGGTTTGATCATCTTCATTTCTGTCTTTTTCGGGTCGCTGCTCTGGGCCGCGCCGAACGTGTGGGTGTTTACGAGCTTGTTTGTGTATGCGGCGCTGACCGTGCCCGGCTTTCGCGATGATTACCTCAAGGTCGTGCACAAGAACCGCAACGGGATCTCGTCCACGGAAAAGCTCATCTGGCAATCGCTCGCGACCTTCGGCGCGCTCGCGGTGTTGCTGCTGCATCCGGACAGCGCCACGGAGATTCGCGAGTTTTGGGTGCCGTTCGTGAAGCAGGCGGTGATCAAACACATGCCGTGGTGGATGCTGCTGGTGTTGATTTATCTTTGGATCGTCGGCTTTAGTAACGCGATCAATCTGACCGACGGACTCGATGGTCTCGCCGTGGGATGCACGATCACGGTGGCGCTTGTAATGGGCATCATGGCGTACCTCGCGGGTAATGTCATTTACTCGGATTATTTGCTGATGAGTCATGTCCCGAAAGTAGGGGAACTGAGTGTCATCTGTGGTGCTCTGATCGGTGGCTGCATGGCGTTTCTCTGGTTCAACTCGCACCCGGCCGAGGTTTTCATGGGAGACACCGGATCATTGGCGCTCGGCGGCCTGCTTGGCGTGATGGCTTTTATGATCCATCAGCCGCTCACGCTGGTGATTGCCGGCGGCGTGTTTGTAATGGAGCTGCTTTCGGTGGTGACGCAGGTGGGCTATTTCAAGTACACCAAACGCCGGTTCGGCGAAGGTCGGCGGGTGTTCCTGATGGCGCCGATCCACCATCATTTTCAGAAGAAGGGCTGGCCTGAAACGAAGGTCGTCCTCCGCTTTTGGGTTCTTTCGTTAGGCTGCGCGCTCGCGAGCCTTGCCACACTTAAACTCCGATGACGATGAAACAGGCTAGAAAACCTACCGACCATGCTCCGTTCCGTCCGCTCCGCCCCGTGGAGAGCGAACTGATCCGTGCCCGTGTCATCAATTCCAACGCCGTCGCTGCGCCGGGAGTGGTGATGGGAAATCGCGCCTTCGTGCGCATCTGGGAGGCGAACCGGGCCCGGGGCCACACGGCTGCGAGGTCCTCGTTCCAAGGCTGAGTCGCGAGCACCGCACATGTCCTTGATCCTGCCCGACTCTCTCCGGCCGTTGCTCGCGAAATCCGTCGCGATCATGGGCGGCGGCGCGAGCGGGCAGGGCGTGCGGCAACTGCTCGCGGCACTCGGGGTCGAAGCAGTGTTATATGATCAACGCAAGGACGAGGGCGAAGACTTCACCCCGGCCGCCGCCCGCCGGCACGCCCTTGTAATTTACTCTCCCGGTTTTGCCTCCGAGCACCCGTGGCTCGCGGCGGCCGCTGCGGCTGGCGCCGAGTGTTGGGGCGAAATGGATTTTGCGTCCTTGTTCTGGCGCGGTCGAGTGGTCGCGATCACCGGCACCAATGGGAAAACGACGCTGACTGAATTTCTCACGCATGCGCTCCGCAGCCATGGTTGCGGGGCCACTGCGACAGGAAATATTGGCTATCCGCTTTCACGCCTTGTGGCCGAGCAATCCGGCGGCGCCGCCGACGCGTTTGCAATTTGTGAAGTAAGCTCCTTTCAAGCGGAGTCGTTCCGCCATTTCCAGGCCGAAGCGACGCTCTGGACCAACTTCGGCGAAGATCATCTCGAGCGTCATCTCACACTCGAGCGCTACTTTGGAGCCAAGTGGCGGCTGGTGGTGCAGACGGCTCCCGGGGCCGCATTCCTGGGGACGTCGGTGCAACGGTTTGCGCGGAAATTCGATCGACCTCTGACCGGGATGGTCAGCGTGGCCACGGAGGAGCAACCGGCGGATCCGCGACTCGCCTCGACCGTATTCAATAACTACCCACAGCGGGAAAATTTTCTCCTGGCCGCCGCCTGGTGGCAGGCGAACGGGTTTGAGCCAGCCGCACTCTTTTCCGCGGCCGCGAGTTTTCGAGTGGGCGGGCACCGGCTGGCCCGCGTGGCCGAAGTCGACGGCATCACGTTTTGGAACGACTCCAAGGCGACCAACTTCCACGCGGTGGAGGCGGCTCTCGCGGGCTTCGACGCGCCGGTCGTTTTGATTGCGGGCGGACGATCAAAGGGGGGCGACATCGCGGGATTCGTGCATCGGATCGCGGGGCGGTTGAAGCATGGGGTGCTCATCGGCGAGACCGGCGCGGACCTGGCGTTTCATGCCTCCACGTTTCGGCTCGCCCATAGCCGGTGCGCGACGCTCGCGGAAGCAGTGCGTCGGGCCGCGGAACTCGCGCAGCCTGGCGATCACGTTTTACTGAGTCCGGGATTCGCAAGTTTCGACATGTTCCGCAGCTACGAAGACCGGGGGAACCAATTCGAATCGTTGGTGCGAAATCTCGATACACCTGCGCCCAGTTTGGGGTAGCATTCGCCTCCACCTCACTTCACAACCCGTCTATCACTCCTCCTATGAAAATCCTGAAGATTTTCGGCATTGTTGCCGGTATCCACGTATTCGCTCTGATCCTGATATTTGCCAATCCGGGCTGCAGCTCGACGACCAAGCGCCTGCCCCGCCCGGCCGACACCGCAGAGTCGCCGATTTCCGCAGCGCCAGCGGCTGTTTCCGACTCGCCCTATTACACTTCCGGCGGCAAGTCGTCGGGTGGAACCTCCGTGGTTTCGTTCAATCCCGATGCTCCCGCTACGGCCGCTCCGGATGGGCGTTTCACCCCCACGCGTCCTGGCACGCCCGTCGCCGGCACGCTGGTCACGGAAGCGGTGTCCGATGTTACGCCCGTGTCGACCTACGTCGTGAAGGCAGGCGACAGCCTTTGGGCGATCGCCCGCAAGCATGACCTCACCGTCGCTCAACTCACCGCGGCCAATAACATGAACGCGAAAAGCAGCCTCAAGCCGGGGCAGAAGTTGTTGATCCCGGCCAAGACGGCGGCGCCTGGGGTTGCGGCCAGCAGTAAGGTCGAAACCGCCCCGAAAGCCGTGGTGACCGCCGCTCCGAGGGCGGCTGGCCAGGCGACGATGAAGCACGTCGTCAAATCAGGTGAGTCTCTCGGCGTGATTGCGCGTAATTATGGCGTCAAGGCCGGCGACATCGCCGTCGCGAATCAGATCTCGGATCCGGCGAAAATTCGTGCCGGCACGGAGTTGATTATTCCCGGCTGGCAGGCCACTGCGGCCAGGAAGTCGTCCACTTCCCAAACGCCCGCGACTTCGACACCGCCACCCGCTCCGACTCCACGGCCAGCGTCAAGTGCTCCGGCCGTAATCGCGATCGAGCCTGAGCCTTCCTCTCAACAACCTTCGCCGTCGCCGCAAGTTCCGTTGATCCGGATCGACGAGAGCCCGATCGCCCCGGCTCCGAAGGACTAATCGGCGGCACCGCGCTAAACCTTCCTTCACGCTCCGCCCACCCACGCCTCGACTTCGTCGCGCTCGCTCATGCGCACCGACCGTTTGGCCCAATTGCCGCCTCCGGCAGGCTCACTCTTCAACCCTGCGACGATTATCGTCGTGTGTGCGTTGGGGCTGACCTCGCTTGGACTTACGATTCTGTTCAGCGCGAGTGCGTGGCTCAAACAGGGGCCGTATTTTTATCTGAACAAGCAACTGATCGGCGTGGTGGCGGCGGCGCTGGTGGGATTGGTGGCAAGTCGGATTAACCTGGACTACGCGCGTCGTTATGCCTGGTGGATTACGGGCGCGATGGGTGTTCTCCTCGTGCTGGTGCTGATCCCGCATATCGGCGTCGAAGTGAAGGGAAGCCGGCGCTGGCTGGGGATTGGATCGCTGCGTATCCAGATTTCGGAGTTCGCGAAACTTGGGCTGGTGTTCTGCCTCGCGCATTACCTGGCACTCAACCAGACGCGGATCGCGGAGTTTCGCCGCGGCTTTTTTTTTCCGCTCGCGCTGATTGGCGGCTTTGCCGCACTCGTGGTGCTCGAGCCTGATTTCGGGACGGCGGCATTGATGATGGCGGTCGGCCTTGTGCTGGTATTTCTGGCCGGCGCGAAATGGCGCTATATTGTCCCAACGGTTTTTGTCGTGGTGGCCGGTTTTTCGGTCCTCGTGATGTATACTCCGAACCGGCTGCGACGCATGATGGAGTTTCTCAGCGAGGAGAAATCCTATCAACTCCGTCAGGCGCTGGCCGCGTATGCCGCGGGCGGGATTGAGGGCTCCGGGTTGGGCCAGGGTCGGCAGCAACTCAGTTATCTGCCGGAGGCGCACACTGACTTCATCTTTTCCGTGATCGGTGAAGAACTCGGGCTCTGGTGCACGCTCGGAGTAGTGGGTTTGTTCACCACCATTCTCGTCTGCGGACTCATGCATTTGCGGCGGGCTCCCAACCTGTTTCATTATCTGCTGGTGGCTGGCTGCATCCTCCTGATTTGTATGCAGGGCATCATTAATATCGGTGTGGTGACGGGCGTGTTCCCCACCAAGGGTATGTCGCTTCCCTTCATTAGCGCGGGGCTCTCCAATTTGCTCCTGATGGGGCTGCTTCTCGGCGTGATCTGGAACACCCATCGAACGTGGGGACGGGCGACGTTGCATGAGGACGCCCGCACCATGCGTGAGGTGCTCGCATGAGCCGTTTCATCATCTCATGTGGTGGCACCGGCGGCCATCTTTCTCCCGGGATCGCCCTGGCGGAAGGCCTGCGCGCGCGCGGGCACGAGGCGTTGTTGTTGATCAGTCAGAAGAAAGTCGATGCCCGGCTCAGCGAGAAGTATCCGCAATTACGATTCGAGCGGATGCCCGGAACCGGCTTCGGCTGGCGGCCCGCCCAGTTTTTGCGCTGCGTGGTTTCGCAGGCCCAGGCCTTCGTCTTCTGTGTCCGGCTTCTGCGCCGGGTGCGACCGGACTGTATTGTCGGCTTTGGCGGATTCACGTCGGCTCCGCTCGTTCTCGCCGGGTCGGTCGCGGCGATCCCCGCGGCGTTGCACGAGTCCAATCGCGTGCCGGGTCTCGCGATCCGCACGCTCGGGCGACTGGCCCGTCGGGTGTACCTGCCGCCGGGGATTCGTATTCCTGGTATCCGAACTCTGGCGACGCGTCAGGTCGGGCTGCCAGTCCGCCGGGAGATCGTGCGAATGCCGCAGGGGCCGGCGCGGGCGGCGCTTGGACTCGACCCGAACCAGCGGCTGCTGGTGTTGCTGGGTGGCAGTCAGGGAGCGGCTTCACTCAACGACTGGGCTCGCGCCCATCTTGCCGCGTTCGCCGAGGACGGGATTCAGATGTATGTCGTCACCGGACTTGGCAAAGGACAGGAAAGCGTCGTGGAATTGAAGGCACGGTCGGGCGAGCCGGTCCTCAGTGTGTTCATGCCCTTCAGTGATCGTATCGCCGAATTGTTATCGGCGGCGGATCTCGTGGTTTCGCGCGCGGGCGCCGGCACGCTGGCTGAGCTCATCCGCTGTGAAACCCCGGCAATTCTGGTGCCGTATCCACAAGCCGCGGACGATCACCAGCGGGCGAATGCGGCGTATTTCGAGCGTCAGGGTGGCGGGATTGTGGTGCCGCAAACCCGCCTCGCGGCGCTCCGAAGCGAGGTGATGGATATTATTTTCAACGACTGGCTGCTGCGCAAATTCCGCAGCAACCTGCAGCGCATGGATCGGGCGAACTCGCTTGACCTGATGCTCACCGATCTCGAAGGCATCGCCCGCGGCGATCATCCCTCGGGTTTCAAAATGGCTCCGGCCTAAACCCATGAGACCGGCTGCACGTCCTGCTTTATTCGGTCGCGACGTCCGACGCATTCATTGCGTGGGAGTCGGTGGCATGGGCATGGGCCCGCTGGCGATTTACCTGGCGCAATCCGGATTTGTCGTCACCGGCGAAGACGATGCGTTGACGCCCGAGGTGCGGGCCTTGCTCAAGCGGGAGCGCGTCGTGCTGGCGAGCATTCCGGATGATGCCGAACTGGTGGTGTATTCGTCGGCCATTCGGCCGACGCATCTGGCGTGGGCCGCCGCAAGCACCCGGGCGCTTCCGTTGGTCCGCCGCGGTGAGTTGCTGGCCGAAGTCACGCGGGAGAAGCGACTCGTCGCGGTGTGCGGCTCGCATGGCAAGACCACGACGACCGCGATGCTCGTGACGGCGCTGCGGGAGGCCGGCTTTCCGGCGGGTTATATTGTCGGAGGATTATTTACCGATGACGCCCCTCCGGCGCGAATCGGGGCGAGTGATTGGGTCGTGGCTGAGATCGACGAGAGTGATGGCACGATCGAGCGTTTCACGCCGGAGATTACGGTGACGGTGAATCTCGATTGGGATCACCCGGATCATTATCGGCGCGTGGCGGATCTCGAAGCGACGTTTCGCGCGTTGTTTGCGCGGACGCGAGGGACGGTGCTCGTGAGCGATGTGTGTGCCCTGAGCGCCCGGGTGGTGAGCGCCCTCTCCAGTGAGGGCGCCACGACCAGAGTCGCGGGCGCGATCCCGGATCGCGACGTTCCCCGGGTGGCGAGTTTTGGGCGAGCGGGGGATTTTCGCGGCGAGATCGTGGCGGAGGCGGGGGAGTCGATGACGTTGCGGCTCAGCGGCGAATTCAGTCCGTTGGACCTGCAGGTGCGGGCGCGGGGCGAGTTCAATGCCGCCAATGCCGCGGCCGCGCTCGCGGCGGTGCAGTTGATGGGTGCGACGATTTCGGCGCAGTCGCTGGCGGAGCATCCGGGAGTGCGACGGCGGCAGGCGTGTCTGCATGCGGCGGGCGGAATTACCGTGCTCGAGGATTACGCGCACCATCCGGCGGAGATTCGTGCCTTGCTCGGCAGCTTGCGCCGGCGGGTTGCTCCGGGGGTCGGGCGCCTGATCGTGGTTTTTCAGCCGCATCGGTTCAGCCGGACTGCGCAGTTCAAGACGGAGTTTGCCGCGGCGCTTACGATGGCGGACAGCGTGCATCTGCTCGATGTTTATTCCGCGGGGGAGGCTCCGATCGTCGGCGGGACCACAGCGGACATTTACGCCGAGTTAAAGCGGATGGCGGCGACCTTGCCGGTGAGTTATTTTCCGGCCGGCGAGTTGGAGTTTTCGCGGGCGTTGTCTCGTGAGGTGGTGACGGGCGCTCTGGTGGCGTTTGTGGGTGCAGGCGACATCGAGCGGAAAGCGCGCGAGTGGCTAAACGTGCGGCGGGCGGAGGAAGCTGCGACCCTGCGTTGGGACGAGCTCGGCTCCGCGCTCAAGGGGCTCGTGGGTCCGGAGACGCGGGTGAAACGGGAAGAGCCGTTGGCGACGAAAACGACGCTGCGGGTCGGGGGTGCGGCGCGGATTTACGCGGAGCCGGCGAGTCTGGCTGACCTGCAAATTTTACTGCGGGAAGCGCAGCGACGACAGCTCGACGTGTTCATTCTGGGACGCGGTTCCAATCTCATTGTGCCTGATGAAGGGGTGAACGGGCTGGTGCTGTCGCTGGCCCACGAAACGTGGTCGGGGTTTGAGGCACGGGCGAACGGCCAAGTTTGGGCGGGGGCGGGGTTGCGTTTGAAGAACCTCTGCGGCCTGACAGCCAAAGCGGGCCTGGTGGGATTTGAATTCCTCGAAGGAATTCCGGGCAATGTGGGAGGCGCCTTGCGGATGAATGCCGGGGCGATGGGCGGTTGGATGTTCGACGTTGTCGAGGAAGTCCAAGTGATCGCGCTGGATGGCACGGTGCGGACCTGGGCAAAGGCGGAGATGCATGTGGAGTATCGGCACTGTGCCGAGTTGCAGCACGCGATTGCGCTCGGAGCGCTCTTGCGCCCGGCGGCGCAAGCCGATGTGACGGCGATCAGCCGGCAGATCGACGTGTATCGGAAAAAGCGACACGAGAGTCAGCCGCGGGAGCCGAGTGCGGGATGTATTTTCAAGAACCCGCCGGGCGATTCGGCGGGGAGGCTGATCGACGAATGTGGGCTTAAAGGAGAACGCGTGGGCGACGCGGAAGTGTCGTTGGTTCACGCGAATTTCATTGTGAATCGCGGACACGCGCAAGGGGCCGATGTGTTGGAGCTGGTGCGGCGGGTGCGCGCGCGGGTGAGCCAGATGAAAGGCGTCGAGTTGCAGCCGGAGGTGCTGCTCTACGGCCAGAAATGGGAGGACGTTTTATGACTACAGCGATGCCTATCGTGGCGGTTTTTGCGGGCGGCACATCCGCGGAGCGGGACGTATCACTTGGCTCAGGCCGGGCCTCGGCCGTGGCTTTGGCGCGGTCATTTCCGACGCGGCTCTTCGAGCTGAATACAAACGCGATTCCGCCCGGGATCGATCCTCAGCGGCATGTCGTCTTCTCGACCTTGCACGGCACGTTTGGAGAGGACGGCGGCATGCAGCGTTTGCTGGATGCGGCGGGGGTTCACTATGCGGGCTGCGCGGCGGAGAGCAGTGCGCTGACGATGAACAAGACTCGGACCAAAGAGTCGGCGGCGGCGCGCGGTGTGCAGGTCGTGCCCGGACTCAGTTTCGACGGGAGGGACAAGCCGACCACGGACGCGATCGTAGCTCAACTGGGCGAAAGTCTGGTGATGAAGCCGAATAATGAAGGCAGCAGTGTGGGCTTGAGTCTGGTGTCAACGCGCGCGGAACTGGAGGACCGGCTGCGGGAGATTTCGAGCGGCAGCTGGCTGGTGGAGAAACGCATCATCGGGCGCGAGCTGTCGGTCGGAGTGTTGGGTGGTACGGCGATGGGCGTGGTCGAGATCCGGCCGAAATCCGGAGTGTATGATTTCACCAGTACATACACCAAGGGCCTGACTGAGTATTTTGCCCCGGCACCGTTCGATCCCGCGATGACGGCAGCGGTGCAGTTGGCGGCGGAGACAGCCTTCGCGGCGTGCGGCTGCCGTGACTATGCGCGCATCGACTTCATGCTCTCTACAACAAATCAGCTTTATTTGCTGGAAATAAATACCCTTCCGGGCATGAAAGAAACCAGCTTGCTGCCGATGAGCGCGCGTTGCGCGGGGATGGATTTTACGGCGTTAGTCCGGAACCTGGTGTTGCCCGCGATCGAGCGTTTTCATTCCGCGATGGCTGCTGCCCCTACTGCTCCTGTTCGTTCGTGAATTCCCCTCTGCTCAACCTTCCTGCTTCGCGTTCCTGGCGAGATATTCCTCAGCCAGTAAAACCGCGCACCATGTCGAGCGGTGGTCGCTGGCGTTTGGCGATGGCGACCCTGCGGCCGGGCGCGGGGCTGGTGCTGTTGGCCGCGCTCGGTTGGGGCGCCTGGCAGGTGCTGGGTGCATTGCAGGAAAACTCGCGGACAATGCCTGCGGCGGCGAAGTCGGTGCCGGTGAAGCGGACGGAATTGCGAACCTCACCGGGCGGCGTGCTGGATGAGACCTGGCTGGTACGGACGCTCGCGCTGCGTCCGGGAATTTCGTTGATGGAACTCGATCTCGAGCGGTTGCAGGCGCGGCTGCTCGATGATGGGCAAGTGCTGACGGCGACGCTCACGCGCAATTTTCCGGATCGTTTGACGGTTCAGATCACCGAGCGGGTGCCGGTGGCGCGGATCAAGGTGGATCTGGCGGGACGGCCCGAGACGTTTCTGGTGGCGCGCGACGGGGTCGTGTATTCAGGCAGTAATTACGACCCCCTCATGCTGGAGACGCTGCCCTGGCTGGGGGGGTTCTCACTCACACCGGAAGGCGCCGGGTTCCGGCCGATCGCGGGGATGGATGTTATTTCCGATCTGCTGGCGCGGGCGCAATACGAGGCGGGGCATTTGTACCGGTCCTGGCAGGTCGTGTCACTGGCACGGCTGGAGGCTGATCGGGAGATCGAGGTTACCACGAAAGACGGATCGACGATCATCTTTTCGGGGCGGATGGATTTTTTCCTGCAGCTGGCGAAGCTTGATTACATGACGGAAAAGCTGGCGGCGATGCCGGTGGCGCGGGCGCGCATCGACTTGTCGCTCGGCCGCGAAGTTCCTGTCATGGTTGAGTTGATACCAGCGGACCGGGACGCAGAGCGCCCGGCATTTGCGCCGGGATTCAATATTTTTCCACCTTCGAAGAAACAACGTGAGCTCTAGAACCACCTTCATCGGCGCCGTCGAGATCGGCACCTCCAAAATCACCGTACTTATCGGTGAATACACTGGGCGTGAACTCGCCATCATCGGTCGCGGGGAGTGTTCCTC